>JAAWEO010000171.1 GCA_022794295.1 Angelakisella sp. | reverse complement strand
GCGCTGTCCGCCCTGGACCCGGACCGGACTGATGTCCGGAGACAGAAAGGCTACCCGGTACTGGGCGTTGGGCTTCGGGCATGGTGCTGCGCCGGCAGAGGCCTCGCCCGCCCAAGGTCCTGGGTTTTTCCTACTTCAATTCCCGAAAATATAGCCCGTTGGTGCGCTCCTCCCGCAGCGGTGCACCCTCCCGCCAAAGCTGCACCACCCGCTCACACCGCCCCCGGCTCTCCGTGGTAAACCGCAGCGTTACATGAGAAAATCCTATGAGCACATCCTGCTTGTCCCCCAGGTAAAGCGGTACCGTGTTCAATAGCTGACTGTACCGCCGCCGGTGGCAAAGAACCGGGAATTCCTTCCCTAGCCGGTCAGTCAAAATCCCTTCCCCGCGGCAGCCTCCGCATCCCTTGTCCCCCTGGATCGGACAGGCCCGGAAGGTCATCAGGGGCAGGTATCCGTACCCGATGATCCCAAAGGGAAGATAATCCCCCAGTGCCAACCCCTGACGAAGATTGTTTTCAAAGGAGAGGGTCATATCCTCAACCCCCAGTCCCCCGCATTCCTTTAGGGCAATGGAGTTCAGCACGTTCAGCCCGTAGTCTCCGTAAACCCGCAGCCCGGCCCGCCGGGCCAGCAGCACCTGCCCCGGCCCCCCGCACAGGGCCTTGGTTACCCCCGCGTCCCGAAGGGCCTCCAGCGTCTCCAGCGCCTTTTCCTCCTGCCCCGGGGGCAGGAAAACCGGCAGCTCGGCACAGGCCTTTTCCCCCAGCCGGGAGATCAGCTCCCGGTGGGCGTCCAGCTCCTCCATGGGCAGGATCACCAGGGCCGCAGGCTCGGTCAGCTCCTGGGAGAGCTGGTCCGCCCGCTCCACCCGGATCCGAAGCTCCGGGTATTTCAGATTCAGCAGCTTGGGATGGACCCCCGGCTCTCCCTCCGGCATGGTAAAGGGGTGGGGAAGGACCTCCTCCCGAAGGGCCAGGAGCTTCTCCAGCCCCTCCTTTCGCATCCGGTTGAGGGCCGACACCGGGACCATCAGCCCCGGCCCGATGCCGCAATCCAGTTTTTGGAGGAAGAAGGGGGTTCCTCCCGTCTTTTCCATTGCCCGGCGGCAAAGCTCCTCATCGGTGGGGCGGTTGATTGCCCGCTCCGGCACCGGACCGGCCAGGCTGGTTTCCCGCTCCCCGTCCCGGATGACCAGTCTGGCGGCTTCTCCCTCCCGGAGGGTGACCGCCATCTCCACCGGTACCCGGGGGGATTCCTTCTGATAGGAGACCTCCAGCCCCCGGAGTACCCCGGCAGCGGCGGTGACGTCCTCCTTCCGGCGCCAGCCGAACATCTCCAGACTGCGGCGCCCGGTGAGATACCCGTCGGTAAAGCCGCTGCGGGAGAACACCGCCCGCAGGGTCTCCAGGTCGTATTCCTCCCCGTCCAACGCGGCCCGGCAGGCGGCGGTGGCGGCGTAAACATATTCGGGGCGCTTCATCCGCCCCTCAATTTTCAGGTAGGAGACCCCGGTCCCTGCCAACTCGTCCATCCGCTCCAAAAGGGAAAGGTCCTTTAGGGAAAGGGCGTACTGCCGCCCCTGGGGGGAATGGAAATCCAGGCGGCAGGGCTGGGCGCACCGGCCCCGGTTGCCGCTGCGCTCCCCCAGCATGGCGGAAAGGTAGCACTGGCCGGAAAGGCTCATGCACAGCGCCCCGTGGACAAAGGTCTCCAGCTGGATCTCTTTTCCCATTTCCCGGTGAATGGCGGCGATTTCCTCCCCGGTAAGCTCCCGGGCCAGGACAATGCAGGAAAAGCCCAGGTCCTTCATGGCCCGGGCTCCTGTGGTATTGTGAATAGAAAGCTGGGTGCTGGCGTGGAGGGGAAGGGTGAGGCAGCACTGCCGCGCCAGGGCCGCCACCCCCAGGTCCTGGACGATCAGGGCGTCGGCGCCGCTTTCGGCGATTTCCCGGAGCTGCCGGAGCAGGTCTCCTGTCTCCCGGTCGGTGATCAGGGTGTTCAGGGTCACATGGACCGCCACCCCCCGGCCGTGGCAGTAGGCCACCGCCTCCCTCAGAGCCCCCTCCCCAAAGTTTTCCGCACCGGCCCGGGCATTAAAGCCGCCGGCCCCCAGATAAACAGCATCGGCACCGGCCCGGACAGCGGCGATCAGTTGTTCCCGCCCCCCGGCTGGGGCCAGCAGAAGCGGCTTTTCCATCAGCTCTGCTCCTCGTCGTCATCCTGGCCCAGGCGGCTCAGCTCCATCCGGGCCCGGTCAAACTGGCGCTTCTGCTTTTCCAGCTCCTGGCGGAACTGGCTGCACAGGCGTTTTTCGTCAGCAAGCTCCTGGGTCAGGCGCTCACACTGGCGGCGCTGGTCCTCCAGCTCCATCCGGGCCTTTGCGGCATCCTCCAGGTACTGGCTCAGCTGCTCCCGCATCCGGTCGGTGGAGTTTTCCGCGTCGGTAATCTCGTCCATCAGGTTCAGGGAAAGGATCACCAGGGCGTCCAGGGTAGATAAGCTGGGGCGCTGCTCCAAAATCGCCGCCAGCTGGTCGTTCATCTGTTCCTCAATGCGGCGCATTTGGTCCTCGCTGCCGGAGGTTGTGATGTAATAGGTGGTGCCAAGCACCTTTACCTTGCTTCGTGTAGCCATTGAAGTCGCACCCCTCTTTTCTTCCTCGATGGTTCCTCCCCCTGGGGGAAGGACGGATAGATACAATTATTTTACCACATCGAAATAAAAGGGACAAGGGCGCAGCGGGATTTTTTCGGCTTTTTTGACAAAAGAAGCAGGTGTTCACCCTCCGGGATGTAAGAGCCCACTCAAAATCTCCAGGTATGCCGCCAGGGCAGGAAAAGACCTGCCCTGGCGGTGTGCGGAAAAATTTTAAATGGCGGTGGATGGCGCAGCCTGTTATTTTACCGCAAAGGTCAGCGTGGCCTTTGCAGCAAGCTCACCCTCTACGGTGGCCACCGCCTCCCCGATCCCCACAGGCCCCTTGGCCCGGATCAAGGTGCAGCTCAGCTCCACCACGTCCCCCGGCCGGACCTGCCGCCGGAAGCGCGCGTCCTTAATACCACCAAAGAAAGCCAGCTTTCCCCGGTTTTCCTCCTTGGTAAGAACCGCTACCGCCCCCACCTGGGCCAGGGCCTCCAAAAGGAGCACCCCGGGCATCACATGGTACTGGGGGAAGTGGCCGCAGAAGAAGGGCTCGTTTACCGTGACGCATTTTCTGCCCCGGGCCCATTCCCCGGGGGCGTAGTCGGTGATCCGGTCCACCAGCAGAAAGGGCCACCGGTGGGGGAGAATCTCCTGTATTTGGTTGGAATCCAGTTCCGGCATAGATCAGACCTCCTGATACCGTCCAAAGACGAGTGTTGCATTGTGCCCCCCAAAGCCCAAGGAGTTGGAAAGGGCCGCCGTGACAAGGGTGCTTCTTCCCTGGTTGGGGATGGGGTCCAGGTTACACTCCGGGTCGGGCTCCCGGTAGTTGATGGTGGCGGGGAGGAAGCCCTCCTTCAGGGCCATAACAGTGACGATGGCCTCCACCGCCCCGCTGGCCCCCAGCAGGTGGCCCATCATAGACTTGGTGGAACTCACCGGAGGCGGATTTTCCCCGAAAACGGCATGGATCGCCTGGGTCTCGGTGCGGTCGTTCAGGGGGGTGCTGGTGCCGTGGGCGTTGATATACCCGATCTCCCGGGGGGAGAGCTCCGCGTCAGCCAAGGCCTCCGCCACGCACCGGACGGCACCCTCTCCCCCGGGGGCGGGGGCGGTAATATGGTAGGCGTCGCAGGTGGAGCCATAGCCCAGCACCTCCCCCAGGATCTGGGCGCCCCGGTTTTTGGCGTGGTGAAGCTCCTCCAGCACCAGGACACCGGCGCCCTCCCCCATAACAAAGCCGCTGCGCTCCTTGTCAAAGGGGATAGAGGCCCGGCTGGGGTCCGTCCCCTCGTGAAGGGCCCGCATGGAGGTAAAGCCCCCCACCGCCAAGGGAGTGATAGCAGCCTCCGTGCCGCCGCACACCACGGCGTCGGCGTAACCGTCCCGGATCTGCCGGAAGGCGTCCCCCACGGCGTTGCTGCCGCTGGCGCAGGCAGAAACCACCGAGGAACACATCCCCCTCAGCCCCAGCCGGATGGCAATGGTCCCGGCGGCCATGTTGGTAATGCTCATAGGGATAAAATGGGGGGAGATCCGGTCCCACCCCTTCTGGAGCCCCTTGCCGTGCTCCTCCTCGATCACCGGCAGCCCCCCGATGCCGCTGGAGACCATGACCCCGCACCGGTTCAGATTGGTGTTTTCCGGGGTAATACCGCTTTGGCGGAAGGCCTCTGTGGCGGCAATAAGACCCAGCTGGGTAAAGCGGGCCATCTTCCGGGCCTCTCCCTTGGGGATGTGGGCCGTAACATCCAGCCCCCGAACCTCCGCCGCCAGCTGCACCTTCATCCCGGAGGCGTCCCAAGCAGTAATAGGCCCAATGCCGCACCGCCCCTCCCGGACCCCCTGCCAAGTCTCCTCCAAAGAGTTCCCCAAAGGCGTCACCGCCCCCATCCCGGTGATAACAACTCTGCGCTTCATAAAACAATAACTCCTTTAGCATCAAATAAAAACAAACACCCCGCAGCCACCCTATCCAGCTCCCGCCGCGAAGCGGCCTTAGCCCGCAGGGCCCCGCCGGAGGCACCAAAGCCGTTCCAAACTGGCCCGCAGGCCATTTGCCGCGAAGCGGCTCGATTTTCGCCGCAGCGAAAATCACCTTATCCGGCCAACGAGCCTCCGGCCGCGAAAGCCCGGACGCTGGTAAGCGGCAGCACAAAACCAAGCCGCCAGCACCCCCCAGCCGCCTGGCAGC
>JAAWEO010000170.1 GCA_022794295.1 Angelakisella sp. | reverse complement strand
GTCGACCAGGCGCTGTCCGCCCTGGACCCGGACCGGACTGATGTCCGGTGACAGAAAGGCTGCCCGGTACTGGGCGTTGGGCTTCGGGTATGGTGCTGCCCCGGCAGAGCCCTCGCCCGCCTAAGGAAGGTGTATTTGTGCCGCTTTGCTATGTTTATATGGTCCAATGCGCAGATGGTACCCTCTATACCGGCTGGACCAACAGCCTCCCCCGCCGCCTAAAAGCCCATAACGCCGGCCGCGGCGCCAAATATACCCGCTCCCGCCGCCCCGTCTGTCTCGTCTGGGCCGAACAGCTTCCCTCCCCCTCCGATGCCCTCCGCCGGGAAGCCGCTATAAAACGCCTCTCCCGTGCCCAAAAATTAGCCCTGATCACCGCCCTGCCCCCTAACTGGCAGGAGTCTATTGAAAAGGAGGAACCCCAGCATGGAAGGTGATATCCTTTGGGGGGTGGACCCCGTGCGGGACCGCCGCCTGGGCCGTATGGCCCTGCGGCGTTATTTTTCTGCCGCAGGCCTCGCCATGCTCCTTTTCCTTCTGGCTGCCCTTTCTACCAGCCTCCCCCTGGCCCTCCTGCGCTGGTACTGGCAGGGCCATAATATCCAGGCGGGGGATTCGGTCATCCAGCTGGTGAACATGGCAAGCTATGTCTTTTCCCTTCTGGTCCCTCTTCTGTTTTTTGTGTTCTTCCACGGTCCCCGCCGCGCCGGCTGCTCCCTGTTTCCCCTGGGCCGCCCCAAAAAGGGGATCCTTCTCCCCGCCCTGGGGGTCTGCCTTGGGGTGTGCAGCCTTTCCAACTACCTTTCCTCCTGGGTTTCTCTGCTGATCCAGGAGAGCCTCCCCAACCGGATCCCCGTCTATCGGGCAGCCATTCCCTCAGAGGGAGCCCCGATGCTCCTGGGGCTTATTTCTGCCGCCATCCTCCCCGCCATCTTCGAGGAGCTCCTTTTTCGGGGGGCTATCCTCCAGGGGGCTCGGCCCTTTGGGGATACCTTTGCAATCCTGATCTCCGCCCTGGCTTTCACCCTTTGCCATACCACCGTCCCCCAGCTGATCCCTGCCCTGGCGGCAGGCCTGCTCTTTGGCTTCTTTGCGGTGTTCTCCGATTCCCTTCTGGTGCCCATTGTGATCCACTGTGTCTATAACCTTCTGGCCTCGGCGGTAGAGCTGGCCGGAACCACAGGGGGGGCCCAGCTCCAGCGGGATGTCTCCCTGTCCATTTCTGCCATCGCCTTTCTCCTTTGCTTGGCAGGAGGCCTAGCCCTGGCCCGGCGTCTCCGGGGGGAAATCCTTATCCGGAAGTACCATGGTCCCCTTACCTTGGGAGACCGGCTTTTGGCTACCGTCACCAGCATTCCCTTTCTGGCGGCGGCTGGGATGCTTTGCTGGACCACCTGGCGGCCTCTGCTGGAGGGGGTGCCGGTGAAATGATCTTTCGGGAGCCGCCGCCCAAAGAGCTGGCGGAGCACCGCCGCTGGATGACCCTGGCCCTGGAGGAGGCCCGCCTTGCCGGGCTCCGGGGGGAGGTGCCGGTGGGGGCGGTGATCGTTCGGGGGGATGTGCCCCTGGCCCGGGCCGGAAACACCCGGGAAGGGGAACCCAGCGCCCTGGGCCACGCAGAGCTTACCGCCATCAGGGAGGCCTGCCGCAAAACCGGAAGCTGGCGGCTAACAGGCTGCACCCTTTACGTCACCCTGGAGCCCTGCTGCATGTGTGCAGGGGCCTGCCTCAACGCCCGGCTGGACCGGGTGGTCTTTGGGGCAGCGGATCCGGGCGCCGGATTTCTGGGCTCCCGGGTCGATCTCTTCGGCCTGGAGCTCCCGGGGACAGAGGCGCCTAGGGTTCTGGGGGGGATTTTGGAGGAGGAATGCCGGGGACTGCTTCGGGATTTCTTTGCCGGCCGCCGGGGCACGGAACACCCCCAATAGATGTCCTAACTATGGGTCCCCGCCTTTGGGGGCTCTTTTTTTGTAAAGATTTGATTTTCCCCCTTGACATTTTCGGGACATGAGAATATAATAACAAATGAACAATAGCTCATATGAAAGGATGTTGCCGGATGCCGAGAAAGGAAGCTCCCTGCTGTGGATATATGCACCTTCACGAGGAGATCATCCAGCGGGTAAATGAGGAAATGCCCGGGGACGAGGCCCTTTTTGACCTGGCGGAGCTGTTTAAGATCTTCGGGGATACCACCCGCATCCGCATTTTGTACGCCCTTTTCGAGGCGGAAATGTGTGTCTGCGATATTGCCCAGCTGCTTGGGATGACCCAGTCGGCCATCTCCCACCAGCTGCAGGTGTTAAAGAAAAGCAAGCTGGTAAAGTACCGGCGCCAGGGAAAGACGGTTTTCTACTCCCTGGCAGATGCCCACGTCCGGGCCATCCTCGGCCAGGGCATGGAGCATGTCTCTGAATAAGGCGCCCCTTGTTTCTTACCGCCGGCTGGCGGTTCCATTATTATTTTATCCGCTGAAAGGAGCAGACCCCTATGAAAAAGACTTACAAGATGATCGACCTGGATTGTGCCAACTGTGCCGCGAAGATGGAGAATGCCATCCAAAAGATCCCCGGTGTTCTGGGTGCCTCTGTGAGCTTTATGGCCCAGAAGCTTACCATCGAAACCGAGGAGGGCCGCCTGGAGGAGATCATGAAGGAGGTGGTCCGGGTCTGTAAAAAGGTGGAGCCGGACTGCGAAATTGTTTTGAAGTAAGGAGCAGCAATGATGAACAGGAAACAGAAGAAAATGCTCTGGCGCATCCTTGCCAGCGGCGCCCTTTTTGCCGCCGGTCTTCTGGTGCCCCTGGAGGGAGCATCCAAGCTGCTGCTTTTTCTCCCCGCCTATGCCCTGATCGGCTGGGATGTGCTGTGGAAGGCAGTGCGGAACATTGCCGGAGGGCAGGTCTTTGACGAAAATTTCCTGATGGCATTGGCCACCATCGGTGCCTTTTTCACCGGGGAATACCCCGAGGGCGTGGCGGTCATGCTCTTTTACCAGATCGGGGAGCTGTTCCAGAGCTACGCCGTAGGCCGCTCCAGGCAGTCCATCGCCGCCCTGATGGACATTCGCCCCGACTATGCCAACATCGAAGAAAAGGGAGAGCTCCGCCAGGTGGATCCGGACGAGGTGGCGGTGGGGGATACCATTGTGGTAAAGCCCGGGGAGCGGGTTCCCCTGGATGGTGTTATCCTGGAGGGAAGCTCCTCCCTGGATACCGCCGCCCTCACCGGGGAGAGTCTGCCCCGGCAGGTGGCACCGGGGGACGAGGTCATCAGCGGGTGCGTCAACCAAAGCGGGCTGCTGCGGGTCCGCACCACCAAGCCCTACGGGGAATCCACTGTAGCCCGGATCCTGGACCTGGTGGAAAACTCCAGCTCCAAAAAGGCCAAGGTGGAAAACTTCATCACCCGGTTTGCCCGGTACTACACCCCGGCCGTGGTGCTGGCCGCTGTGGCTTTGGCGGTGCTCACTCCCCTGCTGACCTCTGTAGGCTGGCAGGAGGGCCTGCACCGGGCCCTGATCTTTCTGGTGATCTCCTGCCCCTGCGCTTTGGTTATTTCGATACCCCTCAGCTTTTTCGGCGGCATTGGCGGTGCCTCCCGGATAGGGGTGCTGGTAAAGGGGAGCAACTATCTGGAGGCTTTGGCGGGGGTAGAGACGGTGGTCTTTGACAAGACCGGGACCCTGACCAAGGGGACCTTCCGGGTCACAGCCATTCATCCCCAGGGGATGGACGAGGCTGCCCTTCTGGAGCTGGCTGCCCTGGCAGAAAGCTACTCGGAGCATCCCATCTCCCACTCCCTGCGGGAGGCCTGGGGGAAGGAGGTAGACCGGAGCCGGGTCACCCAGGTGGAGGAGCTTTCCGGCCGCGGGGTCCGGGCAAACATTGATGGCCGGACCGTCTGCGCCGGGAACCGGAAGCTGATGGAGGAGAGCGGCATCTCCTGCGGGGACTGCCGTCAGACCGGCACCATCGTCCACCTTTCGGTGGATGGAAAATATGCAGGGCACATTGTGATCTCTGACGAAGTAAAGCCGGACGCCAAAGCGGCCATTGAGGGGCTGCGGGCCAGCGGGGTAAAAAAGACGGTGATGCTCACCGGGGACGCCAAGGAGGTGGGAGAAGCCGTAGCCCGGGAGCTGGGTCTGGACGAGGTTTACACCCAGCTTTTGCCGGGGGACAAGGTGGCCCAGGTAGAGCGGCTTCTGGAGGAATCCTCCGGGAAGGGAAAGCTGGCCTTTGTGGGAGATGGCATCAACGATGCGCCGGTTCTTTCCCGGGCGGACGTAGGGATCGCCATGGGCGGGCTGGGGTCTGATGCAGCCATTGAGGCTGCGGACGTGGTACTAATGGACGATGCCCCTGGAAAGCTGCCCCAGGCCATAGGGATTGCCCGGCGGACGCTGGGGATCGCCCGGCAGAACATTATCTTTGCGCTGGGGGTAAAGGGCTTCATTTTACTGCTGGGTGCCATGGGGCAAGCGAACATGTGGGAAGCGGTATTTGCAGATGTAGGTGTATCGGTCATAGCGATTCTCAACGCCATGCGCGGCCTGGAGGCCGAATCCAGGCCCTACCCGGCGCTGACGCGCCTTAACGGGCGGCCTGATGGCCGCTGACAGACCCTACCCGCCGCTTTGCGGCTTGACGGTGTGCGGAAGGGATAGTGGGTGCCTGGAGTCTGAACGGGTGCAGGGCGGGGCGATTCCCCGGCCTTTGACAGACTGGGGCGGGCGAGGTTTCTGCCGGCGCAGCACCATACCCGAAGCCCAACGCCCAGTACCGGGCAGCCTTTCTGTCACCGGACATCAGTCCGGTCCGGGTCCAGGGCGGACAGCGCC
>JAAWEO010000169.1 GCA_022794295.1 Angelakisella sp. | reverse complement strand
GGAGCTCTGACAGCCTGGCTTCGCCAGCCTTTCGAGCCCGTCGGCTACGCCGAATCCTTGGTGGATTCCGAGCATTTTCGACGTCGTCAAGCTCCCTTCTCCTGTAGAAAAAGACGGGGGCGGCGACTTTAGGGGCACGCCCTAGGTCAAACAGCCTGAAAACCAACCAAGGGACGCTGCGTTTTTGCGGCGTCCCTTTTGAGCCTCTAAGAGCCTGTTCAAGGGCTCCAAAGACAAAAGCCCGGAGCAATGCTCCGGGCCTTCATTTGCTTCTGCTTTTGTATTATCCCTTTACGCCGCCGGAGGCCAGACCACTGACCAGGTTCTTTTCGATGCACATAAAGAGGATCACCACCGGGATAATGGCGAAGATGGATGCGGCGAAAAGATACTGCCACTCGATCATGTTGTACCCGTTGAAGGTGTTGATTCCAACCGTCAGGGGCTTCAGGGTGTCAGTCTGGATCAGGCAGAGGGCCACGGTGTACTCGTTCCAGGCATTGATGAAAATGAAGATCAGGGTGGTAACAATGCCCGGGGCCGCAACAGGGATCAGGATGCGGAGCATGGCCTGGGTGCGGGTGCAGCCATCAATGGTGGCGGCCTGCTCCATCTCCGGGGAGATGCTCATAAAGGTCCCCCGGAGCAGCCAGACCGTAAAGGCCTGGTTAAACGCCGCGTTGATGAAGATAAGCCCCCAAATGCTGTCGGTAAGGTTCAGGGTCTGCATCACCTGGTAGATACCAATGAGCAGCACCACCGGGGCGAACATCTGGGAAACGATGATGAAGCCCAGGAATGCAGTTTGGCCCTTAAACTTCATCCGGGCCAGGGCGTAGGCGGCGGGGATGCCGCAGAGCATGGCGATGATGGTGGATCCCCCGGCTACCAGCACCGAGTTAAGGAGATACTGGCCCATGGGAGCCCGGCTCCAGATGTCGATGAAGTTGGACCACAGGGCGGTGATGGGCAGGATGGTGCCCTCGGCGGAGAAGATCTCCACCCGGCTCTTTAGGGCGGTGCAGAGCATGGCAAAGTAGGGGTACAGGGTGATGACGCAGACGTCCAGCACCACAAAGTACAGCAGTACCTTTAGGATCGTCTTTTTTACCGAGACCTGCTTTTGGGCTCCTGTCATCAGGTATCATCTCCTTTCTGCAGGGTGTAGATCATGTATGTACTGGCGCAGATAAGCAGGATGATGAAGCCGATCACCGAAACGGCGGCGGCCTCCCCCTGTTTGCCGTTGTAGAAAGCCAGCTTGTACAGATAGGTCACCAGAGTGTCGGTCTGGTTGGCCGGGTCCCCCTTGGTCATGGTCCAGATGATGGGGAAGGAGTTAAAGACATAGATGATGTTCAGCACGGTGGCCACCGTCAGGGAGGGGCGCACCAGGGGGATGGTCAGGCTGCACAGCTTCTGCCAGTAGTTGGCCCCGTCCACCGTGGCGGCCTCGTAGTAGGAGGTATCAATGCTCTGAAGGCCGGAGAGGACGCAGAAGGTGACGAAGGGGATGGTGACGAAGATTCCGCAGGCGATCTCCCAGGCAAAGTAGGCTGCCGGCGTGGGGGTCCAGTTTACCGGCTGGCTGATGATCCCCAGACGCATGAGCAGGGTGTTCAGGGTGCCGTAGTCGGTGTTGATGATGAACTTCCAGACGCTGGCCTGGATGACCAGGGTGGTGGCCCAGGGGAACACCACGATGGCCCGGACAGCTTTGCGGCCCTTAAAGCTGTTGTTCAGCACCAGGGCCAGGCAGAAGCCCAGGAAGGTGGAGATCAGCACCACGGCGATGGTCCAAACGATGGTGTTCTTCAGCACCAGGCCAAAGGTGGGGCTGCCCAGAACCTTGGTGAAGTTCCCAAAGTTGTTGAAGCCCTGCAGCTTCCCGGCCCGGCTCACCTTGTTCATCGACCGCTCAAACACCGAGAAAATCGGAAGCACGATAAAAATCGCCATCAGGATCACACTGGGGGCGATCCAGATATAGGGCTCGATCTTGCGGTATGTCTTTTTGCTCACAAAGGTCACCTCCTCAAATGTTGGGGAACAGCTGGCTTCCAGCTGATTCCAGAGGGTGGGAGAGGGCTCCCGCCCCCTGCAAACAGCTGGAAGAAAAAACTGCGGGCCGGGCCAGAAAACGGCCCGGCCCGCAGTGATGGATCATGTTTGACGGGCTTGATTTAGCCGGCGATCTCCTTCTGGAGGTTATCCAGCAGCTCCTTGACGTTGCCGCCCAGGAGAGCCTGCTGCTCCACGTTGATGACGCCCTGCTTCACGTCGGCCCACTCCGCCTTGGCGGTGGGGTAGAACTTACAGCTGCCCACGATCTCCACCCAGGGAGCCATGGAGGCGTCAGCCTTGGCGACGATCTCGCCACCGGCGGAGGTAGCGGGGAGGAAGCCCTCCATCAGCACCCACTCGGAGTACCGGCTGTCCTCATAGAAGAAGTCGAAGAAGGTCTTGATGGCTTCCAGCTTCTCAGCGGAATGGCCGTTGTCAAAGCACATGAAGCGGTCCATAACGCCGGCGGAAACAGAGGGATTGCCGCCGTTGGTGGGGATGGGAGCAAAGGCGTAGTTGATCTGCTCCTCCTTGGGGGTGTTGGCCTTGGCGTAGTTGTCAGCGATGTAGGTGGGGATGGAGTTCGGGCCGATGACCATGGCCAGCTTGCCGGCGCCGAAGAGATCCTGGAGGTTGTACCGGGTCTCGTTGGCGGGATCGGTGTTGGTGTAGCCATCCTTTACCAGGCTGATGGCGTACTCGATGGCCTCAACGTTCTTGTCGCTGTTCAGGGCCCAGTTGCCATCGGCGTCGGTAAAGTCGCTGCCGTTGTTCCAGATGTAATAGGCAAAGGCGGCCTGGCCTTCGTCAGTGGTCATATCGATGCCCCAGGGATAGATGCTGGCGTCATAGGCCTTGATCTTCTTGCAGGCCTCGGTCAGCTCCTCCCAGGTGGTGGGGACCTTATCCACGCCGGCGTTCTTCAGGATGTCCACGTTGTAGTACATGGCACGGGCAGAAGCCAGGTCGGGGATAGCCCAGACGGTGCCGTCCACAACGGACTGCTCCAGGAAGGCGGGGTACATCTTGTTGTAGGTCTCCTCGGAAACGAAATCCTTTGCGGGGAGCAGCAGGTCGTCAGCCTGATAGTCGGCGAAAACGTCGATGTTCAGGATGTCGGGGGCAGCGTTGCCGCCGATGCGGGTGTTCACCACAGTGTAAATGTCGTTCCAGGAGACGACCTCGACGGTGAGGTCGATGCCGGTGTTGGCCTCGTTAAACTCCTTCTGGAAGTTGGCCCACCAGTCCTTGGTGTTCTGGCCGTACTCGGCGGCGATAACGTTAATGGGGATCTTCTCACCGGTGGGAGCGGCAGGCCCGGTGCTGTTGCTGCCGGCATCGGGGGTGGGAGCAGGCGCAGGCTGGCTGTTGTTATTGCCGCCGCCGCAAGCCACCATGGACAAAACCATGCAGGCAGCCAGGAGTGCTGTAAGGATCTTCTTCATTTTCATTCTCCTTTTTTCCTAGTTCTTCGCCTAAAGATAACCGGGCACTTAACCTGGAAAAATTATACAAATTAAGCGCCCATGCTTTTATTATAATTATCGATTCTGTTTTTTTATAGGCTTAAAAGTCCGAAAAATAGTAAAATCGTACAAAGGGGGGCTTCTTGTACGATTTTGCTAAAAAACGGTCCGGGAATTTTACGCTTCCATTTCCTTCGGCGCTTTTTTGCCCATTTTCCGGAAGAGGCTGGGGGTGGTGCCGGTCATAGAACGGAACACCTTGGAAAAATAGTTATAGTCGTTGACCCCCACCTGCTCCGCCACAGCGGAGATGGGAAGGCTGGTCTCCAAAAGCAGGCGCTTGGCGGCATCGATGCGCCGCTGGGCAATAAACCAGGAGAGGGTATGCCCGCCGGAAAGCTCCTTGGCCAAACCGCACAGCTTGGTCCGCCCGATATGCAGCTCCCGGGCCACCGAGGCCAGGGAGAGCTTCTCCATATAGTGCTGCTCCAGGTACAGCTCCAGCTTTTGCAGGTCGCTCTGCTCGGTGCGCAGGATCATCCCCTTCAGGCGGATGTAGGCGGAAAGGGCCTCCAGCGTCTCGGAATAAGCCTGCAGCTGCTGGGGGGTGTACTGCCGGAACTGGAAGAACGCCTCCCGGAGCTTTTCCGCCCCGCCGGGATACCACTCCACCCGCTGACGGGTGCGTTCCCACTGCTCCTCCAGGGGGGTGTCGTCCAAAAAGCAGCCGAACACCAGGTAAGCCAGGGGCTGCTTTTTGTCGTAAAGGGGCATTACCGCCTCACAGATGCCGGCATGGCACCGGTAGAACTGGAAGCCCCCTTCGGCAGTGTAGTTTTTCACCTTCCACATATCGCACCGGACACACCGCTGATGCCCCTCCGGCAGAGCATTAATCGCCCGGCAGAAGGGCGGATGATCCTTGAACAGATGGATGTCCTGCCCCCGGGGGTCCAGGATATTGGCAGTAATACCAGTAAGGACGTAAAGATTGGTCACCAGCTGCAAAAGCCGTTCTTCGTCAAACAGAATATCCAGACCAGTCACCTCCTCCCAAAGCAGATACAAGACCTCAGCGTTATTTTATAACGCTGAAAAGGGGCCAGCCCCTTCAAGCCATATTAACCCCCCGCCCCGAGGCACAAAAGCCATTTCCAACCTGGCCCGCAGGCCACTAGCCGCGAAGCGGCTCCGCCGGAGGCACCAAAGCCGTTCCAACCTGGCCCGCAGGCCATTGCCGCGAAGCGGCCTTAGCCCGAAGGGCTCCGCTTTTTTCCGCAGAAAAAAGCACCTTATCCGGCCAACGAGCCTCCGGCC
>JAAWEO010000168.1 GCA_022794295.1 Angelakisella sp. | reverse complement strand
CGGGGGGACTAGTCCCCCCGTGGGCCCCCTAACCCTCCGGGGGGGATTTTGGTGCCTCCGGCGGAGCCGCTTCGCGGCAAATGCCGCATGGCGGCTGGAGTGTGCTGGCATCCTGGATTTGTGCTGCCGCTTACCAGCGTCCGGGCTTTTGCGGCCGGAGGCTCGTTGGCCGGATAAGGTGATTTTCGCTGCGGCGAAAATCGGAGCCGCTTCGCGGCCGTGGCCTGCGGGCCAGGGATTTTAGAACGGCTTTGGTGCCTCCGGCGGGAGCCACTTTGCGGCTAGGGCTTGGGGGGCGGGATTTAGAGTGGCTTTGATGCCTCTGCTGGGGGCAGGGGTTGGATTTTGTGGTGCTTTGTGCGGAGTTTGGTTTCTTTACTACTACACCAGGAGGTTCCCTTTTCATGAAACGTATTGTTGCATCCCTTGCTCTCCTTTCCGCTTTGGGGGCGCTCTTTTTTGGGCTGGTGCCTGTGGCGGCTTACCGCATTTTCCATTTGGGGATCCTTCTGCTGCTTCTTTACGGGGTGGGGGTCATTCTTCTGCTGGTTTTCTGGGATGCCTTTCCTGACATGATGTTTCCCGGCTATCCCAAGGAACAGCACCTTTGGTGGCGGATCCTCCGGGGGGTGTCGGCGGGGGCGCTGGCTCTTGCCATGGTTGTGGGCGGGGTCCTTTCCTTCCTGATCTTCCGGGCCGGCCGGCTGAATCCGCCGCCCCAGGACGGGCAGCCTGCCACGGTGGTGGTGCTGGGGTGCCTTGTGAAGGAGAACGGGCCCAGCCTTACCCTCCAGTACCGGATGGATGCCGCCCTGGAGTATCTGAAAGAAAACCCCGCAGCTGTTGTGGTGGCCTCCGGGGGACAGGGGAAAGAGGAACCGGTGAGCGAGGCCCAGGCCATCGCTGATTATTTGATTGCAAATGGTATTGAGCCGGGCAGAATATACACAGAGGACCAGTCTGCCGACACCCAGCAGAATATTGCCTTCTCCGGGGAGATCATCCGCCGGGAGGGCCTGCCGGAGCGGCTGGTCATTGCCACCGACGCTTATCATCAGCTCCGGGCCAGGATCTATGCCGGGACCCAGGGCTTTGACCAGGTCTACGCCCAGTCGGGGAAAAGTCCCTGGGGACTGGTGCCCAGCTATGGGGTGCGGGAAATGCTGGCCATTGGGGAAGCGGTATTATGGAACGGAGGAACGCTATGATCAAGGTGGGGATGGTATCCCTGGGGTGCAGTAAAAACCAGGTGGACGGGGAGCGGCTTCTGGCCCTTCTCCCCGGGGAGGAATTCGCCATTTCCTCTGATCCCGGAGAGTGCCAGGTGGTGATTGTCAACACCTGCGGCTTTATTGAGGACGCCAAGCAGGAGAGCATTGACATCATCCTGGAGTTTGCCGCCCTGAAGAAGGGCGGCGTCCTGCAATGCCTGGTGGTCACCGGCTGCCTGGCCGAACGGTACCAGGAGGAGCTGGCCCGGGAGATCCCCGAGGCTGATGTGGTGCTGGGCATCGGGAAGAACAGCGACATTGCCGCCGCGATCCACAAGGCCCTCCACGGGGACCGGGTGGTGGAATTTGCCCCGAAGGACGCCCTCTCCCTGGAGGGGGAACGGGTGCTGGCTAACGCCCCCTATTTCGCCTATGTAAAGGTGGCGGAGGGCTGCGACAACCGGTGCAGCTACTGCGCCATCCCCCTGATCCGGGGGGATTTCCGCAGCCGCCCCCTGGAGAGCATCCTGGAGGAGGTCCGGACCCTGGCTGCCCGCGGGGTGAAGGAGATCAACCTGGTGGCCCAGGACACCAGCCGGTATGGTCTAGATCTTTACGGGGAGTATAAACTCCCGGAACTGATACACATGGTCTGCGCCGTGGAGGGAGTCCACTGGGTCCGCATCCTCTACTGCTACCCCGACCGCATCACCGGGGAGCTTATTGCCGCCATGGCGTCGGAGCCCAAGGTCTGCCGGTATCTTGACATCCCGGTCCAGCACGGCAGCGCTAAGGTCCTCAGGGAGATGAACCGCAGGGGGGACCGGGAGACCATTCTGGAGGTGGTCCGCCGCATTCGGGAGGGGCTTCCCGGGGCGGCCATCCGCACCACGATGATCGCCGGGTTCCCCGGGGAGACGGAGGAGGACTTCGCCCAGCTCCAGGCCCTGGTGGCAGAGGCCAGATTTGACCGCCTGGGGTGCTTTGCCTACTCCCAGGAGGAGGACACCCCCGCCGGGGAGCGGGAGGACCAGCTCCCGGAGGACCTTCGCCGCCGCCGGGCCGACCTGATTATGGAGCAGCAGGCCCCCATTGCCTTTGCCGCCGCCCAAAGCCAGGTGGGCAAAACCCTGGAGGTGCTGGTGGAGGGAAAGCGGGGGTCGGGCTACTACGGCCGCAGCTATATGGACGCCCCGGATATTGACACCCGGGTGGTCTTTACCAGCGGGGAGCGATGTCGCCCCGGAGATTTTGTATTTGTTAGGATCACCGCCGCGGAGGGCTATGACCTGGCCGGGGAGGCTGTGAAAGGAGGGGACGGGGAATGAACCTGCCCAACAAGCTGACCACTGCACGGGTGGTCCTGATCCCGGTCTTTCTGCTTGCACTCTACAGGGGGTACTGGCTGGGCGCCCTGATCGTCTTTGCCCTGGCCGCTGTCACCGACGCCCTGGACGGTCACATTGCCCGGAGCCAGGGGCTGGTCACCGACTTCGGCAAGTTTATGGACCCCCTGGCGGATAAGCTTTTAGTGACCGCCGCCCTGCTGGCCTTTGTTGAGCTGCTGGATGTCCCCGCCTGGGCGGTGTTTCTCATTATCGCCCGGGAGCTGGCCATCACCGGCCTGCGGACCCTGGCCGCCGGCAAGGGCGTGGTGCTGGCCGCCGACAAGTGGGGAAAAATCAAAACCGTCACCCAGATGGTGTGGATCTGCTATGGTCTGGTGATGGGCTTCTGCGTCGAAAACCACCTGGTCCGCGGCGGCGCCGGCTGGGGGATGTATGTTGTCTTCCAGGCCGGGCTGGTTCTGGTCCTCTGCACCACCCTGCTTTCCGGGTGGAACTACCTTTGGAAAAACCGCAGCCTGTTCAGTCAGATGAAATAGGAGGTAACCGAGATGAAAGTCTTTAACACCCTCACCCGCAAAAAGGAAGAATTTGTCCCCCTGGAGCCCGGCAAGGTGAAGCTGTACGCCTGCGGCCCCACGGTCTATAATTTTATCCACATCGGCAACGCCCGGCCCCTCTGCCTCTTTGACGTGCTCCGGCGGTACCTGGAGTACCGGGGGCTGGAGGTGACCTTTGTCCAGAACTTCACCGATATTGACGACAAGATCATCAAAAAGGCCAACGAGGAGGGCACCGACTACAGGACGGTGAGCGAACGGTACATTGCCGAGTATAAAACCGACGCCGCCGGCCTGGGGGTGCGGGAGGCCACCATCCACCCCAAGGCCACCGAGACCATCCCGGAGATCATCGAGCTGGTCCGGGAGATCGTGGACAACGGCTACGGGTATGTGCTGGATGGCAGCGTCTACTTCCGCTCCCGGAGGTTCCGGGAGTACGGCAAGCTGAGTCACCAGCCCCTGGAGGAGCTGGATGCCGGCAACCGCATCGAGCTGGACACCGGCAAGGAGGATGGCCTGGACTTTGTCCTCTGGAAGGCCGCCAAGCCCGGGGAGCCCAGCTGGGAGTCCCCCTGGGGCCAGGGACGCCCCGGCTGGCACATCGAGTGCACCGCCATGATTCTGAAGCACCTGGGGGAGCAGGGCATTGACATCCACTGCGGCGGTCAGGACCTGATCTTCCCCCACCATGAAAACGAGATCGCCCAGGGGGAGTGCTGCGGCAGGCTGGGAAACGCCCCCTATGCCCGGTACTGGATGCACAACGGCTTTATCAATGTGGACAGCCGGAAGATGTCCAAGAGCCTGGGGAACTTCTTCACCGTCCGGGATGTGGCGGAAAAGTACGGATACGAGCCCATTAAATTCATGATGATCCAGGCCCACTACCGCAGCCCCATCAACTACACCGCCGAGGTCATCGAGCAGTGCAAGGCGGGGATGGAGCGGCTGTATACCTGCCGGGACAACCTGGACTTTGCCATGGAAAAGGCAGGGGAAGGGGAGGACCCGGAGTTTGCCGCCAAGGTGGAGGCGCGGAGGGAGCAGTTTGTCACCGCTATGGAGGACGACCTGAACACGGCAGACGGTCTGGCGGCGGTTTACGAGCTGGCCCGGGACATTAACAGCTACATTGCCGTTCCCCGGGGCAAGGCCCCCCTGGAGCTGGCGGCAAAGGTGTTTGACGAGCTGTGCGGCGTGCTGGGGATCCTGTACAACCGCGGGAAGAAGGAAAGCCTGGACGAGGAGATCGAAAAACTGATCGCCCAGCGGCAGCAGGCCCGGAAGGAGAAGAACTTTGCCCTGGCCGACAAGATCCGTGATGACCTGAATGCCCGCGGGATCATCCTGGAGGACACCCCCCAAGGCGTAAAGTGGCGGCGGCCTGATGGCCGCTGACAGGCGGCCTGGAGGCCGCTTACAGTCCCTACCCGGCGCTGTGCGCCTTGACGGTGTACAGCCCTTTAGTGGGTGCCTGGAGTCCAAACGAGTACAGGGCGAAACGATTCCCCGGCCTTTGACAGACTGGGGAATCCGATGCACCTGCCGGCACAGCACCATGCCCGAAGCCCAACGCCCAGTACCGGGCAGCCTTTCTGTCACCGGACATCAGTCCGGTCCGGGTCCAGGGCGGACAGCGCCTGGTCGACCGCCGGGGCGGGCGAAACTCCCCTGCTAGAGGCAGCAGCTATCCATAACCGGACGCGGTAAAAAATATGGCATTAAAAAAGGATGGGGCATGTTCCGT
>JAAWEO010000167.1 GCA_022794295.1 Angelakisella sp. | reverse complement strand
TCCGCGCGCCTGACCCCTCGCCGGGGAGGCGAAACGAGGCAAATGGCCTTTAGAACGAGACAGGAATGCGAAGGGCCTGACCATCGCGTGGCAGTCAAAAGAAAACGGCGCGATTAAATCCAAAACCACCATTCCCAGGCTCGAGGGGCAGCCCCCGCCGGAAGATAAGAAAAAGCCCGTGTCCCCGGCGCCCGGAGCCCCGGACCGAACAGGTCCGGGATTCCAAACAGAAATCTGCTTTGCCGGATCAGGCTGCCGCAGCCGCGGCCTCCCGCTCCTTGTCCCACTGCTCCTCAGCCGCCTGATATTCCTCCAGGCTCATAGGCTTCTCCAGCAGCTTCGCACCCTTGTACTTCAGGCTGGAAACCCCGAAGGGAGCAAAGGGACGGTCAAAGGGACTGATCTTGTTGACACAGTACCCGTCGTTCTTTACCGCAAAGGGAATGATAAAGGCGTGGTCGATGAAGTAGGCCTCCGCCTCGGCAAACTTCTGGTACCGGGCAGAGATGTCCAGCTTCTCCGCCTTGGCCTCGTCCACCAGCTTGTTGTAGGTCTTTACCTTGGCGCCGATGAACTTCTCGTCCAGACCCAGGGCGGCAGCATCCTCGGCAGTGTAGGTCTCGCCGCTCTCGTAGGCGGGGTCGGTTGCCAGCTCCGGCCAGCTGTAGGTGAAGCCCAGGCTCCAGGGATCGGTGTAGGTCTCGGGGTCGGCGTAGTCAGGGCCCCAGTTGCAGAGCATCAGGGCGTATTTGCCGGCCTTGCGCACCTCGGAGAGGAAGTTGGTGGAGGGACCGGCCTCCAGAACGATATCGATGTAATCGGTGCCCAGCACCTCCTCCATCTGCTGCTCGATGATCTGGCACTGTTTATCCCAGTTGGCAGTGGAGGGGTTGTAGCTCATAAGGATCTTTACCGGGAAGGTGGCCCCGGCTGCCTTCAGCTCCTCCATGGCCTTGGTCTTGTAATCCAGGGCCTTGGCGGTGTCAAAGCCGTGGGTGGCGTCGTTGCTGTAGCCCTTCAGAGCGTCCAGCTGGGTGTAGTCCACCCCGTCCACGGTGACAAAGTTGGGGGGAGTCACGGTGCCAATGAGCTGGCTTTCCGGATCGTAGGGTTCTTCCACGGTCTTGGCCTTTACCCGGTCCAGGGCGTAGTACAGGGACTTGCGGAAGTTCTCGTTGTTGACGGCGAGCTTCCAGTTTTCGGGCTCGTAGGCCGCGTCAAACCGGGGATCAAAGTCAAAGCAGAAGAAGTAGCTGTAGTAGCTGTTCCGCTGGGGGGATACCACGTCCTTCAGCTTCTGGTCGTTCATCCAGGTGGGCAGGATGTCGGCGGGGATGACCGCGTAGTCGGTCTCGTCCCGCTGGTACATGGCGGGGGCCAGGGTGACAGCCTCCTTGTTGAAGGTCTCCTGGATCTCGTCGATGAAAACGTTGTCCTTGTCCCAATAGGCGTCGTTCTTAACAAAGGTGTGCAGCACCTGGGGCTGGAAGTCGGCAATGCGGAAGGCGCCGCAGTACAGCAGTGTGTCCGCAGTGGTGCCAAAGCGGTCCCCTACCTCGTTAAGGAAGGCCTCGTTGGCGGGCATGAAGCAGACATAGGTGAGCATGGAAAGGAAGTAGGGAGTGGGGGCCTTGAGGGTGTACACCAGGGTGTAGTCGTCCTCCGCCTTGACCCCCAGCTGCTCGAAGTCGGTGATCTTCTTGGTGTACAGCTCGTCGGCATTGGCGATGACGCTGCAAACCACGTCAGAGGTCTTGGCCTCGTTGGCGGGGTTTACCACCCACCGCAGACCGGTGACAAAGTCGTGGGCGGTGACAGGGCCGTACTCGGAGCCATCATTTTTGACCCACTTGGCGTCATTGCGCAGGTGGAAGGTCCAGGTAAGGCCGTCCTCGGAGGTCTCCCAGCTGGTAGCCAGGGCGGGCTGGACCATACCGAACCGGTCATACTCCACCAGGGTGTCGATGACGTTGGCGGCAGGCTCGAACTCCAGGGTGCTGCCGGTGTAAAGGTAGTTGAGGGTGGTCACCTCCGAGGAGTAGAGCTTGCGGTAGATGGCGGCCGCCCCTTCGGCGGTGCCGTTTCCACCGTCGCTGGTGGAAGGATTGGTGCCGGAGCTTCCGGTGTCGTTGTTTTTGCCGCAGCCAACTACGCCGAGAAGCATGGCGCAGCAGAGCAGCAGAGCAAGAAAGCGTTTCATTCTCATTTTCCTCCTGTTCGTGTAATCTATGGCAAGCGCCCGAAGGGGGCGTTTCCGTCGTTGTTGTTCCAGGGGCCTCCCGGCCGGCGGGGCAGCCGCATTCCCCGGTGGTCCCGCCTTATGAAAACTGGCAGGGCAGGCCGGTGATGCCGATGCCCGGCAGGTCGTTCATCCGGATGGCGGGACCGGTGTAATCCGGGCCGCCGGTAAAGGGATCCAGGGAGCAAAGGGAGGGGCCATCCAGGTCCGCCCGGGTGATGATCCCCTGGGCGGCGGCAAGGTGAGCGGCGGCAGAGACCGCCAGCTTGGACTCCAGCATACAGCCCATCATGCACTCCACCCCGTAAAGGGAGGCGATGTGGCAGATCTTTATGGCCTGGTGGATCCCCCCAGTCTTCATGAGCTTGATGTTAATGAGACCGGCGGCGCCCCGGCGGATGATCTCCAGGGCGTCCAGGGGAGAGAAAACGCTTTCGTCGGCCAGGATGGGGGTGTACACCGCCTGGGTGATCCGTGCCATTCCCGCCAGGTCGTGGGCCTCAACCGGCTGCTCCACCAGGTCGATGTCCAGGCCCTTGTCCTCCATGGCGGAGATGATCCGGATGGAATCGGGGACGTTCCAGCCCTGGTTGGCATCCACCCGGAGGCGGATCTCCGGGCCCACCGCCTCCCGGATGGCGGCAATGCGGGGCAGGTCGGCCATGCCCTCCTTCCCCACCTTGATCTTCAGGATGCGGTAGCCCTCCTTTACGGCGGCCAGGGAGTCGGCCACCATCTGGGAGGTCTCCCCCACGCTGATGGTCAGGTCGGTCTCCAGTTCCCGGCGGTATCCCCCCAGAAGCTGGTAAAGAGGCTTGCCCAGCACCTTCCCCCACAGGTCGTAAAGGGCCATGTCCACCGCCGCCTTGGCGGAGGTGTTTCCCTTTATGGCCCGGTGCATCCGTTCCATCACCTCGTCCAGGGCCAAAAGATCGGCGCCCAGAATGGCGGGGGCGATAAACTGGTTGATGGCGGACAGAATGGAGCCCTTGGTGTCCCCGGTGATCACCGCCGTGGGGGGCGCTTCGCCATAGCCCACCATCCCGTTTTCGGCGGTGATGCAGACCACAATGTCCTCCACCCGCTCCACTGTCCGCAGGGCGGTTTTAAAGGGGCGGGCCAGGGGGATGCTGATCTCCCCGGTGCGGATCGCTGTTATTTTCATAGAAAGGGTCCTCCATTCCGATCCCCTGTGAAAATGGGAAATGCAGGATTTTACACAGATAATTGCAAAAGCGGACGGGCATCCCTGGGTCGCACCCAGGGTCCAAAAAAAGAATTTCGTTTATTATAACATGATTTCTTATGGTTTGTAAAGGAAAAAGTAAGATTTTATGATTTGCAGGAAATGAAAATGAAGATTCACCGAAGAAAGTGTCAAAATTGCCAGGGCCCTCTCAGGGGGTCCGGCGCCATGGACCGATCCCCTCTGGCTGCCCCTGCCCTTTTTCCGCCACAGGAGGAAATAGCCCACCTCAAAATCCACCGCAGCAAACAGCACATACCCCCAGAACAGCAGGCAGGAAGGGGCCCCACCCGCATTAGGGAAAAACTGAACAGGATGGCGATGAAGCCGTGCATTTACAGGGGGACCCCCTGCTCCAGCACCAAGTCCCGGGCCACCGCCCCCATTAGGGCATTTAGGGCCGGGGCCTTTACCGGGTCCCCGCAGACACAAAGGACAAAGGGCCTGGGGGCGTAGATGATCCCCACATCGTGGGTGATGTTCTGGTCCTCCCCCGTTTTGTGGGCACATTTGACCTTTCCGTCCAGCCAGAAGGGCAGCTTGCCGTTTAGGCGCTGGTCCCCCAGGATCTGGAGCATCCGCTGGCTGGCCGCCGGAGAGACGACCTCCCCCCGGAACAGCCCCGCCAGCAGGCGGCCGGTCTCCCTGGGGGAAATGGTGTTTTGGATCCCCTGCTCCGCCGCCCGGCTGTCAAACAGAAGCCGCCGCAGCCGGGTGGTCTCCATCCCCAGGTCCGCCATAGTGGCCTGGATCCTTTCCATCCCCAGCCGCCGGATCAGCAGGTTGGTGGCGGTGTTGTCGCTGAGGATGATCATCAGCACCCCCAGGTCCAGAAGGTTGACCGTCAGCCCGGTGTGCAGGTAGTTGAGCGCCCCGCAGGAGGGCAGCTTCGCCTCCTCCCCAATGGAAAAGGTCTCCTCCTCCCGGGCCTCCCCGGCCTCCAGCTGGCGGAACAGCTCCACCAGTATGGGCAGCTTGATCACGCTGGCTGCCTCGAAGGACTCCTCCCCCCGGACCTCCAGCTCCTCTCCTGTGGTAAGGTCCTGCCAATAAAGTCCGGCCCGCCCCGGAAAGGTCCGGACCGCCTCCATTGCGGCCAAAATGGCGGCCTGCGCCATACAGCCTCCCCCCCTTTTGAAAAACAGAATAGTATTATTATATTCGGAACGGCGCCATGAAACAAGGAAGCGGGAGCATTTTCTGCCACTATATTTTCAGTATATATTTTTGCCGGCCACAAAAAGGGAGGTTAATTTCGGGAAAAGCACTTGACAAGGCTTTTAAGATATGATAAAATAGTCGGCGTTGCAGGTCATCCGCTGGTGTAGCTCAGCTGGTAGAGCAGCTGATTTGTAATCAGCAGGTCGGGGGTTCGAGTCCGTCTGCCAGCTCCATTTTGTCGGTGTCCTTTAACGCAATTTGCA
>JAAWEO010000166.1 GCA_022794295.1 Angelakisella sp. | reverse complement strand
GGCCTGGACCTTCCGCAGAAGGTCCGCGCGCCTAACCCCTGGGCGTTCTTTGGTTACTTTCTGTCGCAACAGAAAGTGACCCCTCGCCGGGGAGGCGAAGCGAGGCAAAAGACCTTTAGAACGAGACAGGAATGCGAAGGGCCTGACTGGCGCGTGGCAGTCAAAGGAAACGGCGCTACTAATAACAGAAACCCTATACCTAGTATCGAGGGGCAGCCCGTTCAAGAAGCGGCCCTTCGGGCCTGTCTTGAAGGGTAGTCAGACAAAACCGAAAACGCCCGGCGCTCCCCGCGGCTGGGTAACGGCCAATCTCGTTCCGGCCGCGGCTTGTCACTTCGATTTTGCGCTGTAAAGGTAGTTGCCTTGCAATCCTTTCACAGTGCCATGGTTTTAGCCGCGGCCTTAATCGAAGGATGCTGCCTCATGCCGGAGAGTTTCGCCCGCTGCGGCGGGCGACCAGGCGCTGTCCGCCCTGGACCCGGACCGGACTGGTGTCCGGTGACAGAAAGGCTAGCCGGTACTTGCCTTAGCGCCTGCCCCCAGTCCTGCGCCGGGTAGGGTTAGCTGGTCGTCTTCCTCACCTTGCGGTTCCTCCTCCCCCGTTACGTCCGGTAAATCCTCTAAGCTCCCTAAACCAAAGCACCGAAGAAATACCGGCGTCGTCCGGTACGAAATCGGCCGCCCCGGCAGCTCCAGCCGCCCTGCTTCCTCCACCAGCCCCTTTTCTACCAAACTGGTCACCACTGATGAACTATCCACCCCCCGTACCTGTTCCACAAACCCCCGGGTTACCGGCTGGTTGTATGCAATGATCGCCAGAACCTCCAGGGCCGCCGGAGTCAGCGGCGTGTTCCGCCGCAGCTCCAGGGCCCGCCGGATCTCCCCGGCGTAAACCGGCTTGGTGCAAAGCTGGTAGGAACCGTCCAGCCGCCTGAGCTCCAGGGGAAGCTCCCCCTCCTCCAGCCAAACAGAGATCCCCCCAGCGTAGGTGCCAACCTCCTCCGGGGTCAGCCCAATGGCCTCCCCCAAACGCCCGGCATCCAGCGGTTCCCCCGCCGCAAAAAGAATGGCGAAGATCTTATTCTGTGTTTCGGTTAGCTGCATCCCCCTTCGCCTCCTTCCCCTTTCTTTCCCGTCCCAAAAACAGGATGCTGCTGTCCCCGTCCGTCAAACGGATGCGCCCCGCCTTCATCAGCTCCAGCACCGCCATAAAGGTGGCTACCGCCTCGCTTCGGGACCGGGATTGCAGAAAAAGCCCCGGCAGGCTCATGGTTGCCTTTTTGTAAAGGCCCCGCAGGATGTGCAGGATCCGGGAGGACACGCTGACCACCGGTGTGGCTACCAGCGGGGAAAACACCTCCGACTGGGGGGGCAGCCTTCGCTTGCCCCGGCCCATGGCCTCCCAATAGCTTTTGGCCAGCAGGCTGGGGGGGTGCTGCAGCTGGTAGGTGTGGTCCATGGGGATCTCCTCCGGCATACGGACAAAGGTGCCAAAGCCATCCCCCGCCCGGACCCCCAGCAGGGCTGCGGCAGCCTTGCAGGCCTGGTATTCCAGCAGCTGTCCCACCAGCTCCGCCTTGGCCTTCTCCTTTTCCTCCTCGTACTTGGGCAAAAGACTGACCGTTTTGATGTATACCAGCCGGGATGCCATCTCCAAAAACTCGCTGGCGACCTCCAGGTCCTGCTCCTGCCGCCCCCGAATGTAGGCCATGTACTGCTCCAGCAGGCTGCTGATCTCAATTTCCCAGATGTTCAGCTGGTGTTTGGAAATAAGCGCCAGGATCAGGTCCAGGGGCCCTTCGTATTCGTCGCTTACCCGGAAGGAAAGCTGCTGTGTTTCTTCCATAGGGCCTCCTTTCCAAGTGGATGGGATAGGGCGGGGTCAGTTCAGGAAAAAGGTGATCCGGTCCAGCACCGCGATGATCCAGTCGGTGGCCCGGTAGATGGGAAGGCTTAGGACGCCGGTAAAAAGGGCCAGCATCATTGCCGCCATGATCACCCGCTCGTACCGCATAATGGCGTAGTAGCTCCGGTCAGGGAGCAGGGCGGTAAGAAGCCGGGAGCCATCCAGGGGCGGAATGGGGATCATGTTAAACACCGCCAGATGCACCGTGGTCTGTATGATAATGAGAAGGGCGGCCTCCACCAGGAAGCTGATGCCCCCCGCCAAGCGAAGGAGCTTGTAAAGGATGATCACCACCAGGGCCAGCAGAATGTTGGCCGCCGGCCCGGCCAGAGCCGTAACGGCCATTCCCGCCTTGGGGTTTCTGAAGTTCCGGGTGTCCACAGGCACAGGCTTTGCCCAGCCCAAACCGGCAAAAAGGAGCAGCAGCGACCCCAGGGGGTCCAAATGGACCAGGGGGTTGAGGGTGGTCCGCCCCATATCCCGGGCGGTGTAGTCCCCCATCCAGGAGGCAGCCAGCCCGTGGGCGCACTCGTGAATGGGAATTACCGCCACCAGGATCAGGGCCCGCACCAGAATCTCGAAAAGCTGGTCCATACTAGAAAAACTCCTTTGCAGGGGCAAGCTCCCCCATGCTGTGTTATTAAAACATTATACCGGTTTGGGGGTGGAAAAACAAGTGGGATTTCCCACAGAGACCCGAAAAAAGATGGAAAATTCTGTCCGGGCCTTGCTGGATGGGATTTCCGCCAAACTATTTTGAAAAAAGCCCTTGCTTTTCCCCGGGTCATCTGGTAAAATACTACTGTTACTTTACCGGCGGTCCCATGAGATTGGGGCGTTCCGGCAGAAAAAAGGAGGTGCAGACTCATGGCAAAGTGCGACATCTGCGGAAAAGGCGTGACTTTCGGTATCAAGGTTTCCCATTCCCACAGAAGATCCAACCGGACCTGGAAGCCCAATGTACGGCGTGTCAAGGCCATCGTTGATGGATCCCCCCGCCACATTTACGCCTGCACCCGGTGCTTGCGTTCCGGCAAGGTCCAGCGCGCCCTGTAAAGAAGCAAGTTAAGGTGCTGAAGCGCCCCCTGTCTGTTGGCGGGGGGCGCTTTTCATGATTTTGCTCCGGCTTCGCCTCTTTTTGCAAATAAACTGAAATATGGGGGAAAACCGGCGAAAAATCTGTAAAAAACACCGGGTAATTTCTTGACGAAGCCCGGAAAATGTGCTAATCTTATAGAATATCCCCGGTCCTGCGGGGAGTTATTTTCGGAAACCCCCGGCCCCTCCCGGGTGCTTTCCGCCCGGAAATGGGGTTGTTTTCAATGCTGGATATCTTTGTCCAGGATAGTGGGATTACGGTGCTTCGGGAGCTCAACTGGGCCTCCATCGTCCTGCGGCTTACGCTGGCGATCCTCTGCGGAGGGATCATCGGCATCGAGCGTGGGCGCAAGGGGCGCACCGCGGGCTTCCGCACCCATGTTTTGGTGTGTATTGGCGCCACCCTGACGGTGCTGACAAACCAGTATATGATGCAGTATTTCGGGGGCGGGGACCCTGCCCGGCTGGGGGCTCAGGTCATTAACGGCATCGGCTTTCTGGGGGCGGGGACCATCATCGTCACCGGGCGTCACAAGGTAAAGGGCCTCACCACCGCGGCGGGGCTGTGGGCCTGCGCCTGCATGGGGCTTGCCATCGGCATCGGCTTTTACGAGGCCGCCGTTGCCGCCTGTGTCCTGATCCTCTTTGTCAACTCCGCCCTCCACCGTATGGATAACTACGTGGTCTCCAAATCCAAGGTGGTGGAGATTTATGTGGAGTTCGGCACGATCGAGGATATCAGCGGCTTCATCGGGAAGATGCGGAGCACCAACATCCGGGTCAGCGAGATCGAGATCACCAAGAACACCACCTCCGCCGATTCCGCCGTGGCGGCGGTGATGCTGCTGCGCTCCAACGTCAAAAGGGATCACGCCGAGATATTGGCCATTGCCAGCGATGTCAAAGGCGTGAAGTTTGTGGAATATATTTAACAGAAAGAGGGAAGCGTACTATGGCAAAGAACATCGCCCACAGAGGATTCAGCGGCAAGTACCCGGAAAACACCATGCTGGCCTTCCGGAAAGCCCTGGAGGCCGGGGCGGAGGGCATCGAGTTTGATGTCCACATGACCAAGGATGATCAGCTGGTCATCATCCACGACGAGCTGCTGGACCGCACCACCGATGGCACAGGTCTGGTGCGGGACTACACCCTGGAGGAGCTGCGCCGCCTAGACGCATCGGCAGGGTTCCGGGGCGTCTTTGGCAAGAACCCGATTCCCACCCTGGAGGAATATTACGAGCTGATCAAGGACTGGGAGATCCTCACCAACATCGAGCTGAAGACAGGGGTCATCTGGTACCCTGGTATTGAAGAAAAGGTGTTAAAGGTCATCGACCATTACGGCCGGAGGAAGGACACCATCATCTCCTCCTTCAACCATTTTTCCATTCTGCGGATGAAGGAGCTGGCCCCGGATATCGTCTGCGGCTTCCTGGAGGAAAGCCGGATCATCGCCCCAGCGGAGTACTGCAAAAAGCACAAGGTCCAATGCTGGCACCCCCTCTGCTATGATATGACAGAGGACGTCGTTGGGGAACTGAAAGCCGAAGGAATCATGATCAACGCCTGGACAGTAAACCGCCGGGAAGATATGGAGGACATGCTGAAAAAAGGCATCGACGGAGTGATCACCAACTTCCCAGACCTTTTCGCAGAGGTAAGAAAAGAATACACCGGCGAATAACCCCCGTTAAAATATCAAAGCTCCCGCCACCCAGCGCTATTCGCCGCGAAGCGGCTCCGATTTTCGCCGCAGAGAAAATCACCTTAGCCGTCCCCTCCCCTGGCCCGCAGGCCATTTGCCCGAAGGGCTCCGCTTTTTTCCGCAGAAAAAAGCACCTAATCCGGCCAACGAGCCTCCGGCCGCCAAAGCCCGGATGCTGGTAAGCGGCAGCACAAATCCAAGCCGCCAGCACACCCCAGCCGCCTGGCGCCATCAGT
>JAAWEO010000165.1 GCA_022794295.1 Angelakisella sp. | reverse complement strand
GCACCTAATCCGGCCAACGAGCCTCCGGCCGCAAAAGCCCGGACGCTGGTAAGCGGCAGCACAAATCCAAGATGCCAGCACCCCCCAGCCGCCTGGCGCCATCAGTAGGAACACGCTGGTAATAGATCAAGGTACTGCCCACCATGGACCTCCAAACCGTGGGTGAGATCAGACGGCCCCGTGGGTCATCCGCCCAAGGCCGGAGCCTTTGGCCGGTCCCCCGGGTCCAGGGAGGATCCCTGGGCGTTCTTTGGTTACTTTCTGTCGCAACAGAAAGTGACCCCTCGCCGGGGAGGCGAAACGAGTCAAAAGGTCTTTAGAATGAGACAGGAATGCGAAGGGGCAGACTGGCGCGTGGCAGTCAAAAAAAAACGACATTATCACATAGTAAAACGCTGCACCTAGAAACGAGAGGCAGACACATTCAAGAAGCGGCCCTGCGGGCCTGTCTTGAAGGGTAGATAGTGCAGGGCGTTAGGCTTTGGACGCTCCCCGCGAGTAGGTGTCGGCCAGTCTCGTTCCGGCCGCGGCTTGTCACTTCGCACAGACGCAAAAAAGGACGGAAAACAATCCGTCCTTTTTTAGCGCCATATTATTAGCCGCGGCCTTAATCGAAAGATGCTGCCTCTAGCCGGGGAGTTTCGCCCGATCTCCGCGCTAAGAGCCTCGCTACGCTCGGTTGCGCTCCGAAACGCGCCTGCAGGCGCAGGCGGCGGGCGACCAGGCGCTGTCCGCCCTGGACCCGGACCGGACTGGTGTCCGGTGACAGAAAGGCTACCCGGTACTGGGCGTTGGGCTTCGGGCCGGGTCAGCCGCCATTGGACTGTAGGAGTTCGCCGGCCAGGTTGGCGGCATATTCTACCAGCCTCCCGCAGGGCCGGGCCTTGTAGTACTCCGGCGTCCGTGCCCCCGGTACAGGCCCCGGCTCCCCCTGGAGCTTGTCCAGCAGCTCCCCGCACCGCAGGTGCCCCTGAGCCTCCTGAAACCGCCTGCACAGCTCCTGGATCCGCCGGTAGTGCTCCTGCTTCTCCCCGTCCCCGGTGAGATCGGTGTAGCCCGCCATCAGCCCCAGTACCATCCCAGCCCCGGATACCGCCCCGCAAAGCTCCCGTATCCGGCCAAAGCCCCCGCCAAAGGAGGAAGCCAGCCTTAAAGCAGTCTCCCGGTCTAACCCGCATTCCGGAACAAAGGCCAACAGTACCGCCTGGCAGCAGTTGCACCCGCTTTCAAAGTTTTCCAGGGCAAGCTCACCCTTCTGGCCCATCACTTGCCGCCCTCCAGCTTTTCAGCGGCGGCATCCAGCCAGCTGCCCTCAAAAAGCTCTGCCACGCCCTGGTCAACGACCCGGGCCAAAGCAGGATCCATGGGGATCCGCCCCAAAATCTGCAGCTGCTCCCGGGCCGCAACCTCCTCCAGGTGGCTTTCCCCGAACACGTTGATTTTTTTCCCGCAGTCGGGGCAGGTGACATAGCTCATGTTTTCCACCAGCCCCAGAACAGGGACGTTCATCATTTTTGCCATGTTTACAGCCTTTTCCACGATCATGGAAACCAGATCCTGGGGGGAGGTCACCACAATGATCCCGTCCAGGGGAATGGACTGGAACACAGTAAGGGGCACATCCCCGGTGCCGGGAGGCATATCCACAAAGAGGAAGTCCACATCCCCCCAGACCACATCGGTCCAAAACTGCTTCACCACCCCGGAGATCACCGGTCCCCGCCAAATGACAGGGGTGGTTTCGGTTTCCAGCAGCATGTTCACAGACATGATGCCAATGCCGGTCTTGGTCCTGGCGGGATACAGCCCGGTCTCATCCCCCTGGGCCTTTTCGTGGATGCCAAAGGCCTTGGGGATGGAGGGGCCGGTGACGTCCGCATCCAGGATGGCGGTGCTGTACCCCTTGCGGTTCAGCAGTACTGCCATCATGCTGGTGACCATGGATTTTCCCACGCCGCCCTTGCCGGACACCACCCCGATGACCCGCTTGATCGAGCTGAGCTCATGGGGCTTTTCCAAAAAGCTTTGGGGATCCTGCTTGCGCTCCCCGCAGTTCATGCTGCAAGACCCGCAGTCGTGGGTGCAGCCCTCCGGTGTATTGGACATTCTTTTCGCGCTCCTTTGCTTGCAGAGTATACCGTGCTGGTATAGTTATGATTATAGGCCCTGGTTCCCTGTTTGTCAATCGTATTGTTCCAGGAGGGGGAGGAGATCCGGGCTGGCGTAGGTCTTGTATTGCCAGCCCCTGGGCTGGACATAGGGGGCCAGCTTTTTTACCCGCCGGGCCAGCCTGTCGTACAGCTTGGTCATACAGTCCGGGCGGGGGACCCAAACCTCCTCGCCATCGTAGTAGCCGGAGATAACAAAGAGGCGGCTCCGGGTGGGACCACCCTCGTTCAGCCGGGAAAAGCCCGCCTCGATCACCGCGTTGCCGGTGGCGCTGTAGCCATCCTCCACCCGGGGACCATAGGGGGTGTCCAGAATAGCCAGGGGCCCGGCCTCCGGGAGGTGGAAGAAGTAGCTGTACTGGTCCGGGACCACCACCTCCGGGCCGCCCTGACAGACGCTCCACCGCTGTTTTTCCCGGTCGTAATGGCAGCGGACGATGACGCAGCCGCTTTCTGCTGCCAGCCTTGCGAGCTCCAGGAAGGGCTCATACCCCAGGTAATAGTTGATCTGCTTGCCCATTGTGCGGTCCTTTCTGTTTTTTGTTCTATTTTGCGGCCAAAGGCACCCCGCCGGAGGCTCCCTTCCGCCCGAAGGTCTGTACCTGCCCGATCAGGAAGGAGGACACCGTGACCGTGATCAGAGAGCAGAGGAGGTTCTTGGGGGGGATGTAGGTGGTGGAGAGGGCCAGCACCACCAGGTCGGTAAAGAGGTAGGCCCGGGAGATGGGCCATTTTGTCAGGTGGGAGATGGTCATAGCCAGGGCGTCATCCCCGCCGGCGGCGCCTCCGGCCCGAACAGCCAGCCCGACCCCCAGCCCCACAAAGCAGGCCCCCAGAAGGGCGGCCCATACAGGGTACTCCTCCAGGCTGGGGATCAGGGGCGGGAACCGTTCAAGGATGGCGTACCAGCAGGCAAAGCTAAGGCTGGCGATGACCGAGCACTTGGCAAACTCCTTCCCCAAAAAGCGGAAGCCGATCAGGTAGCAGGTAAGATCCAGCACCGGGGAGATCAGGGCCGGGGTAATACCCAGCCAGTGGTCAAAAAAGAGCACCAGCCCCAGGACCCCTCCCTCTGTAATATCACTTTGCCGGTGGATATTGTATAGGCCAAAGGCCAGAATGGCAGTGCCTGCCACCAGCATCCCGTACTTCGTAAGGGCGGTTTTCCGTCCTCCGGCGGGGGTGTTCATAATAACAGCTCCTTTCCTGTATGCTCCGATTATACCAGATGTGGGCCGCCGGCTGCAACCGCCTTCCGCGGCGGCCAGGCAGGACTGGCTCCCCCATCCTTCCGGCTCCGCCTTTTATCACAGGGCTTTGCCTCTCTCCGGGGCGGCTTTTACAGGGTTCTCCTGGTATCCTATTCGAAAGGGGGTGCCGGTGACACAGAAAGGAGCGTTTGGCGCCTTGGCAGCAAAAAGGACCCCCGGGCTTCATCCGGCCCGGAGGTCCCACTTTTTATGCTTTTTGTCAGCCGACAAATTTTCTCATGGCGTTGTCGATCAGCTCCACAGCCTTGTCCACCACGGCCTTGTCCTCGGGAACCAGGTTAAAGAGGGGCTCCCGGACACCGCCCAGGTCCAGACCCTCACGGCGGCGGAGGATCTCCTTGATGACGCCGTACAGATTCCCCTTGGCGGCGCACATGGTGTAGATGATCTCGTTGGCAGCGTTCTGGATGGGCAGGGCCTCGGCCGTTTTTCCGGCCCGGATCAGCTCGTCCATCTTCAGGAACAGCTCGGGCATGACCCCGTAGGTGCCGCCGATGCCGCCGTCGGCACCCATGACCCGGCCGGAGATAAACTGCTCGTCGGGACCGTTAAAGACCACAAAGCCTTCCCCGCCGTCGGCCTTGAACATTTGGATGTCCTGCACCGGCATAGAGGAGTTTTTCACCGCCGCAACCTTGGGGTTTTTCAGCATCTCCCGGAACAGGGGCATGGTGAGGGCCACCCCGGCCAGCTGGGGAATGTTGTAAATGACGAAATCGGTGTTAGGGGCAGCGGCGCTGATGTTGTTCCAGTAGGCCGCAATGGCGTACTCCGGCAGGTGGAAGTAAATGGGGGGGATAGCAGCTACCGCGTCCACCCCCAGGGATTCGGCGTGGGCAGCCAGCTCCTTGGAGTCCCGGGTGTTGTTGCAGGCCACGTGGGCGATGATCGTCAGCTTGCCCTGGGAAGCCGCGGCCACGTTCTCCAGCACCAGCTTGCGCTCAGCCACGCTCTGGTAGATGCACTCCCCAGAGGAGCCGCCCACATAAACACCCTTTACCCCCTTGTCCACAAAGTACTTGGTCAGGGCCCGGACCCCCTCCGGGGAAATCTCGCCGTTTTTGTCATAGCAGGCGTAGAACGCAGGAATGATCCCCTGGTATTTGGAAATGTCTTTCATAACTTAGATTCCTTCCTTCTGTATGTTTATTTTTTGTTCCTGTACCGGCAAAGCAGAAGAATAAAGCCCCCGCCCCAAACCAGCGCAGATAAAACCGTCAAACCGTCCGCAGCTCCCCTGCGGGAAAGCTCCAAAACACAGCTCACCAGCCACAGCCCCGCACAAACCCCATAGAGAACCAACAGCAGAAGATCCTTTTTCACAATACCCTCCCTCTATCCCCATTAAAGAGCAAAAGCCACTTCACCCCGGCCCGCAGGCCATTAGCCGCGTAGCGGCTCCGATTTTCGCCGCAGCGAAAATCACCTTAATCCGGCCAACGAGCCTCCGGCCGCAAAAGCCCGGACGCTGGTAAGCGGGAGCACATATCCAAGATGCCAGCACACCCCAGCCGCCTGGCGCCATCA
>JAAWEO010000164.1 GCA_022794295.1 Angelakisella sp. | reverse complement strand
AGGCCGCGGCTAATAATATGGCGCTAAAAAAGGACGGAGTGTTTTCCGTCCTTTTTTGCGTCTGTGCGAAGTGACAAGCCGCGGCCGGTAACGAGACTGACCGTCGCCTACTCGCGGGGAGCGCCAGGCGCTGGCGGTTTTTGCTGTCTGGCCTTCAAGACAGGCCCCCAGGGCCGCCTCTTGAACAACGAGCCGCAGCCCAAACAAAAACCGGGCAGCGTCACTCCTTGATAATAGGCGGGATCTGGGACAGCATGTTGTCGATATCCTCGAACATGGCGCTTTTGGTGGTGCCCAGGCTGCTGGCCCGGTCAATATGCTTTGTTACTTCCTGGTACCGCTCCCGGATCTTGTCGAAGAAGCCGCAGACCACCGAAAGGGCGCTTCGGGAGTTTGCCACCACCCCGGTGATCTTGTCCTGGACAGCGGAGGCTCCCTCCGCCGCTTGGGTGATCTGCTGGAACATCTCCGAGGTCTCCCGCACCTTGGCGATGCTTTCCCCCAGGGTCTGCTGGGAGGAGGTGATGCTTCCGCTGAGGCGCTCGGTGCCGTGTTCCACTGCCTTGACACTGTGGTCCACTTCCTCGGTAAGCTCCTTGATCTCGTCAGCCAGCTTTTTCACCTCGGTGGCGACTACCGCAAAGCTTTTGCCCTGCTCCCCCGCCCGGGCGGCCTCGATGGAGGCGTTGATGGCCAAAATGTTAGTCTGGTCGGCAATGGAAACAATGCGGCTCATGCACTGCTTGATGGCCCCAATGTCCTCCTGGAGGGCGGCAAAGGTGCTGCCCATCTCCCCGAAGTGGGATTCTACATCCTGGGAGACCCCCCGGAGCTCCTCCACCTCGGTCTGGGCCTGGAGGACCGACTGGGAGATGGCTTGCTTTACCGCGGTGAATTCGTCCGCCACCTGGGCAATGCTGGAAAACTGGTCCTCAAATTCCTCCAGCTTGGTCTGGAAGGTCACCGCCTCCCCCAAAACACCGTCAAAGGTGCGGCCCACCATGCTGATCTCCCATAGGGAGTCCACTTCCTTCTTCACCAGCTCCTGCTGGTAGTCCCGCAGGCTGTTGGTGACATGGAGCAGGGGGTACAGGTCCTTTTCCTGCCGGGCGGCTCCCCCCCGGCGGTCTTTTTTCTGAAAGAACATTTCCCTTTCCCCCCTTACTCAAATACCACGCAGGACATGGACTGGTTCACAAACTGGTTGTTAAAGTGCTCCCCGTAGCCCACCAGCCCGGCATGGGCGCCCAGAACGCTCATTTCGCGGAGGTATTCATCCATGTAGCCGTTCTGGGTAAACAGCTTGTAGCGGAAAAGGCAGTTCACTGAAAAGACCGCCGAGATCCGCGGAAAATCCCTGCGGATGGTCTGGATGGTATCCCGGACAATGGCCTTGTAGTCCCCCAGCTCCAGAAGGATCAAAACATCGGAGTCGTTTACCTGGCGGAAGCAGGCCAGGGAGTTGCCGTCCACCTCCTTGATGGAGATAATGCAGGTGTCGTCCCCGTTGATCTTCCCGAAGGGATTTTTGAAGGTCTGGGTGGTGATCTGGGACTCGGTGACATTGAGGATCTTCTGATATACCTGCTTGGCAGGCTGGCCGTTCAGGGCGCCAATGACGTACTTGGCCTTGTCGGTGCCGGAAGCGATAAAGCGGTGATCCCCCATCTGGTGGTAGATGTTTTCCTTGTAGGCCCGCACCCTGCCGTGGTTGTTTTTGATCAGGGCGTAGGCAACGGCGTCCTCGTAGACAACACCGTTGGCAGAGACCATTCCCGCATCCCCGGTGCCGCCCACCAGGGAAAGGCCCAGGGGCCGGAGCACCGTGTAAATGGTGGTCAGGGCGCAGGCGTCGTTCCCGGCGCAAAAATCGATGCAGATGGTATTCTGCCGGGAGGCGTTAACCCTTCTCACATCCTCCTGGAGGCGGCGTATGTACTTTACCGGTGTGGTGGATACCTGCTCCAGAACGTTGGCGGCGGCGGTGACCCCGTCGCAGTAGGCGACAATCCCGACCCCTTTTTCCACAACCTGGGTGTCGTAGCTCATGCCGATACACCCGATGCTGGGCACCCCGGGAAAGCTCCGCTCCAGCTCCTTGACGTGCTGCTCAAACTGCTCCTTGTTGGACATCAGCAGGATCAGTTGGGGGTCCCGAAGCCCCCGGAGGGCCTCTTTCAGATCCCCCCGTTTACTGGATCCGAAAAACTGTTTCATCCGCAGTTCTCCTCTCGTTTTTTGCCGGTACCTCCGGTCATCATTCTTACATGATTATACAGGAAGCTCCACCGCCCCGTCAAGATTTTTTTCCAGCCTTTTCCGTACCGGCAGAGGGCGAAGGCCGGTGGCGGCGGGGATCCGGGGGAGAAGCTTCGGCTCTCTTGACAAATGCCGCCCCCTGAAGTAGGATAGAGCCGGAGAACCGGACAGGCTCCGAAAACCGTCTCCGGGGGAGGGACAGCTGTGTTATCTGCAACCGAAGCTTACAATACCCTGCTTGCTGCCTACGGAACGCCCAGGTGGTGGTCGGAGGACCCCTTTGTGGTTCTGGTCCAGTCGGTCCTGGTGCAGAACACCACCTGGAGCACCGTGGAAAAAACCTGGGCGGCCCTGGGGGGCAGACTGACCCCGGAGGCAGTGGAGCGTCTGTCCGGCCAAGAGCTGGAAAGGCTTATTGCCCCCTGCGGCTTTCAAAAAGCCAAGGCCCGCACCATCCGGGAGCTGGCAGGATGGTTTCGCGGTTATGGCTGTGACCCCCGGCGGCTGGAGGAAGTGCCCCTGCCGCAGCTGCGGGGGGAGCTGCTGGCCCTCCGGGGGATCGGCCCGGAAACAGCGGACGTTATCCTGGTCTACGCCTTTTACCGCCCCAGCTTTGTCATTGATGCCTACACCCGGCGCCTGTTGGACAGGCTGGGGTACGGCTTCCCGGATGATGACGCCATCCGCCGTTTTTTCGAGGACGGGCTGCCAAGGGATGCCCGGGTTTACGGGCAGTTCCACTGGCTGATTCTGGACCATTGTATTTTAAGATGCCGGAAGGTCCCCAGGTGCGGCCAGTGCCCCTTCCGGGACCGCTGCCGGTATCCGGCAGAAGCGGAAAAAGCTGCTTTGGAAGGGAGAGAAAAATGGAACTGACGGGAAAGCATTTCAGCGAATTGACCACCGAGGAACTGTTCGACATTTACAAGCTGCGGGTGTCGGTTTTTGTGGTGGAGCAAAACTGTCCCTACCAAGAGGTGGACAGCGCGGACAAAACGGCCTATCACATTTGGCTGAAGGAGGATGGGGAGCTGCTGGCCTATCTGCGGGTGCTGCCCCGGGGTGTGGTCCGGGAGGAGGTCTCCCTGGGCCGGGTGATCGCGGTCCGGCGCCGGTGCGGTTTGGGCAGCCGGATCCTGGCAGCGGGGATCCGGACCGCGGTGGAACGGTTCGGCGCGGACTGTATCGTGATCGAGGCCCAGACCTACGCCCGGGGCCTTTACGAGAAAGCGGGCTTTGTCCAGACCTCCGAGGAATTTCTGGAGGACGGCATTCCCCACATCCAAATGACCTGGCGGCCATAGAGCGCTATCACGGCAAAGGAAAGCCCCCACTTCTCGTGGGGGCTTTGCTTATCCTCCCGGAATTTCCAGGATGTAAATATCCACAAACCGCGCGCCGTTAAGGACGCTTTCCAGGTAGCTTTCGTAGAACAGGTCCACCGTCACCCCGTTCCCGGCAAACTCGCCGGTGTCGTTTACCACCGAATAGCCGTAGATGAATTTGTTGTCCGGGGTTTTTATGTACAGCTTGGTGCCGTAGGGCATTTCGTCCAAACGGATAATAGCCACCGTGCCGGCCTGGCAATAGGTTTCCCCGTACTTCCCCTTGGTGGTCCAGTACCCCGCCCCCCAGGCCTTTCCGGAGCGGTGGTAGCCGGTGGCCTTCTGGTTGCGCAGGACCGAGATGTAATTCACCGGGTTGCCGTCGGCATCCAGGGGGTACTTGTCGCTGAAGTCAAAGTTGGAGATAGGGCTCCCGTCCCCCACCAGAACATGGGCGGTGGTAGGGGATTTCAAAATGTCCTCCCGGACAATGTACCGGTCCACCACCTCGCCGTTTTCCAGGACCTCCTCCCAGGTTTCTTTTTTCAGGCCGTCAGCCCCGTACTGCAGGACCCGGGTGGTGCCGTTTTTAATGACACTGGTGCGCTTTTCCACCGTCTCGTGGGGGATGGTGACCTCTTGTTCCACTCGCCGGGAATCCACCCGGACAATGGAGATATCGTCCCCTGGCATCAGCTCGGTGGCCCGGGGGTGGGTGATCTTGTCGGCACTGCGCAGCTCCACGCCGTTTGCCACCAGCATGTCCGCCACCGTGTCCCCCTCCATGATATCGTACTTCAGGGTTTCCCCATCCACCGTAAGGGAGACCCGGAAAGGGTGCTGAATGATAATCTGTCCGAACCGCCCGCTGTTGGCCCCGGTGTACTCCACCAGATCCCGGGCGGTGACCCGGATCTCCTCGTTGGCAAGGATCTTCATGTGGTCCTGCTCCCGGGTGACCGTAACGGTAGCACTGTCCCCGTCAATGATGTACACCACGTGGTTCAGATAAGTGACAGTAAAGATCACCGCCGAAAGAACCACCGCAGCGATCCCCGCCAAAGTAGCCGAGCTGAAAACACATCGAAACACCCCCTCCGCCACCCGGAGAAGGAGAGGAAAAGCATCCTTGCGCAATGCCTCGACCATAAAACACCTCACGAAACAAAATAAAAAGCCCCCGCCAGAGGCACTCCCCCCATCCCCCCCCACACCGCCCGGCGGCGCTTGCCGCGAAGCGGCTCCCGCCGGAGGCACCAAAGACGTCCCAACCTGGCCCGCAGGCCTTAGCCGTTCCCCATTAGCCGCGAAGCGGCTCCGATTTTCGCCGCAGCGAAAATCACCTTATCCGGCCAACGAGCCTCCGGCCGCCAAAGCCCGGACGCTGGTAAGCGGC
>JAAWEO010000163.1 GCA_022794295.1 Angelakisella sp. | reverse complement strand
CCCTAACCCTCCGGGGGGGATTTTGGTGCCTCCGGCGGAGCCGCTTCGCGGCAAATGGCGCCAGGCGGCTGGGTTGTGCTGGCATCTTGGATTTGTGCTCCCGCCTGCCAGCGTCCGGGCTTTCGCGGCCGGAGGCTCGTTGGCCGGATTAGGTGCTTTTTTCTGCGGAAAAAAGCGGAGCCCTTCGGGCTAATGGCTGCGGGGCGGGGGTGGGGGGTGCTTGGTGGGGGTAAAGGTGGTTCTTGACAGGGGAATTTTGACTTGTTATAATTTATGACATGTTAATGGTATTTGATTTTGAAAGGAGCCACCGTTTATGCTCGGGACCATTGCCAACGCCACCACTATCCTCATTGGAAGCATTACAGGCAGCACTTTAAAAAAGGGGATCGGGGAACGATACAAGACGATCATGATGGATTCTATGGGGCTGGCTGCCACTGCCCTGGGGATCAATTCTATTGTGGGGGCTATGCCCAATTCCCGGTATCATGTGCTCTTTATTGTCAGTCTGGCGCTGGGCGGGCTGATCGGGACGAGGCTTTCCCTGGACACCGCCTTTGCCCGGGCGGTCTCTAAAATCTCCCGGGGATCGGACCTGGCCCAGGGGCTTTCCACGGCCATTCTCCTTTTCTGCGCCGGTACCCTTTCTATTCTGGGGCCGATGCAAAGCGCCCTTCAGGGGGACAATACCTACCTGTACACCAACGCCATTCTGGATGGCATTACCTCCATCGTTCTTTCCTCCACCTTCGGCATTGGGATCGCCCTGGCTGCCCTGGTCCTTTTCTGCTGGCAGGGGGCTATCTACCTGCTGGCGGGGCTGATCCAGCCCTTTATTACCGACGCCCTGATGACCGAGATCAGTCTGGTGGGCGGCATTCTGATCCTGGCCTCCGGTCTGGGGATCCTGGGTATCAAGGAGATCAAGACCCTGAACCTTCTCCCCGCCCTGCTGGTGCCCCCCATTGCCGTGACCATCCTTTCCGCCCTGGGGATCTGAAGCCCTTTCCACCTTTGAGCTTTCTTCTCCCTGTCCACAGAAAAGGACCTCCCTGCTTTTTGCCGGAAGGTCCTTTTGCTTATGGCAGATGCTGGTACCGCATCCCTTCGCCGCTTATCAGCTGTTTTTTATTTTCCTGGTACCAGCTTTGTACAAACCCCGGGGCTTCCTCCCAGGTGGAGAGCCAGAAGGTGCTGCCCTGGCGGTCCTCTCCCACAAGGGTCACCAAAAAGCCTCGCTCCGAAATGTGGCAGTCCACCCCCAGGGAGCGGTCCAGCAGCTCCTTCCTTTGGGCGGGAGCGGTGACCGAAAGGCGGGCCTCTGGGACCTCGCTGTGTTCGATCGCGGCGTTTTGGCCGGGCCACAGGTCCCGGGGACCGGTGCCGGTCCAGTAGGCCTCCCGGATCCAGGAGCAATCCCCCCACCAATCCACCAGCAGGCCGGTGACCTTTTCCAGGCCTGGGGCGGGATCGGTGTACACCCCGTATCCGGCATCGGTCAGAACGGCCTGTGTGTTCCGGTCGTCCAGGTAGACCGGCAGGCAGAAATCCCGCCAAAGGTCCTGTTCGATGGGGGTGGTGGTCTCCCCCTCCCAATACGGGCCGGTGACCTTGTAGACGGGAGTGGGGGCGGTGGTCTCCACCGAAAGATAGGCCACTGCCCGGGCGGTGCCATCCCGGAGGGTGCTGGTTCGGAAGGCCTCTGCATCCGCCTTCATGGCCGCCAGCAGCCTTGCCAGGGTCTCCCCATTGGTGATGGCCTCACTGGTGATCAGGCCGGTGACGTCGCTGACCCAAACAGCCCGGACCTCATTGGGGGTGATGGTAAACCGGGGGTCGGTCTGGCGCCGGAACTCCGGGCTTTCCTCCAGGTCCAAAAGAGCTTCCAGTTCCCGGGGCTGACCGATGGCAAGGTGGTCCGGCTGCCGCTGTCCATAGAGCCGGGAGGTCCCGTCATCGTAGAGAAATTGAATGCTCCCTGCAAGGCTTTTGTGCCCCTTCGGGGCCTGCTGCTGCCACCGCGCCAGGCTGCTGTGGAGGTCCTCCGCCGCCTGGATCCCCTCTGGGGTAGTGAGAACGACATACTGCTGATCAGGGTACTGGTACCAGGTCCTCCCGTCTGTCCCAAGGTCCTGCAGCCCCTCCTTGTGGTCCAGCCGCTTGGCCAGGGTGCCGTAACGGCCCCGGTATTGGACCTGCACCTGACCCACCCGGTCCACCGGGGGGAGGTAGCTTTCGTACCCCAGGCCGCCGCTTGTGACCACAAGGGCCGCCGCCACCGGCAGGACCATGCAAAGGGCCACCAGCGGAAGCCCCCTGACCAGACCCCGAAGGCCGCAGCCAAGCAGCAGCCGAGACACCACTGCCACCCCAAAGGAGGCGAGGGCCACCATAAGCGGAAACGGAAGGGTATCCCAGAACCACAGCCCTATTGCCAGTCCCCCTGCAAAGGCAGCCAGCAAAGAGACCGCAAGCCCCAAGGGTTCCCGGACGCCCCCGTTCCCGGCGGATTCGGCGGGGCAGTCCCGAAACCCCCGGCAGGCCAGCCAAAGGCAAAACAGCCCCAGGGCAAGCCACAGAAGAAGCATCCAGCTGCTTTGTGCAGGATAGGTGCCGGAAAAGCTGTTGTAGCTTTCGTAGCGTCCAAGCATCAGTACCAGGGGGGAGGAGTATTCTAGTAAATCCAGAAAGACAGAGCTTTCATTCCATCCCACCAAAAAATGGCTGATGGACAGCTCAAGAAACGCGCACACCCCAGGGGGGCCGCAGAACAGGATCCCCGACACAGCCAGGGTCTCGGCCAGGCGCCCGGTCATCACACCGGCCAAAAAGATGATGGCGATAATGGCAAGGGTGACGGACAGCCACCCCAGCAGGTCCAGAAGGATCTCCCCCACCGGGAGGATGAAGAAATCTTGCCCCGGCCTTTTTGCAGCCAGGCGGAGCCCCCCTGCCAGAAGGACCACCAGGTAATCTGCCAGAAGGGGCAGGGCGATGGTGAGCCAGGCAGCTGCAGCCTGGCTCAGGAGAAGGACCTCCCGCCCCACCGGCAGGCTGTGCCAGAACTCCGTCTCCCCTTTGGACCGCAGCCAGCGGGTCTGGACCAGGGCCAGGAGGATGGCTGCCCCGGTGACCAGGACGAGAAATTCCTCCATGGAAAGCTCGGTAAAGATCCTGGCGGGGGTGGCGTTGGGGGCTCCAAAGGGGACTGGGGCATCGTCGCCGGGAAGGAAAAGGATGCTGCTCCGGCCCATAAAGATCTCCAGGATATAATGGACCGGAAGCACCCAGAAGGAGAGGGCGAAAAAGGCCCCCATCCAGGGAAGATTTTTCCGCAGCAGGTGGCGGAGAAGGGGGACTCCCTCCCGGAGCTGGTTTCTGTTACCGGGAAAGCTGGCTGTCACTGTCATAGCCAAGCACCTCCATTTCGCTGAAAAAGGCTTCCTCCAGGGTCAGGGGGAGGGCCTCTGCAAAGAGGGGATGAAGCCCCTCCAAACGGTCCATTGTTTCCTCCGGGCTACCCCGGACCAGAAGGCTGACCAGGCTCCCCTGATCCTCCCGCCGGAGGATATCCAGGCCGGAGGCATCCCAATCCACCGGCTGGGGGAAGGCGGCCCGAACCTTGGCAAAGCTTTCCCGCAGGCTGTCCAGCTCCCGCTCCAGGCAGAGGCTCCCCTGGTAGAGGAGGCCCACCCGGTCGCAGAGATCCTCCAGCTCCCGCAGGTTATGGCTGGCAATGACCACTGTCAGCCCCCGGGACTCCACCTCCCGGATTAGGAGCTGCCGTGCCTTTTTGCGGACGACCGGGTCCATACCATCAAAGACTTCATCCAGCAGGAGGCAAGGGGTCCGGCAGCTGAGGGCCAGGACCAGCCCTGCCTGGCGGCGCATCCCCTTGCTGAACCGGGAGAGGCGTTTTTTCTCCTCCAGGGGGAAGATGGTAAGAAGGCGCCGGTATTCCTCCCGGTCAAAGGTGGGGAAAAGCCCCTGGTACAGCCGTGCCAGGCTTTCCAGGGTACTGCCTGGAAGAAAGCAAAGGTCATCGGGAAGAAAAAAGAGGTTCCTCTTTGCTGCGGGATTTTCCCAGACCGGTTCCCCTGCCGCCAAAGCTTCCCCGGCATCGGGGTGGTAGATCCCGGCAATGGTTTTCAGCAGGGTAGTTTTCCCGCTGCCGTTGGGGCCCATCAGGCCGTAAATACTGCCCCTGGGGATATGGGCGGTGGCCCCGGTGAGGGCGGCCGTTTTCCCGAACCGTTTTGCGGCTTTTACCACTTCAATCATGGGTTTTCTCTCCTTTCCACACCTGGTCCAAAATCCGGGAAGCTTCTTCCCGGGAGAGGCCGGCCAGGGCGGCTTTTCCGGCTGCCTCCCGGAGGGCAGCTTCCGCCTGGCTGCGGAGGGCAGCCTGGGCGGGTTCCCGGCTGGCTACAAAGCTGCCCCGGCCGGGGGCAGAGCGGATGATCCCACGGGTCTCCAGGTTCTGGTATGCCTTTTGGATGGTATTGGGGTTGATATTCAGTTCCAGGGCGAGGCTGCGCACTGAGGGGAGCCGGGTGCCCTGGGGCCAGAGGTTCAGGAGGACCAGTTCGGTGATCTGGTCCTCGATCTGGCGGTAGATGGGCACACGGCTGGTGGGGTCGACGGCGATCACAGGGGCGGGGCCTCCTTTTACTGTACTATAACAACTGGTACAGTTAGTACAGTACAAGTATAACACTGGCAGATGGCCTTGTCAATGGGGCGGGCGAGGCTTCTGCCGGCGCAGCACCATGCCCGAAGGCCAACGCCCAGCACCGGGTAGCCTTTCTGTCACCGGACATCAGTCCGGTCCGGGTCCAGGGCGGACAGCGCCTGGTCGTCCGCCGCAGCGGGCGAAACTCCCCGTAATGAGGCAGCATCTTTCGACATAGGCCGCGGCTAAAAATATGGCGCTGTGAAAGGCACGAACCGTCACCCACCCCGTCTTTGTATTCTCGAAGTG
>JAAWEO010000162.1 GCA_022794295.1 Angelakisella sp. | reverse complement strand
GCCGGTCCCCCGGGTCCAGGGAGAATCCCTGGGCGTTCTTTGGTTACTTTCTGTCGCAACAGAAAGTGACCCCTCGCCGGGGAGGCGAAACGAGACAAAGGGTCTTTAAAACGAGACAGGAATGCGAAGGGCCTGACTGGCGCGTGGCAGTCAAAGAGAACGACACTGCCACAAAGCAAAACACTGCACCCAGGACCGAGAGGCCGCCCGTTCAAGAAGCGGCCCTGCGGGCGCAGGCAGCGGTCGACCAGACGCTGTCCGCCCTGGACCCGGACCGGACTGATGTCCGGTGACAGAAAGGCTACCCGGTACTGGGCGTTGGGCTTCGGGTATGGTGCTGCACCGGCAGGTGTGTCGGATTCCCCAGCCTGTCAAAAGCCAGGGAAGCGCCCCGCCTTGTACTCATATTGTAGCGAAAAAAGGAGGACTTGTCTACCATGAAACCCCTGCTCCCTGCTGTCAAAAAATCCCTCGCCCTCCTTTTGGCAGTCACCTTGTTTCTGTCCCCTGCCCACGCCGCCTACCTCCCCTCCTTTCAACCCCAGTCCCGCGGCGTCTGGCTGGAAAATACCGATACAAATCAAGTGATCTTTGAACAAAACGCCAACGAGCCCATGGAGGCCGGTTATCTCGCAAAGCTTATGACCGCCCTTATGACCGTGGAATATATGGAGGCAAACAGCCTGGATATGGACCAGGAGACTGCCGCCCTGAAGCTGTATATCCAGAACCTGGTCTACGGCAGCGCCAACCTGGGCGGCATCCTCCAGGGGGAGGAGGTCACCATCCGGGGGCTTCTGTATTCCATGCTCCTCCAGTCCGCCAACGAGGCCACCCTGATGCTGGGGGATTACGTGGGGGACGGCAGCCTGGGGCACTTCGCAGATTTGATGAACCAGCGTGCCGCCGAGCTGGGCTGTACCGGCACCACCTTTGCCGACCCCGCCGGCTTCCACGATGATGACCCCGCCCAAAACAGCTGGACCACCCCCCGGGATATGGCTATTATCTTCCGGAAGGTGATGGAAAACGAAACCCTCCGCACCATCCTGCAAGCCCGCAATTACGATATCGGCCCCACCAACCGCCACGATTCCCTGAATCAGTTTAACTACACCAATGCCATGATGTCCACTACCAGCGAATTTTACTACGCCCCGGTGGACGGCGGGTTTATCAGTGTGGTCTCCGGCCAGAATGCGGGCATTGCCGTAATGGCCTCCACCAGCGGGTACAGCTATCTCCTGATCCTTCTGGAGACCCCCGGGGGCGCCTCCCTGGCGGATACCCGTACCACCCTCTACGGGGAGGCCGAGGACCTTCTCCGGTGGGCCTTTGACAGCTTTGCAGTCCGTACTGTGATGGAAAAAGGCCAGATCATGGAGGAGGTTCCGGTCAAGTATTCCTTTACGACCGACCATATGCCCCTAGCCACCGCCGAAACCTTTATGGCCCTGATGCCCACCAGCATGGACCTGACCAGTGTCCAGTACCGCTACGACCTGCCGGAGGCCATCGCCGCCCCGGTGGAAAAAGGCCTGGAGGTCGGCCGCCTCCACCTGATCCTGGCCGACGAGGAAATCGGCTCCGTCCCCCTGATGACCACCGACTATATCGAAGCCAGCAAGCCCCTGGTCTGGCTCGGCTGGCTGGAAGCCTCCGTCCATACCTTCTGGTTCAAGTTCTGTGTCCTGTTCGTCATCAGCTTTGTGGTGCTCTACTCCTCCCTCCTGGTCCAAATAAAACGCCGCAAGCAACGCCAAGGCAAATACTCCCGCTACAACGCCCAAAGAAAACAAGACCGCTACCTGTAATCCCACCAAACCCATCCCCCCCGCCCACAAGCCTTAGCCGCGAAGCGGCTCCGCCGGAGGCACCACCCCCCCCGGAGGGTTAGGGGGCCCACGGGGGACTAGTCCCCCCGTGAGGCGCGCGGACCTTCCGCAGAAGGTCCGCGCGCCTGACCCCTCGCCGGGGAGGCGAAACGAGACAAATGGCCTTTAGAACGAGACAGGACTGCGAAGGGGCAGACCGGCGCGTGGCAGTCAAAAAGAACGGCGCTATCACAAACTAAAATACTGCACCCAGAAACGAGAGGCAGACACGTTCAAGAAGCGGCCCTGCGGGCCTGTCTTGAAGGGTAGGCAGTCAAAGCCGAAAACGCCTGGCGCTCCCCGCGAGTGGGTAACGGCCAGTCTCGTTCCGGCCGCGGCTTGTCACTTCGAGAATACAAGGATACAAGGGGAAGGGGTTCGTGCCTTTCACAGCGCCAGATTTTTAGCCGCGGCCTTAATCGAAGGATGCTGCCTCATTCCGGGGAGTTTCGCCCGCTGCGGCGGACGACCAGGCGCTGTCCGCCCTGGACCCAGACCGGACTGATGTCCGGTGACAGAAAGGCTACCCGGTACTGGGCGTTGGGCTTCGGGTATGGTGCTGCACTGGCAGAAACCTCCCCCGCCCCAGTCCGTCAAAGGCCGGGGAATCGCCCCGCCCTGCACCCGTTAGGACTCCAGGCACCCACTATCCACCCCGCACACCGTCAAGGCGCAAGGCGCCGGGTAGGGGCTGCGGGGCTGGCTGCGGGCCCTGGCCCGCTATATATCATTGCGAGGAGGAATCCCATGTCTTTCCCAAAGGAAAACATCCGAAATTTTTGCATCATTGCCCATATCGACCACGGTAAAAGTACCCTCGCTGACCGCCTCCTGGAGGCCACCGCCTCCGTCTCCCAGCGGGAAATGGAATCCCAGATCCTGGATAATATGGACCTGGAAAAGGAACGCGGCATCACCATTAAGGCCCGGGCTGTGCGTCTTTATTATGATGCCGATAACGGCCAGCGGTACCAGTTTAATCTGATTGACACCCCCGGCCATGTGGACTTTGGCTATGAGGTCAGCCGCTCCCTGGCCGCCTGCGAGGGCGCCGTTTTGGTGGTGGACGCCAGCCAGGGCATTGAGGCCCAGACCCTTGCCAACACCTACCTGGCAGTGGACCATGACCTGGAGGTCGTCCCGGTGATCAACAAGATCGACCTTCCCGCCGCCGACCCGGAGCGTGTCGCCCACGAGGTGGAGGACATCATTGGCATCCCCGCCCTGGATGCCCCCCGCATCTCCGCCAAAAACGGCATCAATATCCACGAGGTCCTGGAGCGCATCGTCTCCGATATCCCTGCCCCCAGGGGAGAGGACGAAAAGCCCCTGAAGGCCCTGATCTTTGATTCGGTCTACGATCCCTACAAGGGGGTCATTGTCTATGTCCGGGTGATGGAGGGCTCGGCAAAGCCGGGCATGACCATCCGGATGATGGCCACCGGGGCGGAGTTCGGCGTGGTGGAGGTGGGCTCCATGGGTGCGACCTCCCTGAACCCCCTGGCGGAGCTTACCGCCGGGGAGGTGGGGTACATTACCGCCTCTATTAAAACGGTCCAGGACACCCGGGTAGGCGACACCGTCACCGGGGCGGAAAATCCCACCCCGGAACCTCTTCCCGGCTATCGGAAGGTAAACCCCATGGTTTTCTGCGGCATCTACCCCGCTGACGGAGCCAAGTACCCGGACCTTCGGGAGCCTTTGGAAAAGCTCCAGCTTAACGACGCCGCCCTCTCCTTTGAGCCGGAGACCTCGGTGGCTTTGGGCTTTGGCTTCCGGTGCGGATTTTTGGGCCTTCTCCATATGGAGATCATCCAGGAGCGGCTGGAACGGGAGTACAACCTGGATCTTATCACCACCGCCCCCAGCGTCGTTTACCGGCTGACCCTCACCAACGGGGAGGTGATCAGCATTGACAACCCCACCAATTACCCCGACCCGGGGACCATTGCCGGGGCAGAGGAGCCCTTTGTGAAGGCAAGCATCTTCACCCCCACCGAATTCATCGGCACCATTATGGACCTGTGCCAGGGGCGGCGGGGGATCTACAAGGACACCAAATATTTGGACACCGACCGGGTGGAGCTTCACTACGACCTGCCCCTAGCGGAGATCATCTACGACTTTTTCGACGCGCTGAAATCCCGGACCCGGGGGTATGCCAGCTTTGACTACGAGCTTGCGGACTACCGGGAGAGCCGGCTGGTGAAGCTGGATATTCTTCTCAACGGGGAGATGGTGGACGCCCTTTCCTTCATTGTATTTGCGGACAATGCGTATCCCCGGGCGCGGAGGATGGCGGAGAAGCTAAAGGAGCATATTCCCCGGCAGCTGTTCGAGGTACCTATTCAGGCGGCAGTGGGGGGGAAGATCATTGCCCGGGAGACGGTGAAGGCCATGCGGAAGGATGTTTTGGCAAAATGCTATGGCGGTGATATTACGAGGAAGAAGAAGCTGTTGGAGAAGCAGAAGGAAGGAAAGAAGCGGATGCGGCAGCTGGGGACGGTGGAAGTGCCTCAGGAGGCATTTATGGCGGTGCTGAAGCTGGATGATTAGCCTGCGGCGCTGCACATACCTTAAAGCGCCAAAAGTGCAAAACAATACCCGAAGCCCAACGCCCAGTACCGGTTAGCCTTTCTGTCTCCGGACATCAGTCCGGTCCGGGTCCAGGGCGGACAGCGCCTGGTCGCCCGCCGCAGCGGGCGAAACTCCCCGATATGAGGCAGTATCTTTCCATATAGGCCGCGGCTAATAATATGGCGCTACAGAAAGGATGGTAGGGCTGTCCTTTCTTTATTGTGTAGAATCGAAGTGACAAGCCGCGGCCGGAACGAGACTGGCCGATACCCAGCCGCGGGGAGCGCCAGGCGCTGGCGGTTTTTGCTGTTTGTCCTTCAAGACAGGCCCGCAGGGCCGCTTCTTGAACGTGTCTGCCTCTCGGTCCTGGATATAGGCTTTTGTTATTTCATAGACTCGTTCTCTTTGACTGCCACGCGATGGTCTCTCCTTCGCATTCCTGTCTCGTTCTAAAAGTTTTTTGTCTCGTTTGCCCTTCCGGCGGACCTTCTTTCTGTAGCGACAGAAAGAAGGCAAAGAACGCCCAGGGATTCTCCCTGGACCCGGGGGACCGGCCA
>JAAWEO010000161.1 GCA_022794295.1 Angelakisella sp. | reverse complement strand
GTCGGCGAAGTGATCATCCGCAAGGAAGGCAAAGCCGGCAAGGGCAAGAAGTAAGGGAAGGAGGAGTTTTGTATGGTTAAGAAACAGAACAGCAAGGAAGCCCGCAAGAAGATCCGCGCCCGCATCCGGGCCAAGATCTCCGGGACTCATGAGCGTCCCCGTCTGGCCGTTTTCCGCTCCGCCAACCACATCTATGCCCAGCTTATCGATGATGCCGCCGGTGTTACCCTGGCAGCTGCCTCCAGCCTGGACAAGGGCTTTGAGGGCAGCGGCGGCAACAAGGAGGGCGCCCACAAGGTGGGTCTCATGATCGCCGAGCGCGCCAAGGCCAAGAGCATTGAGGAAGTGGTCTTTGACCGGGGCGGCTTTGTCTACCACGGCCGGGTCAAGGAGCTGGCCGAGGGCGCCCGGGAGGGCGGACTGAAATTCTAAAGAAGGAGGGAATACTTTTGGCAAGAATCGACGCATCCAAACTGGATCTTAACGAAAGGGTCGTAGCCATTAACCGTGTCAGCAAAACGGTAAAGGGCGGCCGTATCTTCAAGTTCGCGGCGCTGGTAGTCGTGGGCGACGGCAACGGCCTGGTAGGTTTTGGCCTTGGTAAGGCCTCCGAGGTCCCCGACGCCATCCGCAAGGGCATTGAGGACGCCAAGAAGCACATGATCAAGGTCTCCCTGAAGGGGACCTCCATCCCCCACGAGGTGATCGGCAAATTCGGCGCCGGCGAGGTGCTGATGATGCCCGCCCCCGAGGGTACTGGCGTTATCGCCGGCGGCCCCGTCCGTGCCGTGCTGGAGGTAGCCGGCATCCGGGATATCCGTACCAAGTGCCTGCGTTCCAACAACCCCTGCAACGTGGTTACCGCCACCATCAAGGGTCTGGCCTCCCTGCGGGATGCCGAGCAGGTGGCTGCCGTCCGGGGCAAGTCCGCCAAAGAGATTTTAGGATAAGGAGGCAGCAAGAATGGCACAGCTGAAGATCAAACTGGCTAAGAGCCTCAATGGCAGAAAGAAAAACCATATTGCCACTGCCTACTCCCTGGGCCTCCGGAAGATCGGCCAGAGCACTGTCCAGCCGGACAATGCCGCCACCCGGGGCAAGATCGCGACCATTTCCCACCTCGTCGAGGTAGAGAACGCTTAAATGCAAGGAGGTGCAGGTAAACCATGAAACTGAACGAGCTTTCCCCCGCTCCCGGCTCTGTCAAGAAGGCCTTTCGCGTAGGCCGCGGCAACGGCTCCGGCGCGGGTAAGACCGCGGGCAAGGGACACAAGGGCCAGAATGCCCGCTCCGGCGGCGGTGTCCGCCCCGGCTTTGAAGGCGGCCAGATGCCCCTTCAGCGCCGTGTACCCAAGAGAGGGTTTGTGAACATCTTCGCCACCCGGTACGAAGCCATCAACGTGGACCAGCTGAACCGTTTTGAGGATGGCTCTGTGGTGGACGAAGCGGCCATCGTAGGAGCCGGTCTGGTTAAGAACACTCGTGACGGCATCAAGATCCTTGGCAGAGGCGAGCTCACCAAGAAGCTGACCGTCAAAGTAGCTGCTTTCTCCGAAGGCGCTAAGAGTAAAATCGAGGCTGCCGGCGGAAAGGCCGAGGTGGTATAAATGTTTGAGACCCTGAGAAACGCCTGGAAGATCGAGGATCTGCGAAGGAAGCTCATCTTTACTATGATGATCCTTCTGGTGGTGCGGGTGGGCTCTGCCATTCCCGTTCCCTTTATCGATCCCACCTTCCTGAAGGCCATGGTGAACAGCACCGGGAACCTGCTGGGTTACCTGGATATGCTCACCGGCGGCGCCTTCTCCCAGGCTACCCTCTTTGCCCTCTCCATCTCTCCGTATATCACCTCCTCCATTGTCATCCAGCTGCTGACTGTGGCCATCCCGGCCCTGGAGCGGATGGCTAAGGAGGGGCCCGAGGGTCAGGAGCGCCTGAAGAAGATCACCCGGTACACCACGGTGGCCCTGGCGGTCCTCCAGGCGGTGGCCTTCTACACCATGTTCCGCAACAGCCAGGCTGTGGCCTACACCACCGGGGTCTCTGGGGTGCTGGCGGCAGTGACCATCGTGGGGGCCTTTGTGGCCGGTTCCATGCTGGTGGTCTGGCTGGGGGAACGGATCGATGAAAAGGGCATCGGCAACGGCATCTCCCTGATCCTTTTCGCGGGCATCGTTTCCCGCGTTCCCGCTGCGGTGGGGGATATGATCAAGGTCCTTTTTGACCAGGGCGGCATTATGTGGCTGTGGGTCCCCCTGATCGCCATTGTCTTTCTGGCGGAGATCGCCTTTATCGTGCTGATGAACAACGCCGAGCGGCGCATCCCCGTCCAGTACGCCAAAAAAGTGGTGGGCCGCAAGATGTACGGCGGCCAGAGCTCCTTTATGCCCATTAAGCTGAGCATGAGCGGCGTTCTGCCCATTATCTTCGCCTCCACCTTCCTGGCGATCCCCGGGACCATCGGCGGGTTCCTGAACCTGGACCCCGAGCTGCATCCCTGGGCTACCGCCTTCTTTAACATGTTCAGCTACCGCTCCCTCCTTTACGCGGTGCTGTACTTCCTGCTGATCATCGGCTTCAACTACTTCTATATCGCCATCACCTACAATCCCATCGAGATGGCGAATAACCTGCGGAAGAACAACGGGGCGATCCCGGGCATCCGTCCCGGCAAGCCCACCTCGGACTTCATCACCAAGGTCATCTCCAAGATCACCCTGGTGGGGGCCCTGATGCTGGGCGCCATCGCCATCCTGCCCATTCTCATTACCGCTATGACCGGAATGAACGTGGCCCTGGGCGGCACCTCGGTCATCATTGTCGTAGGCGTGGCTCTGGACACCGTCCGCAGTCTGGAAAGCCAGATGATGATGCGCCATTACAAGGGCTTCCTGGAGTAAGCCCCTTAGGGCAGCGAAAAGGAGTGCGACATGAATCTCATTCTGTTAGGTGCCCCGGGAGCGGGGAAAGGGACACAGGGGGAGATTATCCAGGAACACCTGGATATCCCCTCCATCTCCACCGGCGTCATCCTGCGTGAGGCCATCCGGGCAGGCACCCCCCTGGGGCAGCAGGCCAAGGCCATCATCGACAGAGGGGGCCTGGTCCCCGACGAGGTGGTCAACGGCATCGTCAGGGAACGGCTGGCCCAGGAGGACTGCGGCGAGGGCTTCATCCTGGATGGATTCCCCCGCACGCTGCCCCAGGCCCAGGCCCTGGATGCCATGGGGGTGGAGATCCATAAGGTGCTGTACCTTATGGTCCCCGACGCTCTTATCGAAGAGCGCCTGTGCAACCGCCGGGTCTGCGAGGGGTGCGGAGCCACCTATCACCTTCTCAGCCAGCCCTCCTCCGCCGGTGACCTGTGCGAAAGGTGCGGCAGCAAGCTGATGATCCGCAAGGATGACAAGCCGGAGACGATCCGGGAGCGGCTGTCCAACTACCACAAAATGACCGAGCCCCTGGTGGAGTATTACCGTAGCCAGGGCAAGCTCTTTGAGATTGACGGCAGCACCACCATCGAGGCAGCTACCGAGGCCACCCTGCGGATCCTGGAGGGACAGGAAGCATGATCGTGCTGAAAACCAGCCGGGAGCTGGAACTGATGCGGGAGGCCGGAAGGATCTCCCACCTGGCCCTGATGGCTGGGGTAAAGGCAGTCCAGCCAGGCAGGACCACCATGGATGTAAACCGGGCGGTCCACGACGTCATCCTTTCCTTTGGGGCAAAGCCCTCCTTCCTGGGCTACGGCGGCTTTCCTGCCGCCGCCTGTGTATCGGTCAACGAGGAGGTCATTCACGGCATCCCGTCAAAGCGCCGCAGGATCCAGGAGGGGGATATTGTCAGCATCGACACCGGGGCCATTTACAAGGGCTTTCACGGCGACAACGCCTTTACGGTAGCCGCCGGAGCCGCCACGGCCCAGTGCCTGGAGCTGATGGAGGTCACCCAGAAATGCCTGGAGCTGGCCATTGCCGCCGCCCAGCCGGGGAACCGCCTGGGGGACATTGGCGCCGCGGTGGAAGAATACGCCCGGAGCCACGGCTTTGGCGTGGTGCGGGAGTATGTGGGCCACGGCATTGGCAGCGAAATGCACCAGGAGCCGGAGGTGCCCAACTACGGCAAGGCCGGTCACGGCCAGCGCCTGCGCCCCGGCATGACCCTGGCCATTGAGCCCATGATCAACATGAAGGGCGACGAGGTGGTAAAGGACAAACGGGATGGCTGGACCATCCGCACCGCCACCGGACTGCCCTCTGCCCATTTTGAGAACACGGTGGCAATCACCGAAAACGGCCCGGTGATCCTCACCCGGCCATAGGAGGGTGCCCCATGCTTGAATATGGAGAGGTGGTCTTTTCCGCCGCCGGGCACGACAAAGGGAGCTTCTACGCTGTTGTAGGGGCAGGGGAGGATGGTTCCCCCCTCATTGCTGACGGAAAGCGCCGTAAGCTGGTGAGCCCCAAACGGAAGAATCCAAAGCACCTGCGCCCCACCGGGAAACGGGTGGAGCTGGCAGGCATCGGGTCGGACCGGGCCCTGCACAGGGCCTTGACTGCCCTGTGCCCCCCAGGTCAGGCAGATTAAGGGAGGCATTTGCAAATGTCTAAGAAAGATGTCATCGAAGCCGAGGGCACCGTTGTGGATGCCCTCCCCAACGCCCAGTTCTGGGTGGAGCTGCAAAACGGCAGCCGGATCCTGGCCCATATCTCCGGCAAGCTGCGGATGAACTACATCCGCATCCTGCCCGGCGACAAGGTCACCGTAGAGCTGTCCCCCAGCGATATCCACAAGGGGCGTATCACCTGGAGAACCAAATAAAGCCCATTTTGCCCCCCATGGGACAAAGCCGGCTTTATAAGCACCCAGGCACGAGGGCGCTGTTCCGCCCAGTAACCAAGCAGCACAAGGAGGTAAAACCAATGAAAGTCAGACCTTCCGTGAAACCCATGTGCGAAAAGTGCAAGATTATCAAGCGCAAGGGCCGCATCATGGTCATCTGCGACAACCCGAAGCACAAGCAGCGTCAGGGTTAAACGAAAAAGTAGGAGGTGCACATTTATGGCTCGTATTGCTGGTATCGACCTGCCCAGAGAGAAGCGGGTAGAGATCGGCCTGACCTATATCTTCGGCATCG
>JAAWEO010000160.1 GCA_022794295.1 Angelakisella sp. | reverse complement strand
TCTTCCATTTTTCTTCGCTTATTTCATGTCGTCTCATGTGCCCTATTCTATCACTTCTGTCTGCACTTCTCAATACTCAGGTTTTAAAACAGGCTCTAGGGCGCGCCCTTAAAGATAAAAAAGCGGCGTCCTCCTTTGGCTGCCATTAAAAAGCCAAAGAAGGACGCCGCTGTCTGGTCCGGCTTGTAAACGGTACCAGCCGGTCTGTTCCTGTACACCTCTGTCCGGAGCACTACCGGGGCAGATAATTCCGCAGGATCCCCCGCACCCGCTCCTCGTCCTCGATCATCAGCAGAATGTAGTAATCCCCCCGCTGATAGATGGACCCGTTTTCCGCCAGGGAATAGGCGTTGTACACATCGAAAGTCCGGAAAAGATTCATCCGGGATAATTTAATGGTCTCCAGGCATTCCCGGACCTCATCCTCGTGCCCCGGCCTGGGCCGGATCAGGAACACATCCGCAATGCCGAACCGCCCGTTGGTGTACCGCCCGTAAACCGAAAGCCAATGGGCCGGGTCCAGGCCGAATTTATCCTCCAGCACCTGGCTGGTGACCTCCTCCACCCCCAGAATATCCACATCAAAGTAGATCTCGGTAAGGGCCTCCTCCGGCCCGCTGCCCTCGGGAAACTCGGTACCCTCCTCCAGCTGCTCGGTGGTGGGCAGCTGGTACTGGGGCTGAAAGCCCTGTAGGGCAAAAAGGATCACCAGAATGATGCAGGAAAAAACAAGAAGCAGCCTCTGCAAGGAACCGCCGCCTTTCTGTCAGACTAACCAGGGGCGCCTGCGCCGCCCGGCTCTATGGAAGCCCCTTTTTGGGGCCCTGTGATTTGGGTTTTTTGGGGAAATCGGTAGCTTCCCTTGTCCATTATACCCGATTCCTACAAAGTGTCAAGAAACAGGATGTAAACAAACCTGGCGCCTCTTTTTCCCCTTGGCCCCTCTGACGGAGGAGGATTTTCGTTTATCGAAAAATTTTTATCGTTTTTCGATAAAATTATATTGACTTTCGGTTTTTTCGGTGGTATCATAGGGACAGCAAGGGACAAAGGAGTGTTTTTCCATGTGGACAAAGGACTATTCTGTCCGGCTTTCTGTCTTTTTTACCCGGCTGTTTTTTGTCATTCTGGGGCTGGGGGTCCTGTTTGTTCCCCGGCTGGTGCGCCTTTTCGTCTACTACAGCGGCAAGGAAAGCTGGCTGTCCATCGCCCTTCCGGCAGCCTTCTACCTTTGCGTCCCCCTGGCCGGGGTGGTGCTGTGGTCCCTGGAGCGGCTGCTGGCAGGGCTTTCCCGGGGGGAAATCTTTACCGGGGAAAACATCCTGCACCTGCGGCGGATCTCCTGGTGCTGCTTTGGGGTGGCCGGGGTCTGCCTGGGCTTTACCCTCTGCTTTTTCCCCTTCCTGCTGGTGTCCGCCGCCGCGGCCTTTATGGGGCTGATCCTGCGGGTGATCAAAAATGTCTTTCAGCAGGCAATGGCCCTGAAGGAAGAAAACGACTACACCATATGAAAGGGGGGCTTCCCTTGCCCATTTTGGTGAATCTGGATGTGGTGATGGCAAAGCGGAAGGTCTCTGCCGGAGAGCTTTCGGAGCGCATCGGCATCACCCCTGCTAATCTCTCCATCCTGAAAAACAACAAGGCCAAGGCCATCCGCTTTTCCACCCTGGAGCTTATCTGCCGGGCCCTGGACTGCCAGCCTGCCGATATACTGGAATACAAGCCGGAGGAGGAGCCCTCCTCTGACCACAATCAATAAACAGCGAGGTACAGAACCATGAAAGAAAACCGCTTTTTCGCAGATGCTCCTGCACCCGATCCCCCTGGTGCGCCCCAAATGCCCCCCACCCCCGAATCCCCCTCCCAGGCCTTCCCCGGGGCCGGGGCCTGGCAGTTCGAGCCGCCAAAGCCCCGGGAGCCGATTCCCGCCGCTCCCCTGGATGGTGGTCTGGCCCTGGCGCTCTACCTGGCGGCCTGGTTCTTTCTCCGCTTTTGCTGGCAGGGATGGCTGGGGCTGGGGATGCTTCTCTTTACCGCCGCCTTTGCCGGGGCTGCCCTGGTGTACCGGCGGTGGGGTGGGGCCTCTGTCCCCCGGAAAAGCCTCCCCTGGCTGGGGGTGATGCTTCTATCCGCCGCCAGCTTCCCGGTGCTGGACAACGGCCTTATTGCCTGGCTGAATCTTCTTTTCCTGGCGGCGGTCACCGTCTACTGGGTGGCGGCCCTGGAAGAAACCAGGGTGGAGGACCGTTTGGGGGACTGTCTGGCCGCCGACCTGACCAATCAGCTCTGTATCATCCCCTTCCAGAATTTCGACTGCTGGGGGACTGTGGTCAAAAACACCTTTGCCAAAACAACGCTGGGGAAAAACCTTTTCATCGGGGGCCTGTCCCTCCTTTGTTTCCTGCCTGTTCTGTGGTTTGTCTGCGCCCAGCTTGCTTCGGTGGCGGCAGGCTTCGGGGAGGTCCTTTGGCAGCTGGGGGACCTTGTCCGCATCGAAAATCTTCTCTCCCCCATTACCCTGCTGGCTATCCCCACCGCCTTTTACCTGTTTGGCCTGCTCTACGGCTGCCGGCACAAGCGGCACACCTCCGCCTTTACCCCGGAGAAGCTGGCGGAGGCTGCCAAGAGGCGGAAGCTTCTGCCCCCAGCGGCAGCCTACACCCTTCTGGCAGTGCTCTGCCTTATTTACACCCTGTTTTTCGTCATCGGGGCGGCGGAGCTTATCACCTTTACCCGAAGGGGCGCCCTGGCCCCGCAAGACTATTCCCGCTTTGCCCGGGAGGGCTTCTTCGAGCTGTGCCGGGTCTCGGTGGTGAACCTGCTGGTGCTTTTGGGCACCCGGCTTTTTCTGAACGATTCCTCTCAGCGGTCCTCCGTGCCAACGCGGATTTTTCATAGCCTCCTTTGCTGCCAGACCCTGCTTCTCATCGCCCTGGCCCTCTGCAAAATGGGACTGTACATCCGGTGCTGCGGAGTGACCTGGCTCCGGGTCTCTACCACCTGGTTTATGGCGCTGCTGGCGGTGGTGTTCGGGCTGCTTCTCCTTTCCCAGTTCCGGGAGATCCCCCTGACGCGGTGGACCGCCGCCGCCTTCTGTGCCCTGTTCCTGGTCCTTTGCTGGATGAACGTGGACGCGCTGGTGGTGAAAAACGCCATCTGGCGGTATGAGAGCCTGGGGGATGCCTCTGCCATTTCCTCCTTCGCCCTCCGGAGTCACGCTGTGGCCGGCGCCCCGGATCTGTACGCCCTATGGCAGAGGGAATCCCTGCGGGAGGACTCCCCGGTCCTGCCGGAGCTCCAAAGGCTCCTGACCGAAACGGGAGAAAGGACCGATTCCCCGGAGTATTCCGGCAGCTTCTCCCAGTGGAATTTACAGCGGGCCCGGGCCTACCGCCTGACCTATGAATTCCTCTCCGCCCAGAAGCACGAAGCTGCACGGGTTTCCGGCACATCTTGATGGCGAAGGCCATTGCCGGAGCGGCCCTGATCTGAAACACCCTGTTATCAAAACAGTCCACGGTCCCCATGCCGGACCGTGGACTGTTTTCTTCTGTATGCCGTTAGCAGGGTGCTAAAGAAAGGTGATCAGCAGCACCGTAATGATACCGGACACCCCAATGGCTACACCGCTCATGGCCCCCTGGACCTTCCCCAGCTCCAGGGCCCGGGCGGTGCCGACGCCGTGACTGGCGGTGCCGATGGCTACCCCCTGGGCCATGGGATCGGTGATCCCCATCAGGCGAAGAAGCCCCGGGGCGAAGGCCGCCCCGGCGATGCCGGTAAAGATCACCACCACAATGGTCACCGCCGCAATGCCACCCCCCTGGGTGCTGAGCTCCACGGCGATGGGGGTGGTCACCGACTTGGGAAGAAGGGAGGCGGTAAGGGCCTCGTCCAGGTGGAACACCCGGCAAAGGGCCAGGGTGGAGGCCACCGAGGCGCAGCAGCCGGCAAGGCACCCCAGGATCACCGGCAGGAAGTTTTCCCGAAGGATCTCCCGTTGGCGATAGATGGAAAGGGCCAGGGCCGCCGTGGCCGGGCCCAGCAGCATATTGATCATCTCCCCGCCCCGCTGGTAGTCCTCCAGGGGGGTACCGGTGAGCACCAGACAGAGGATCACCAGGGGAATGGCGATCAGATTGGGATTGGCTATAGAAAGCCCCGTTTTCCGGTTCACCCACAGGCCAATGGCATAGGCCGCCACCGTCAGGGCGATGCCGAAAAGGGGGGACTGGGTGACCACACTCATTTCCCCGCCCCCTTCCGGCCCATCAGGGCCGCCACACCCTTCACCGTCACCGCAGTTGCTCCCAGGGTGATCCCCAGGGTCAGCAGGGCAATGAGGATCAGCTGGGGCACCTTATCCCGGATCAGGGGGTAATACTCCAGAATGGAGACCCCCGCCGGGACAAAGAGAAGCATCATATTCTGAAGGAGGACATCCGCCCCCTTCTCCACCTGGCGGGTTTTCAGGACCCCGGTGAGGAGGAGCAGAAGGAGCAGGATCATCCCCAGGACGCTGGCGGGAAAGGCAAAGGGGAGCCAGTCCCCGATCCAGACCGCCAGGAGGTAGACTGCAAACAGCAGGGCCAGCTGCTTCAGGGTCTCCATCCATCAGTCCTCGAAGTCACAGGAGACCCGGTCGGTGATGACCTTATGGACAAACTGCTGGACCTCCTTGTGGAAGGGATGGTCCCGGTAGGTTTTCAGGGCATCCAGGTCCTGGTACCGGCCCAAAAGACAAAGGTCATAGCCGCCGGGCATAACATTTTTGCCCACCTGCAGGGAGAGCAGGCCGGGGATGCGCCCCACCAGGGCCTCCAGGCGCTCCTTCATAATGGCGGCGTTCTGCTCCTTGGTGCCCCCCTCCGCCTCGTCCTTCAGGTTCCACATCACAATATGAGTTACCATTTCTTCATTCCGCCTTTCTTTTTGTCATTTCTGTGTTTGGCAGATGATCTCTAAATCTGTTTTCGGATCTCTCCCTGCCAGATCGCCATGGGCAAAGTATACCACCATTCCGGGGGGCTTTCAAGTCCTGCTGGGGGTCCTTTACGGGGATGTCTCGGTTTGATGAGCGGGGGGCTTGTTGGGGCCGCCTGGGGGCGGCCTGTAGAGGGTCGAATGGACCGGCCTTATGGGCCGGTCCATTCGAGGGGGGCTGAGATTGCAAAACACCCCACTGGGGTGT
>JAAWEO010000159.1 GCA_022794295.1 Angelakisella sp. | reverse complement strand
TCAGGCGGCCCGTGGGTCATCCGCCCAAGGCCGGAGCCTTTGGCCGGTCCCCCGGGTCCAGGGAGAATCCCTGGGCGTTCTTTGGTTACTTTCTGTCGCGACAGAAAGTGACCCCCCGCCGGGGAGGCGAAACGAGACAAATGGCCTTTAGAACGTGACAGGAATGCGAAGGGCCTGACCAGCGCGTGGCAGTCAAAGAGAACGGCGCGGCTAATAAGAGAAGCCCATATCCAGGATCGAGAGGCAGACACGTTCAAGAAGCGGCCCTTCGGGCCTGTCTTGAAGGATAAACAGCAAAACTCGCCAGCGCCTGGCGCTGCCGCGGCCGGGTGTCGGCCAGTCTCGTTACCGGCCGCGGCTTGTCACTTCGATTTTACGCAAAAAGAAAGGATAGCTCTACCATTCTTTCTATAGAGCCATGTTTTTAGCCGCGGCCTATATCGAAGGATGCTGCCTCATACAGGGGAATTTCGCCCGCTGCGGCGGGCGACCAGGCGCTGTCCGCCCTGGACCCGGACCGGACTGATGTCCGGTGACAGAAAGGCTGCCCGGCACTGGGCGTTGGCCTTCGGGTATGGTGCTGCCCTGGCAGAAGCCTCGCCCCCCAGTCCGTCAAAGGCAGGGGAATCGTCCCGCCCTGCGCCCGCTTGAACTCCAGGCACCCACCATACCCCCGTACACCGTCAAGGCGCAAGTCGCCGGGTAGGGCCATGAACGTGCTTGACAGGCAGCAGTAAAAGCAATATAATGGCATCAACCCCTCTGCGGTGCAGGATCGGCCCATTATTCCTATATTGTTTAACTGCTTAAATATTAAGGTGGTGCAAAATGCCGGATCTTATCCTCCAGCTCCAAAATGTTACGAAGTCCTTCGGCGAAACCCAGGTCCTCCGGGGAATCAGTATCGATATCCATCAGGGAGAGTTTATTACCTTCCTGGGTTCCAGCGGCTGCGGAAAAACAACCACCCTGCGGATCATCGCTGGCCTGGAGGAACCCGACAGCGGCCGTGTCCTTTTGGGAGGAACGGATGTTACCGCCCTGGCCCCCAATAAACGGGACGTGAATACCGTTTTCCAGAATTATGCCCTTTTCCCCCATATGACTGTGGAGCAAAATGTGGCCTATAGCCTCCGTTTGAGAAAAGCCCCAAAGGAGGAGCAGCGGAAAATTGCCGGGGAAATGCTGGAGCTGGTCCAGCTCCCCGGTTACCAAAAGCGGATGCCCTCGGAGCTCTCCGGCGGCCAGCGCCAGCGGGTGGCTATCGCCAGAGCCCTGGCTAGCCGCCCCCGGGTCCTGCTTCTGGATGAACCCCTGGGGGCCCTGGACCTCCAGCTCCGGCGGCAGATGCAGGTGGAGTTGAAGCGCCTCCAGAAAAAGCTGGGCGTTACCTTTTTGTATATCACCCATGACCAGGAGGAAGCCTTGAATATGAGCGACCGGATCGTGGTCATGCGGGAGGGCCGCTTTGAGCAGATCGGTACCCCCGCAGAGGTCTACGACCATCCCCGTACCGCCTTTGTGGCCCGGTTTGTGGGCAGCGCCAATATCCTCCGGGGACGGGTCGCGGAATCCACCGGCCCCACCCTCCAGGCGGAGCTGGCCGGAGGCAGCTTTTCTTTTCTGCCCGGGGAAAAGACCTTCCAGCCGGGGGCGCCCGTCACCGTAGCGGTGCGCAGCGAGCAGCTGCGGTTCGCCCGGGCCGGGGAGGCCCCGGAGGGCATCCGGGCTGTGGTGAAGGAAAAGACCTTCGCCGGCGGGATGCTCCGTATCGCCTTTGGCCTGGGGGACGGTGGAGAGGTGGTGGCCAGCCGCCATGGCATCGACCTGGACCTGGCCCCGGGGGAAAACGTCACCCTCTCCTGGGATCCTGCCCTGGCCCCTGTGGTGGAGGATGACGTCTGATGAAAAAGAAAAACGGCCCCGCCTGGCTGATGGCCCTTCCCCTGTATTTTTTCACCCTGGTTTTTGTTCTGGGCCCCCTGGTCTATATGGTGGTGCTCAGCTTCCTCCAGCGGGCAGAGGTATGGGGAGTCACGGGACAGCTTACCCTTGATAACTACCGGAACATCCTCGCCCCGGTCTACCTGCGCACCTTCGGGGAGTCCTTCCGCCTGGCGATCACCAGCACTGCTGTGATCGCCCTGATCGGCTACCCCTTTGGGTACTTTATGGCGAAGCTCCGGGGCCGGTGGAAGCAGATCGCCATGATGGCCCTGATGATCCCCTTCTGGACCAGCTCCCTTATCCGGCTGTACGGCTGGATCATTGTGCTGCGGACCGGCGGCGTGCTGGACCGGCTGCTTATGGGTCTGGGCCTTCGGGAGGAGCCCCTGCGGATGCTGTACACCTACCCGGCCGTGGTCATCGGGATGGTCTATGCCCTGGTGCCCTTTATGATCCTGGCGGTGTACTCCAGCGCCGAAAAAATGGACTGGAGCCTGGTGGAGGCGGCCCGGGATCTGGGGGCCTCTGCGCCCAGGGCCTTCTTTACGGTCACCTTTCCGCTGACCCTGCCGGGGTTGCTCTCCGGGGTCATTCTCACCTTTATCCCCTCCATGGGTCTCTTTTTTATCGCTGATATCCTGGGAGGGAACAAGGTGGTGCTGGTGGGCAGTGTCATCCAGGACCAGCTGAACCAGGCCCATAACTGGCCCTTTGCGGCGGCCCTCAGTGTGGTGCTGATGCTGCTGACCAGCGTGATGATCTGGCTGTACCGCAGGGTCGCCCATGTGAAGGAGCTGGAGGGACTGCTGTGAAAACAAAAAACCGTTTTCCCCAACTTTATCTGATCTTCCTTCTGCTTGTGATGTACCTTCCCATTTTGCTGGTGGTGGTGTATTCCTTTAATGACGGGCGGCTCAGCTCGGTGTGGGAGGGCTTTTCCCTGCGGTGGTACCGGACCCTGCTTCGGGATGCCGCTGTTTTCGAGGCCCTGGGGAACAGCCTGGTGCTGGCTTCCCTTTCCTGCCTGGCGGCGGCGGTTATCGGCACCCTGGGGGCGGTGGGGATGCACCGGCTGAAAAGCCGCACCACCGGCCCCATGGAGTACCTTTCCACCCTGCCCATTATGATCCCGGAGATCATTCTGGGGATGGTGTTTATGGCCTTTTTCTCCCTGCTGGGGCTGCCCTTTGGGATGACCACCCTGGTGATCGGGCATACTGCTTTTTGTATCCCCTATGTGTTTATGCTGGTAAAGGCCCGGCTGGTGGGGATGGATCCCTCCCTGGCGGAGGCGGCCCGGGACCTGGGGGCCGGTGAGGCCCAGGTGTTTTTCCACATCACCCTGCCCCTTATCGCCCCGGCCATCCTTTCCGGGATGCTGCTCAGCTTTGCCATGAGCATGGACGACGTGATCATCAGCATTTTTGTCACCGGGGTGAGCATCAACACCCTGCCCATTAAGATCTATTCCCAGATCAAATTTGGGGTGACGCCGGAGATCAATGCCCTGTGCACCCTGATGCTGGCGGCGACGGTAGTGCTGGTGGCCCTCTCCCAGTGGCTGGGGCGCCGGGGCAGCACCGGCTGAGACTGTGTGTTTAGGGGCATTCCGCCCTTAGAGATAAAGGATAGAGTAAGAAACGGAGGTACCCCATGAAAAAACTGCTTACAGCGATCCTGACCCTGGCCCTGGTACTGGCGGTCCTGGGGGGGTGCGGCAAAAAGTCCGAGACCATGACCCTGTACACCTGGGAGGGGATGTTCCCCCCGGAGGTGCTGGAGGGCTTCACCAAGGAGACAGGCATCCAGATCAACTACACCAACTTTGACACCGACGAGAACATGCTGGCCCGGCTGGAGGCTGCCAAGGGCGGGGACTACGACGTGGTTATTGCCGACGACTACATCATTGAAACGGTGATCGCCGAGGGTCTGGCCCAAAAGCTGGACACCGGGAAGCTCCAGAACTGGGGGAACATCAACCCGGTATTTCAGGGGCAGTTTTTCGATCCTGCCAACGAGTACACCGTTCCCTACGGCTCCGGGGTACAGACCATTGTCTACAACCCCAAGACGGTGAGCAAGGAGATCCGGGGGTATGCTGACCTGTGGGATGAATCGCTGAAGGACAACGTTGCGGTCATCGGGAACTACCGGGTGGTAAACGGGATGGCGCTGAAGGTGATGGGGGAAAGCTACAACACAGAGGACCCGGCGGTCATTGCCCAGGCGGGGAAAAAGCTGCTGGAGCTGGCGCCCAACATCCGTCTTATTAAAAACGACAACCTGCAGGACGACCTGCTCAGCGGGGAGGTTGGGGCTGCGGTGATGTACACCTCCCAGGTGACGCTGGCGATGCTTCAGGACCCGGAGCTCCGGGTGGTTTACCCCACCGAAGGGGTAGGGTTCGGGATCATGGGGACCTTTATTCCCAGTGCGGCACCCAATGGGGATGCGGCCCACAAATTCATTGACTATGTGCTTCGGCCGGAGATTTCGGCTCAGTGCTTTGAGTACATGGGATACTACTGCACGAACAAGGCGGCGGAGGGGCATATCAACGAGGCTTACCGCAGCTTTTTGACCTTACCGGAGAGTGTGACCGGGGGGGAGATGATCCAGACGGTGTCTGCGGAGGCGGAGGAGGCACACAATAAGGCATGGACGGAGTTTCGTTCTGCCTGCGGCTGATCTGCTTTTGACAGGCTAGGCACCTGCCGGCGCAGCACCATGCCCGAAGCCCAACGCCCAATACCGGGTAGCCTTTCTGTCACCGGACATCAGTCCGGTCCGGGTCCAGGGCGGACAGCGCCTGGTCGCCCGCCGTAGCGGGCGAAATACTCCTGCATGAGGCAGTATCTTTCGACTAAGGCCGCGGCTAATAATATGGCGCTCAAGAAAGGATGGCAGAGCTATCCTTTCTTTTTGCGTCTGTGCGAAGTGACAAGCCGCGGCCGGAACGAGATTAGCCGATACCCAGCCGCGGGGAGCGCCAGACGCTTTCGGTTTTTGATGTCTGTCCTTCAAGACAGGCCCGCAGGGCCGCTTCTTGAACGGGCTGTCTCTCGGTCCTGGGTACAGTGTTTTGGTTTGTGGTAGTGTCGTTTCCTTTGACTGCCACGCGATGGTCAGCCCCTTCGCATTCTTGTCTCGTTCTAAAGGTCTTTTGCCTCGTTTCGCCTCCCCGGCGAGGGGTCACTTTCTGTTGCGACAGAAAGTAACCAAAGAACGCCCAGGGGTTAGGC
>JAAWEO010000158.1 GCA_022794295.1 Angelakisella sp. | reverse complement strand
GACCCGGACCGGACTGATGTCCGGTGACAGAAAGGCTACCCGGTACTGGGCGTTGGGCTTCGGGTATGGTGCTGCGCCGGCAGAAACCTCGCCCGCCCCGGTCCGTCAAAGGCAGGGGAATCGCCTCGCCCTGTACTTGTTCGGACTCCAGGCACCCACCATCCCCTTCGCACACCGTCAAGGCGCGCCAGCGCCGGGTAGGGGCTGAGGGTCTGTCAACGGCCACTGGGCTGCAGTCGGAGGCCTGCGCGCTTCAGCGCCAGCCGCAGCACCGGCGCCAGCAGCCCCGCCACAATAAACCCAATGGTATTGCTCCCCAGAGATGTAGGGATCTTGATCGCCATGTCCGCCATGGCAGTCTCCATCGCTGCCCCCATCAGCATATCCCGCAAAAAGCTTTTGGAGAGGTATAGCACCGAATAGGTGTAAGCCCCCACCGCACAGGCTAAAAAGGTCCGCGGCGCCTTCTGGGGCCGCCCCCCGGTAATGAGCCCCGCCAAAAAACCCATGATGAATTTGAAGATCAGCGTAAACGGCGCGGAGCTGGCCCACCCGTTGAGGATATCAAACAGGAATGACCCGATCCCTGCCGCAAGGCCCCCCCGTACCGGCCCGAACAACAGCCCCGAAAGAAGGCAGACCACAGTGGCCATGTGAAGCATGATCTTTCCGGTGGGTGTGGGGATCTCGATGCGGAACAGCGTGACAGCGTACACCAGGGCAGCCATCAGCCCCACAATTACCATGTCCTGAACTGTAAATTTCCGGTTTTTCATGATGCAAACTCCTCTTTCCCGTTTTACTTTCAGATTACAAACTCTGGAACCGCTTGCTTACCTCGCCCTTGGTGAGCCATTCCAGTGTGCGCTCCAGCATGACCCCTTCCCGTGGATCGGTGCTGTAGCTGTAGGTGGTCTTGATGGTCAGCTCTACATACCGGGCCGCCCGGTCCATTGCCATGGGCAAGCTGTCCCCCTGCAGGAGGGAGGCGGTAAGCACCGCCGAGAAAATATCCCCCGTCCCGGGGTAGTGAACCGGAATGTAGTCTCCCGCCGATTTCCAGAAGGAGTTGTGCTCCCGGTCGTAGCAGAGGTTGGCGTACTCCCCGGTTGCCAGGGTCACCCCAGTAACCACCACCTTTTCCGGCCCCAGCTCCCCCAGCCGTGCCAGCATGCTCCGGGCCGCGGCTGTGGAGACTGCCCCGGAAACAGGCGCCTCCCCCAGCAGTATGGCCGCCTCGGTCAGGTTGGGGGTGATGACCTGGGCCTTCCGCACCATTCTGCCAATGCCCTCTACCATCTCCCCGGTAAAGGCCCGGTACAGCTTGCCATGGTCCCCCATCACCGGGTCCACCACCTTCAGGGCCCCCGGCCAGCTGTCAAAAAACTGGAGGCAGTGGGATACCTGGTCCGGGGAGCTGAGATATCCGGTGTAGATGCACTCGAGCTCCAGCCCCACCTGGCGGTAATGCCCCAGACAGGGCTCCATGTAATCGGTCAGGTCCCGTTGGCAAACCTCCCCGAATCCCCCGGTGTGGGTGGATAAAATGGCAGTGGGAATGGGGCAGACCTGCATTCCCATTACCGAGATCACCGGCAGAATTACCGAAAGGGAACACCGGCCAAAGCCGGAAAGGTCGTGGATCGCGGCTACCCGCGGCGGTCGTGTCAGCATTTGTGAAGCACCTTCCTTATGATGTTAGTATAGCGTTTCGGGAAGCAGTTTTCAAAACAGGAGAGAGGCGCCTGCCGGTGGTTTCTTTTTATCAATAACCACCAAATACAGCCCTTTCTTTATACCATAAATCAGGATAAAATTCCAGTAAAAATTTACCCATTCTTTTGCTTCCAAAAACTAGATTTTGCATTTTGCTGTATTATTCTGGGGAACATCCCGCTTTTCCTGTGCAAAAGGTAGAACCACTTTTTCTGGCAGAATGTGTCTGGGCTAAGGACCCGGCGCGGCGGGAAGAATGTAACTGCGGGGAAAAAGAATGCCCGTATTCCAGTTTACCGCCGAAAAGGAGTCTTTACAAATGGATCATATGACCAAAAACAGCATCTCTGCCGCCGCAGGCCTGGCGGCTACCGCCGCAGCTGTAGGCGCCGCCGCCTATGTGATGAACGCCAAATCCATGAAGGGACAGCGCAAGGCCATTAAAAAGACCGCCGCCAAGGCTGGCCGTGTGATGAGCGATGTTATGAACGGCGTCATGGACAGTGTTGCCGACCACATCCTGGGCTAAACCTCCCTTTTGTCCCTGGGGAACAGAAAAACAGGGCCGCCCTTTTTTCGGGCGGCCCTGTTTTTCATCTGCAATTTTTTATGCGGGGTGCAGAATTTGTCAGGAAATGCTTTCGGGGATCCTTCCTTCCCGGCCCACAGGGATCCTGCCTGCCAAGACCTTCCGCAGCCGCCGGTAGCAAAAGTCCATGCTGGCCCCAATGCCAATGGCACCAATTACGGTACCCAGACCCAGAGTCCCCCCCAGGAAGAAGCCCAGCACCCCCCAGGTGCAGTCCATGGCGATGCGCACCGGTCCGTAGGGCTTTCCCAGCTTCTCCGCCAGCAGGATCATCACTGCCTCCATGGCGCCCACGCCATAGTCGGGGAGCATATAGACCGCAATCCCTACACCGCAGAGCACCACCCCTGCAATACACATGATCAATTTCCCGGCCCAGGTGGCAGGCTGGACGATCCCAAGCCGCAAAAAGACCCAGGCGAAAAGGTTGATGGCCGGTCCCAGCAAAAGAGCAGTGATCACTGTACCCACCCAAAGCTTTTTCCGGTTAAAGAGGGCGGCCAGCACCAGCATGGTGCAGTTTACCCCCAGGGCCACTGTGCCGGTTGCGATCCCCAGGGTGCGCCCCAGCCCCTCCTCGAACATGGTAAGGGGGTCCACTCCGGCTCCGCTGAACAGCTCCAGCTGAATGGCAAAGCCGCAAAGCAGCGTCCCCAGCACCACCACCGCAGTCTGAAACAGCTGGCCGCTCAAAGATCGTTTCATATCGTTCTGTCCCTTTCCTTCCGTTCATTTTATGGATCAGGTTATTTTAACATTTTCGGGGGAAAAAGGCAACCTTGCATTCCACCTCCTTCTGTGCTAAACTTTCACCGGAAAGGATGGGATCACAATGGATGTTTTGAAAAAATGGAAGCGTCTGGATGCCCTTGCCCTTAAGGCCTTGGCTATGGTCTTTATGCTCTGTGACCATCTGTGGGCAACCATAATCCCCGGCAATCTTTGGCTCACCTCGGTGGGGAGGCTGGCCTTTCCCATCTTCGCCTTCCAGATCGGAGAAGGCTTTTTTCTGACCCGCAGCCGGAAGAACTACCTGGGGCGCCTGTTCCTCTGGGCCCTGATCTCCGAGGTCCCCTTTGACCTGATGTACGGCGGCAGCTTTTTCTATCCGTTCCACCAGAATGTCCTTTTTACCTTCTGCCTGGCCCTCCTTCTTATGACCCTTCTGGAAAAGGCGGAGCGCCGGTCCCGTCTGCTGTTTTTCCTGCTTTTTCCGGTGGTCTCTGCTGTGGGGTATCTTCTGGGGACCCTTACCATGGTGGATTACTACGGCTTTGGGGTCCTCACTGTTCTGGTCTTCTACCTGGCAAAGAAGCTCCCCCTCCCCTGGCTGGTGCAGCTGGCCGGCCTGTGGCTTGTCAATGTGGGAATGATGGGCGGAATGGAGCTTTCCCTGGAATTTCTGGGACGGACCTGGAGCTTTCCCCAGCAGGGCCTTGCCCTCCTGGCCCTGGTCCCCATTTGGTGCTATAACGGGCAGCAGGGAAAAAGCGGCCCGCTGCTCCGGACCGCCTGTTACGCCTTTTATCCTGTCCATATGGCTGTGCTGGTCCTTCTCTGGCGTCAGCTGGGATAAACCAGCCGGCCCGTGGTAATGTTCTCCAGCGCCTCCATACCGGGACACGGCCCAAACGCCGGGGTCCCGGCCTTTTTCACAAAAAGCAAACAGATGCTGTTCGCTGCAAAAAAGATGGGACCGGGCCTTGCGGAAACACCCCAGCGGCTAGAGTAAAATTTCGCGGAAAAAGTCAAGCGCCGAGATGGCAAGCAGCTTGGAGCAGTATTCCAACTCCTGCTCCCACCCCCCATACCAGACCGAGGACCCTCAGGTTCTCCCGGGGTCGGGGGTTGGCCCGCCACAGCACCAGCATCCCCACCCCGGAGGCCGCTGAAAGCCCCGCCGCCAGGGAGGCGAAGCTTACCGCCCCGGTCAGATAGAGCCGGGTCAGCAGCACCGACGAGGCGCAGTTGGGGATCAGGCCCAGCAGCGCCGCCGCCAGAGGCTGGAGAAAGCTCTGGGAAAGGAGAAGGACCGACAGCCGCTCCTCTCCTAGGGCCTCCACCCCCCAGCCCAAAAGCAGATTTATCAGGAGGATAAAAAGGAAGATGCTCCCGGTGTGGCGCAGTGCCGCCGGAAGGATCCCGCCCTCCCCGCAGCCGCAGTGGCTGCAAAGGCCGTGAATCTCCTCCCGGGAGAGGTCCCTTCTGCCCCCCAGCCGGTCAATGACCAGCCCCGCCAGCGCCCCTGCCACCACCTTCAGCCCCAGCAGAGGCACCAACACCCCTGCCTGACCGGGTGCCCCCAGGAAAAGCGGTACTGCCTCGTCGGAGGTGGAAAGAAATACCGCCACCAACGTCCCCAGGGAGATCACCCGCCCGGCGTAAAGGTTGGCCGCGGCCACCGAAAACCCGCACTGGGGAATGCATCCCAGCAAAGCCCCCGTCACCGGCCCCAGCCTCCGCGCCCCGGCCAAAGTCCTCTCCATCCTCTCCCCAGAGGCATGCTCCAGCCATTCCATAAACCAATAAGCCCCAAAAAGAAAGGGCACCATTTTCAAGGAATCCAAAAGCGCCTCCACAGCGATCTCCAAAAACAGCTCCAACCGAACGCCTCCCGTTGTATCAAAGAAAGTAATTGCGAATGATTCGCATTTGTAATTATAGTCAAACAACAGGACTTGTCAAGAGCACAAAAAAACCACCCTGCAAAGCAAGCTAACCCAAAGTCCTTCCCCAGAGACCCCCCAACCCATTTCAACCCCAGCCCGCAGGCCACTTGCCCGAAGGGCCCCGCTTTTTTCCGCAGAAAAAAGCACCTTATCCGGCCAACGAGCCTCCGGCCGCTAAAGCCCGGACGCTGGTAAGCGGCAGCACAATTCCAAGATGCCA
>JAAWEO010000157.1 GCA_022794295.1 Angelakisella sp. | reverse complement strand
TTTGTGCTCCCGCTTACCAGCGTCCGGGCTTTCGCGGCCGGAGGCTCGTTGGCCGGATTAGGTGCTTTTTTCTGCGGAAAAAAGCGGAGCCCTTCGGGCAAGTGGCCTGCGGGCCAGGTTGGGAACGGCTTTGGTGCCTCCGGCGGAGCCGCTTTGCGGCTGTGAATTGCGTGACGGGGGAGTTTCCGGCTTTGCGGGCTTTTGGCAGAGTGGGAGGGACCATAAGAAACTGGAAAATGCCTTGACTGGAAAGGGCGGGTCAAGTATAATCGGAGGGAAGGCGGTACAGCCTTTTTATAACGCCCTGAGGAAAGAAGCGAATAGATTGGATCGTATTGAATTAGTCCGGCAGATCCTGCGGGAGTGTACGGAGTCATCGGCAGCGGTGAATCGTTTTTTGGAGACCCCGCGGAAATACACCGCAGAGGATAACCTTTACATGCGGGAGGTCCATTTTGTAGTGGCCGTGGGACCGGAGGGGAGCCCCACCATGAGCGAAATGGCTGCCCGGCTTAATGTTACCCAGGGGGCGGTGACCCAAATGGTCACCCGTTTGGAAAAAAAGGGCTACGTTGTGCGGACAAAAGCTCTTTTTGATAAAAGGCAGACCATGGTGACCCTTACGGATCGGGGGAGAGGCCTTTGCGCCGATCACCTAGACTTTGATAAATCCGAGCACCTTTTGGCCAGTGAGATCCTGGGGGAATTTCCTGACGAGGATCTGGAGAAGTTCATTCGCTTCCTTCGCCTGGTTCGTGTAATCTTTACAAAACAGTAATAAAAAGATTAGTAATAATAGAGAAATTGGCGTTCCCGTATTGACGGGAGCGTTTTTTCTATGATAATATTTTATTTGCTAAAGCAAATGTTGAATTTATTTTAGCAAATCAAATATATTTGTTGCAGCTCCAGGGGAAACGCCCTTTATTTTACCTAATTACTTTAGCACATAAAGTTTTGTCTCTGTCTGCGAAATGGAGGAAAGGAGGGAAAACAAAGAAAGCAGAGGGGACAGGCTGTGAATCAAGATAAAATTTGAGGAGGGCTTTCATGAAGTACGATTTTGACCATGCGGTGAAGCGATTCGGAACCTACAGCATGAAATGGGATGATGACGCCTTTTTTAAGGTGATCACCCCCAATCTCAGGCTGGATGGAGAGACCATTCGCCTGAACCTGGCGGACATGGACTTCCGCTGTGCCCCTGCCATTGCAAGGGCCATGCACCGCGTGGCGGATTTTGAAAACTACGGCTACACCACGGTGACCTCTGCGCCGGAATATAAGCCTGCGATCATCGGCTGGTACCGGCGCCGCCATGGGGTGGAGGTCCGGCCGGAATGGATCATTCACTCCAACGGGGCCCTGGATGGGGTGCAGCAGACCATCCTGGCCTTTTCCCAGCCCGGCGATGGGGTCATCCTCTGCCGGCCCATCTACCGCAATTTCACCAATGTTATTGAAGGCACCGGCCGCCATGTGGCCAACTGCCAGATGATCGACTCCGGTGACGGACACTACGAAATGGATTGGGAAGGGCTGGAGCAGGCCTGTGCCCGGCCGGAAAACAAGGTCTTTGTCCTCTGCTCCCCCCAAAATCCGGTGGGCCGTGTCTGGACCCGGGAGGAGCTGGCCCGGATCGCGAAGCTCTGCCGGGACAACCAGGTGGTGGTGGTCTCGGATGAGATCCATTCCGACATCATCCGCAAGGGGGTCAAACATACCCCCATCATTGAGGCGGTGGAGGACCGGAGCAATCTCATTATGGTTTCCGGCGTCAACAAGACCTTTAACCTGATGGGGCTGCACTGCGCCTATTCCATCATCCCCGATGAAGCCCTGCGCAAGCAGTTCCAAGCCGGCTATGAAACCCCCATGCCCACTGCCTTTGCCCTGGCCGGGATGATCGCCGCCTACAACGAAAGCGAGGACTGGGTGGACGAGCTGAACGCCTACCTGGATGATACCATTGCCGCAGTGGTGGACGCCATCCGGGAAAAGCTCCCCAAGGTAAAAGCGTATATTCCAGAGGGCAGCTATGTACTCTGGCTGGATTTTGCCGGGTACGGCTATGATCCTTCCCTTCTTATGGAGCTGATCAACCACCGGGCCAATGTGGCCCTCCAGCGCGGTACTGCTCACGACCCCGACCAGGGCGGTGTGTTTATGCGCCTGTGTGTCACCTGCCCCAAGGCCACCGTTCTGGAGGCAGTGGACCGGATCGCGGCCGCCCTGGGGGAGTACGAAGCGGAACAAGCAAAATAGAAAAGGAGTTGTCCTTATGCAGAAGAAGCTGAATCTGTTTGACCTGGTCTCCATTGGTGTGGGCTGTATCATCGGCTCCGGTGTTTTTGCCCTTATGGGCATTGGCATCAACTTTGCCGGGCGGGGCATCACCCTGGCCCTGTTTCTGGCTATGGGTCTTTGCGTCCTCCAGTCCATCTCCCTCCCCCTGCTCACCCGCATTTTTGAGGTAGAGGGCGGCGAATACACCGCAAATTCCCTGATCTGCCCGCCCCTGGTCACCGGCTTTTCGGTGGGCCGTGACCTGGTTTTCCGGGCAGGCTCCCAGGCGGTCACGGCTTTGGCCCTGGCCTCTTACCTGGGGATGGTGATCCCCGCCCTGGCCAACCACCCCAAGATCTCCTCCATGGTGGTCATGACCCTGGCTTTCCTTGCGGTTTTAGGGGGCGATAAGCTGGCCGCCCAGGTGCAGAATGTGATGTGCATCTTTATGTACGCTGCCCTCGGCCTGTTTGTGATCTTTGGCATGATCAATATGGATCCCGCCGCCTACGCCGGGGAGCCCATGCTTCCCAACGGCACCACCGGCCTCATTATGGCTATCGCCCTTATGTCCTACACCTGCAATGGCTTCCAGTATGTCGTCAACATGGGCAAAAGCGCCGACAAGCCCACCCGGAATATCCCCCTGGCATTCTGTCTATCGGCTCTGGTAGGAGCTGTGATCTACGGTCTTATCGGCTTTTCCGCCACCCACGCCTATTCCTATGCCTCCATTGCAGGCACCAATCTAGGGGGCATTGCCGAGAAGATGATGCCCCACAGCCTTTACCTCTTTTTCCTGGTTGGCGGTGCCATCTTTGCCCTGTCCACCTCTATGGTAGGGGGGATCATCTCCGGCTACCGCCCCCTGATGACCTGCGCCCGGGATGGCTGGCTGCCGAAGATCCTCAGCAAACGGACCCAGAAGGGAGATGTCCCCTATGTCTATGCGGTTCTGTATGTGATTGCGGCAGTTGCGATCATTGCCGGTTTGGACCTGGGGGATGTAGCGACGATCTGCTTGTTCCCCGGCGCCATTCAAAAGGTGCTGGTCAATCTTTACGCCATGACCGTCCCCAACCGCTATGCCAGGGAGTGGAAGGCCAGCGGGATGAAGCTTTCTCTGGGCCTTTACCGGGTGCTGCTGGTGATCTCCAGTATCGCCGCTGCCATTTTGGGGTACTTCTACTTTACCTCTAACAGCAGCCTGCAGTGGCTGATGCTTGCCGTTACTGCCGGGATCATTGTCTACGATGTCATGGTCGTGAGGTTTGGTCATGTGGACATTTCTGCCAAAAAAGAGTATATAGAGAACAACGGCTGACCGGTAAAGGAGAAATTGTATGAAAGAACAAAGCCAGCAGCTGGGGTTTCTTTCCCTGGTCTCCATCGCCGCCGCCGGTGCCATTGCCGGGGTCTTTTCCAGCATCGGGCTTGCAACAGAGCAAACCGGGCGCTCCGCCTGGATCGCCTATCTTTTGGCCGCATTCATCGGCGGCTTTCTGCGGGTGATCCCGGTCCTGATATTCAGCAGTATGTTCCGTTACAAGGGCGGGAATTACACCATGGCGGCTATGACCATGGGTCCCCTGGCCGGCGGGATCTACGCCTTGTGGTGGCTCCCTATGTTTCTTAGCCGGGGAAGCAGCGCCAGCGCCCTGGGGCAGTACCTCCACTCTGTCTTTCCTGGCCTTTCCACCCAATGGACCAGTGCGGTGCTGATCACCGTTGTGTTCGTCATTAACCTTTTCGGTGTCAGGGCCATGGCAAAGCTTCAGCAGCCGCTGACGGCGGTGACAGCGGGAGCCCTGCTCGTCTTTATCCTTTTTGGCCTGACCAAGCTCCAGCCAGGTGCCCTTGCAGTGTCCTCCCCGGAATATTATTCCAACGGCGGTCTGGGCGTGCTGCTGGCGGTCACCCTGGTGATCCAGCCCATGTCGGCGCCCGGTCTCCTCTGCGGCTTTAGCTGGGAGGCAAAAAATCCCCGGCGAAGCATACCGCTGGCGATCCTGGCCGGAAGCGGGCTTGTGGCCCTGCTTTTTGCGGGGGTATCCTTTGTGGCCGCAAACACCCTTCCTGTCGGCGAGATGGCGGGGAAGCCCATGACCTACGCTGCCCAGTCTATCCTGCCCGGGGGACTGTTTCCCGTTTTCCTGCTGCTGGGGCCGGTGCTGGCTCTCTGCTCCAGCCTTAACGCCAGCATGTCCACCATCTCCGCCCCGGTGCTGGGGGCCATCCGCAATGGCTGGCTGCCCCAGGGGCTTGGCAAAAACAACCGGTACGGCAGTCCCTGGATCATCTACACCGCTATGTGGCTGATCTGCGTGGTCCCCCTTTTGCTGGGGGTCAGCCTGAAAACCTTTGTTGCCTACACGGTCATGACCCAGCGGATCAGCGGCCTGCTGCTGTTGGTCGTTGCCTTTCACCTTCCCGGCAGATTTCCCAAGCAGTGGGAGGCCTCGCCCTGGCATTTGCCCAGGCCGGTTTATTACCTGCTGCTGGTCCTGAGCGGCCTGACAGAGGTTGGAACACTTATCGCCAGCGTCGCTGCCACCTCCATTCCGGTCTTTGTGGGGAACCTCGTTCTGGTGGGACTGCTGGCTGCCTATGCAGTTTATCGGGATAAAACCGGCAAAACCCAGGTCGAGATTCGGGCAGAGGACTTTCGCGGACAGCCTGTGATGTAGTTTTTCCCAGTGGGGGACCGGCCCGTTTTCGGCAAGACAAGCGGCCTTCAAAAAGCGATTTGGCGGGAAGCCGCACCGGAAGGTCTCCGGGGCAGCTTCCCGCCGTGCCGGTTACAAAATTCCGGGAGTGGACAAAAGGCAAAGATTAAGGTAAAATAGAAATATGAGAAGGAGCAAAATAGAAGCAGGAAAACAATGCCCAAAATGCGGAAAAGTAGAAA
>JAAWEO010000156.1 GCA_022794295.1 Angelakisella sp. | reverse complement strand
AGAAAGGAGAAGCCTGCTCGCCCCGCACCCAGCTACCCTGCAAATACACCCCAGTGGGGTGTTTTGCAATAACCGCCCCCCTCGAATGGACCGGCCCATGAGGCCGGTCCATTCGACCCTCTAAAGGCCGCCTCCAGGCGGCCCCAAAATCGCCCCCGCCCATAAAATCAAGGCGTGCCCCAAAAATTGGGACACGCCCTTGCTTTTGTTATAAGCTCCGCCCCCGCCCAGGGGCAGGCCGGTTTACCGCGCCGCGGCCTTATCCTTCAGCAGCACGTCGTGGCTGCCGCCCTCCACAATGGAGGTGGCGGATACCAGGGTGATCTTCGCCTTTTCCTGAAGCTCCGGAATGGAAAGCACCCCGCAGTTGCACATGGTGGAACGGACCTTAGCCAGGCTGACCCCCACGTTGTCCTTGAGGGAACCGGCGTAGGGCACGTAGGAATCCACCCCTTCCTCGAAGGAGAGCTTCTTGTCCCCGCCCAGGTCGTACCGCTGCCAGTTCCGGGCCCGGTTGCTTCCCTCGCCCCAGTACTCCTTCATATAGCTGCCGCCCACCAGCACCTTGGAGGTGGGGCTTTCGTCGAACCGGGAGAAGTACCGCCCCAGCATCAGGAAGTCCGCCCCCATGGCAAGGGCCAGGGTCATGTGGTAGTCGTGGACAATGCCCCCGTCGGAGCAGATGGGGACGTAGATGCCGGTCTCCTTGTAGTACTCGTCCCGGGCAGCCGCCACCTCGATGACCGCGGTGGCCTGGCCCCGGCCGATGCCCTTCTGCTCCCGGGTGATGCAGATGGAGCCGCCGCCGATGCCGATTTTGACGAAATCCGCCCCGGCCTTTGCCAGGAACAGGAAGCCCTCCCGGTCCACCACGTTGCCGGCGCCTACCTTCACCTTGTCGCCGTACTGCTGGCGGATCCAGCCGATGGTGCGGCTCTGCCACTCAGAAAAGCCCTCGGAGGAGTCGATGCAGAGGACGTCCACCCCGGCCTCCAGAAGGGCGGGGACCCGCTCCTCGTAATCCCGGGTGTTGATGCCGGCCCCGACGATGTACCGCTTTTGGGCGTCCAGCAGCTCGCTCTGGTTCTCCTTGTGGCTGTCGTAGTCCTTCCGGAAAACAAAGTACCGCAGCCGCTGGTCCCCGTCAATCAGGGGAAGGGAGTTGAGCTTGTTGTCCCACAGGATGTCGTTGGCTTCCTTCAGGGTGATGGTGTGGGGGGCGGTGATCAGGTCCTCGAACTTGGTCATAAAATCCCGGACCTTGGTATCCAGGGGCATCCGGCTGATGCGGTAGTCCCGGCTGGTGACAATGCCCACCAGCTCCCCGGTGGCGGTGCCGTCGCTGGTGACCGCCACGGTGGAATGACCGGTACGCTCCTTCAGCTTGAGAATATCAGAGAGGGTGGCGTCGGGACCGATGTTGCTGTCGCTGGTGACAAAGCCCGCCTTGTAGCTCTTTACCCGGGCCACCATGGCGGCCTCATCCTCGATGGTTTGGCTGCCGTAAATAAAGGAGATGCCGCCCTCCCGTGCCAGGGCAATGGCCATCTTCTCCCCGGAGACCGACTGCATGATGGCGGAGGTGAGGGGGATGTTCATGGAAAGAGGGCATTCCTCCTCCCCCTTGCGGTACTTCACCAGGGGGGTGCGCAGGCTGACGTTGGCGGGGATGCACTCTGCCGAGGAGTAGCCGGGCACCAGCAGGTATTCGCCAAAGGTATGGGAGGGCTCTGTGAAATAAAATGCCATGCGTTTACGTCTCCTTTTCTTGTTTCATCGGGCTTTCCGTCTCGGATTTTTTCTAACTAGGATACCAGACAGCAGCTTTATTGTCAAGGGGTAAAATCGACAGTTTTGTGTACGAAAAACGCCCGGCTTTCGCCGGGCGCGCTGGGTGGCGGGATTTACAGCTCGGGGCCGTTATACTGGTTGCCGCCGTTGTTCTGGGGGCCCTGGTAGGGGGGAGTCTGGGGGGCCTGGTAGCCGCCCTGGGGAGCGCCATAGCCCATGGGGGCAGCGGAGTAGCCCTTGGGGCTGGGGCCGTACTGGTTGTCAGGCTGGCTGTCCTGGAGGAACCACACCAGCAGCAGGATGGCGCCGATACCGGTAAGAACGATCAGGTACCACCAGCCGGAGTGCCCGGTGTCATGGAGCCGGCGCACGCAAAGGGCGATGCTGGGGATCAGGAACACCAGGCTGTACAGCTCGCCGATAATATCCAGGTTGAGCATACCGCCCACAAAGCCCAGAATAAAGGCGATGATCATGTTGGCCAGCACTGCGTACCAGTAGGCGGAACGGCGGGTGCGCCCGGAAAAATTCTTCCAGTTGACCCATACATCAACATAGCTCTCGATGATCTGATTCATTCAAAAACACTCTCCTTACTTGAAACTCCGTTTCGTTTTCTATGATTGAGGAAAATCATTTTCCTTATCATACAGGTCCTGGATGGAGATTTTCAGCACCTTGGCGATCCCGTACAGCTCGATGTCGGTAACGGTGCGGGAGCGGTCCTCGATGCGGGAGACAGAGCCCCTGCAAACATAAATAGCCATCAGCTCCAGCTTGTCAGCAAGCTCCTGCTGGCTCATTTTGTTCAGTCTGCGGTACTTCTTTACATTGTGGCCCACCATATTCCGGTTACAGCCATCAATGATCCTTCCCATTACTATACATTCCTTTATCACAAACTTTGTCTTAAGACAGGACAAAAGCTATGATATAGGATTTCCCGAAATGGAATGTCCTATAACAGGACATTCTGGAAAAAACTTCCCCTGGAAAGTTTTTATCCGCCCAAAGGGGACAAAAAAACGCCCTCTCCTTCCCGAGGGAAAGAGAGGGCGGCTTTTTGCCGGTTATTCCACAAAGGTCTCTGCAATGCGTTGGAGCTCCTGGGGGCGCAGCACCACAAAGCGGCTGCCCTGCTTTTCCAGAAGCCCGTCACTGGCAAACTGGTGAAAGACATTGCTGACCGTCACACGGCTGGTGTTTACCAGGCTGGCCACCTCCTGGTGGGTGAAGGTCATATCAATCAGCACCGCACCGCCCGGCTGGGGGATGCCGTACTCGGACACCAGGTTCAGGAGCATCCGGGCAATGCGCCCCAGGGCCTGGCTGAAGGAGAGCTCCAGCATTTGGTGAAAAAGGATGCTCTTTTTGCGGCAGATCAGCCCGATAATCTGCTGGTTCAGCGTCCAGTCCCGCTCCATGGCAGCCAGCAGCTTTTCCCGGGGGATGCGGTAGATCAGGGCGTCGGTCAGGGCAATGCCGCTGCTGTTGTGGCAGGTATTGGTCACACAGGCTGTCTCCCCCACCATAGACCCCTGCTCCGCAATATACAGGAGCTTTTCTTCGCCGCCGGCATGGTAGTAGGTGACCCTGACCCGCCCGGTGCGGCAGATAAAAATGTTTTCCCCCAGGTCCCCCTGGTGATAAAGAGAGGCCTTCTTTTTATAAGAGATGGGACGGGTCCCCTCCAGCAGGGGCTCCCAGGTCTCCAGGGGGGTGCGAATCCAGGGGGAGGTTTCCAGCATTTTCATAAGGCTGCTCCTTTCCCAAAAACTTCCAGGCGGATTTTTTACGTTTTAGATTATACCGTTTTTTTCTGTGTTCTGCAACGGAAAAGTTTTGGAAAACTGTAAAACATTTGATAGTTTTCAACGAAGGAAACCGGTATCATGAAAGACAACACAAAAGGGTGCCCTTCCATTCACAAAAAATCATAACGGAGGTAATGAAAAATGGCTTACGATTTTGAAAAAATGAGAAGAGAAGAATGGCCCGTTCTGGAGAAGATGACCTTCCTGGATGCCGCCTGTGTCAGCTTTGCTCCCCAGCGCGCAGTTCGCGCGGTAAAGGCCTTTGCCGATATGACCGCCACCCAGGAGGAGGCCAACTCCAGTGCCCACCACATCGCCATGGACAGCCTCCGGCACAAGGCCTATGAGGAGGCCGCCAAGCTGCTGAACGCCGACCCGGAGGAGATTGCCCTGGTGGAGAGCACCAGCCACGGTCTGAACATTGCCGCCCAGGGAATTCCCCTGGAGGACGGGGACAACATCATCACCACCAACCTGGAGTTTATCCAGGTGGCCCTGCCCTGGTGCGTTATGCGCAAGGAGAAGGACATCGAGATCCGGGTTTGCAAGACCCCGGACGAACGCTTTGCCGCCAAGGACTTCGCCGCCCTCTGCGACGACCGCACCAGGATCATTGTCATGTCCACCCTGGAGTGGTGCAACGGCTGGCAGACCGACCTGAAGGAGCTGGGTGACTTCTGCAAGGAGCGGGGCATCTACCTGGTGGTGGACGCCGTCCAGCAGCTGGGCGTCACCAAGATCGACACCAAGGCCTGCCACATTGACATCCTCACCGCCGGCGGCCACAAGTGGCTCAACTCCCCCTACGGCACCGGTGTGCTGTATGTAAACCGGGAGACCCTGCCCAAGCTCCGTCAGAGCTATGCCGGTTACCTGAACACCGCTGTCCCCGAGGGCGGCTGGGGCGCCTACTGGGAGAACCCCGCGGCTCCCTCCACCAACGACTGGGATTTCCCCATGACCGCGCGGCGGTTCGAGATCGGCGGCACCTCCAACTACACCGGAGCCATCGCCCTGGGCGAGTCCCTGGCCCTGGTCAACGAGATCGGCATCGAGAACATCGAGGCCCGGGTGCGGCAGATCGCCACCTACTGCATGGACCGCATTGAGGAGATCGGCGGCTATGTTGTGACCCATCGGGATCCTGGGCACTTCGGCGGCATTGTCATTGCCCGTCTGTACGACGATCTGGACACCGACCGCATGATCCTCAAGAAGCTTCATGCCCAGAACATTTTCATTGCCCAGCGGTTCACCGATTATGTAGGGGGCTTCCGGATCTCCTGCCAGTACTTCAACAACGAGAAGGACATTGACACCATGATCGAGGCGATGAAAAAGCTCATCCAGGAGATCGGCCGCAAGCCCGACTACAAAGCCAACTGATCCCTACCCACCGGCGGCTTGATGGCCGCTGACAGACCCGCAGACCCTACCCGCCGCTTCGCGGCTTAACGGTGTGCGGGGTGGATAGTGGGTGCCTGGAGTCCAAATGAGTACAGGGCGGGGCGATTCCCCGGCCTTTGACAGACGGGGGCGGGCAAGGTTTCTGCCGGCGCAGCACCATGCCCGAAGCCCAACGCCCAGTACCGGGTAGCCTTTCTGTCTCCGGACATCAGTCCGGTCCGGGTCCAGGGCGGAC
>JAAWEO010000155.1 GCA_022794295.1 Angelakisella sp. | reverse complement strand
GGGGAGTTTCGCCCGATCTCCGCGCTAAGAGCCTCGCTACGCTCGGTTGCGCTCCGAAACGCGCCTGCGGGCGCAGGCGGCGGGCGACCAGGCGCTGTCTGCCCTGGACCCGGACCGGACTGATGTCCGGTGACAGAAAGGCTAGCGGGTACTGGGCGTTGGGTTTCGGGCATGGTGCTGCACCAGCAGAACCCCCGCACGCCCCAGCCCGTCAAAGGCTGGGGAATCGTTCCGCCCTGCACCCGTCAGAACTCCAGGCACCCACTATGCCCCCGCACACCGTTAAGCCGCGAAGCGGCGGGTAGGGTCTGTCAGCGGCCATCAGGCCGCCCGTCGAGTTCTGTCGAACAGGTTATTTTTAGTCATTATTTTTCCTTTTTAGTCCCTTTTTCTGAAAATTCTAAAATTCAGGGTATTCTTAGTATAATAAGGTTTTTCCCTGATTTTTTCGGTATGGAGGTTGGACAACAATGCTGACAAAAGAGACTGTTAAGGAAAGACCGCAAGAGGCTGTTCTGCTTTTTCTGGAAGAAGAACCTAACCTCGGAAAACGGGTGGAGGCTTCCATCGGACAAAGCCTGGCAGCACAGGTCGAAAAAAGTATCGGTACTAATTTGGGCGAAACTGTGGAGGAAACAATCCCCCGTAACCAGGAATCAAGGGTGGAAATTACCGCCGCAGATCTGCTGCGGTATCTCATGATCCCCGGTACCTGTATGGGGTTCCGCCAGCTGGAAATGGCCATCAACCTGGCCGTGGAGGACGAAAACCGCCTCCTGAATGTGGTGGAAAACCTCTACCCCCTGGTGGGAAAGGCCTATGGCTCCAGCGCCAATAGCGTCCAGAAGAATATGCGTGTGGCGATCCTGGCCGGCTGGCGAAACGGCGGCGGGGAACAGCTGGCAAAGCTAACCGGCCTCCCCGCCCGCAGCCGCCCGGTGACCAAGGATTTTATCGACCTGCTGGCAGATTACCTGCGGCGGAGGATCGCAAAATAGAAAAGGAGCAGGAGGCAGCGGTATCTGCCTCCTGCTTTTTCTATCCTTTTATAAGGGCAACCAGAATCTGTACCGCTGCCCAAAAGAGCTGGTAAACCGCCAGGGTCAGCCAGGTCAGCGCCGGCATCCCGCCGGTGAAGGCAAAAAAGGTCACCAGGGCAAAGCCAACTACGACCGACAGCAGTATCAGCGCCGTTTCAATGGTGAGAACCGCGTCACAGCTCCGGGCCGCCGCCACCCCCCGTACATAAGAGGAGGGCGAACCGTCGTGGATCATCCCCGCCCGGGCCTTGGCCTTGGGATCCAGGTACCGGTCCATCTCCCGGTGGAGCGCCGCCGGCATCACCTTTACCAGCTCCTTGGGGAAGCTGTAGGTCTGGCTGATCCGGGCCTCGGTGACGTTGGGGTCGGTGGTGTAGACACAAACCGCAATGTCCCGGTCCGCCAGCAGCTCCAGGGCACGGCGCATCTGCTTGTCCCCCTTGTAGCTTAGGACGCACATGGCCGCCGCCTGGCCGGAGTTGGAGATGTACAGCAGCTGCTTTCCCTGGCCCTGCTGGTCCTCGTATTCCATGGGCGGGATGGAAACCCCGTAGGCCTTCATCAGCTCCCGGTTCCCGATCAGCACCCGCCGCCCGTTCACCCAGGCGGAGATGCCCTTCTTGTCCTCGCAGGTGAAGCTCTCGGTCTCCCGCAGCAGCTTCTGGTCCGGCACCATCTCCAGGAAGATCTGGGTCAGGGTGCTCCCGCACTGGCTCAGGACGCTGGCAATATCCAGGATCACCTCGTCCATGGGGGTGCGGTTAAAGGGCTTGATGGAGTGGAGGGTGACGCTCTCCGGCGGGAAAAGGTCGTACCCCCGCAGTAGGACGCCGTTTACCCCGGCCAGCTGGTTGACTGCCGAGTATCCGCAAAGGGTGGCCCCCCACCGGACCAACCGCCGGTTGGTCAGGGTGATGGGCAGGTTGGCCGCGATCACCCCCGCTATAGGGGCAGTGATGCACAGGGCCGCTGTAAAGACACAGGCGGAGGTGAACACATCCTTGTGGAAGGGGTAGGAGATCAGCGCCATAACAAAGGCAGCTGCCGCTGTCATGGGGGCAATGATCTTGGAGACATCCTCCGCCTTGCTTTCCGAAAAGGCCTGGTCCATAAAGGCGGAAATGCCCGAGGCCCGGGTAAAGTAGGCGATCTCCGGCTCGTCGTCGATCACATCCTTTCCCAGCTTGTCCGCCAGGAGGGCGTCCTCGATCACCGCTGCGGTGTGCTTCGCCCCTTCCTTGCCGATCAGGCGGTAGCTGGCGGCGATCCGTCCCCGCAGGATCAGCTTGCCAACGGTGTTGAACAAAAGGAGCAGGGCCGCCATGGGCAGGTAGAGGTTGGCGGAGTAGCTCTCCAGCATCTCCGGCCGCATCGCCATATAGGCCCCCTGAACCAGACAGGCAAAGACGCCAATAGCGCTGTAGCTGTCGTTGTTGGGCCGCAGGCAGAAAAGGGAGATCATCCCGCCCCCTACGGTGTTCCCCGCCACCAGGGCGGAAAAGGCCACCAGCCCCACCCCCAGCCAAAGGTAGCGGCCGGGGTCCTCCTGGAAATACTCGGGGATGGGCAGGCTGTGGCCCGGAGCCAGCATCAGATAGATCACACCGGCGGCACACAGAAGGTTCACCACCAGCCGGATCACCAGCCCCGTTTTCATCCCCTGGAGCTGGGCCAGGACCCGCGCCCGGGAGGCTTTGGCGTCCTCCTCTGTTTCCCGGCCGCGCCGGGGACGCCCTTCCTCTCCGTCCCGTTCCCGGGCGGCCTGCCTGGGGCGGTCCTCCTCCGGCTCCTGGTTTTTCCGGGACCGGGGCGGTTCCCCGCCTTCCTCCGCCCCAAAGGCGATGGGGTTCCGGGGCGGCTGGGGCTCCTCCCCCTCCCCTTCCCCAAAGCCTAAAACGGCACTCCGGCGGCGGGGGGCCGGGGCAGGCGGTTCCTCCTCCCGGGCGGCCCGGGCGGTGGTTTTCATGATCTGTTCCTCAAAGCGGCTTGCCGGGTCCTCCCCAGCCGGGGAACGCCGGGGGGACTGCCGGGAGGGCTGGACATCATCCTCCCACAGGGGATGGGCCGCTTCTCTCCCCTGGCGCTCCTGTCCCCGGGGCAGGGCAGCCTCGTCCTCCTCCCACAAGGGGCGGCCGGGAGCAGCGGAGGGAGCTTCCCGTTTGGTTTGACGCCGGGGGGCAGGGCTTTCCTCCTCCCAAAGGGGCCGGGAGGGCGCCGCCTCCCTAGGTCTTCCGGGGGCAGCTTCTTTCCTGCCGCGCCGGGGGGGCTCGTCCTCCTCCCACAGGGCGCGGGAGGCGCCGGGCTTCCCTCCGGCAGGACGCCTGGTCTCCGCCGGGGTGCGTTCGGCAGCCTGCCACAGCTCGTCCAGGGTGGGGGTGGGGGCAGGCTCCTGGGAAAGATCCAGCTGTACCGGCGGGAAGTATTCCCTGGGTTCCTCCGGCTCCTCCTGTCTGTCGGTAAGTCCCCGAACCTCTCCGATCTCCTCCATGGGGCCAAAATCGTAGGTGCGGGGCTTTTCCCGCTTGGCCCGGGTCCGCCGGGGAGGCTCATATTCCTCATCCTCCTCCGGGGGCCAATCCTCCCGGGGGGCGCGGCGGGGGCGCCGTTCCTCCGGCGGGGGGGCAGGGGCTTCCCGCCTGGCCCGGGTCCACCGGGGGGGCTCGTATTCTTCATCCTCCTCCGGGGGCCAATCCTCCCGGGCAGCGCGGCGGGGGCGCCGTTCCTCCGGCGGGGGGGCAGGGGCCTCCCGTCTGGCCTGGGTCCGCCGGGGGGGCTCGTATTCTTCACCCTCCTCCGGGGGCCAATCCTCCCGGGCAGCGCGGCGGGGGCGGCGTTCCTCCGGCGGGGGAGCAGGGGTCTCCCGTCTGGTCTGGGTCCGCCGGGGGGGCTCGTATTCTTCCTCCTCCGGGGGCCAATCCTCCCGGGCAGCGCGGCGGGGGCGGCGCTCCTCCGGCGGTGGGGCAGGGGCCTCCCGCCTGGCCCGGGTCCGCCGGGGCTGGTACTCCACCACATCCTCGTCCTGGTCGGACCAATCCTCCCGGGCAGGGGCCGGGCGGGATTTTTGTACAGGGGGATCCGCCTGCTTCCGGCGGACCTCCCGAAGGATATCGTCTACATTGTAGTTTTTATCCGGCACTTTTTCAAAACCTCCCTATTTGGCCCGAAGGCCCAGGCGCTGGCGGGCCACCTCATACAGAACGATGCCCGCAGCCACCGAGGCGTTAAGGGAATTGATCTTCCCCTTCATGGGAAGGGAAACCACAAAGTCGCATTTTTCCTTTACCAGGCGGCTAACTCCGTTTCCCTCGGAGCCTACTACCAGCCCCACCGCTCCGCTGTAGTCCACCGTGCACCAGGGCTCCCCGTCCATATCGGCGCAGTAGAACCAAAGGCCCTTTTCCCGCTTCAGCTGGTCCATCAGGGCAGCCAGGTTGGGGACCCGAACCACCGGGAGATGGGCGGCGGCCCCGGCGGCAGCCTTGGCGGCGGCGGCAGTCAGCCCGGCGCTGTGGCGCTTGGGGATGATGACCCCGTGGGCCCCGGCGGCCTCGGCGGTGCGGATCAGCGCCCCCAGGTTGTGGGGGTCCTCCAACCCGTCTGCCAGCACCAGGAACAGGGGCTCGTCCCCGGCCCGCTCATAAACCTCCTCCAGGGAGGAATACGCCTGGGCGGCAGGAAGGGCAGCCACCCCCTGGTGGGACGGGATACCGGAAAGAGCCTGGAGCTTTTCCGCGGTCACATCCTTAACCGGAATGCCGCGCTCCCGGGCCAGGGCGATGATCCGCCCCAGGGGCCCCTTTTCCAGCCCCGCCTGAAGGTAGACGCATTCCACCTCCCTGGGGGAGCGAAGGAGCTCCAGCACCGGATTGCGCCCGGCAACGATTTCAGTTTTCGGTGTTTCGTTCATAACGGCATCCTCATTCCCGCTGGTGCAGCGACGTGATTTGAAGTAATATTTCGTTTAGTATACCACAAAATGGGAAAGAAAAAAAGCCCCCCACAAATCCCTTCCACCCCCTCCCCCCACCACAGTTGACATCCCCTTTCCCAGACAGATATAATGGAGAAAAAAAGGCCGCAAACAAAACCACTCTCCCCCCACCAAAGCCACCAATCCCGCCCCCCGGCCCGCAGGCCATTTGCCGCGAAGCGGCCTTAGCCCGAAGGGCTCCGCTTTTTTCCGCAGAAAAAAGCACCTTATCCGGCCAACGAGCCTCCGGCCGCAAAAGCCCGGACGC
>JAAWEO010000154.1 GCA_022794295.1 Angelakisella sp. | reverse complement strand
GCGTTCTTTGGTTACTTTCTGTCGCAACAGAAAGTGACCCCTCGCCGGGGAGGCGAAACGAGACAAAAGGCCTTTAGAACGAGACAGGACTGCGAAGGGGCGGACTGCCGCGTGGCAGTCAAAAGAAACGACATTATCACATACCAAAACACTGTACCCAGGACCGAAAGACAGTTCGTTCAAGAAGCGGCCCTGCGGGCCTGTCTTGAAGGACAGACAGCAAAAACCGAAAGCGCCTGGCGCTCCCCGCGGCTGGGTGACGGCCAGTCTCGTTCCGGCCGCGGCTTGTCACTTCGAGAATACAAGGATACAGAGGGAAGCAGCTCGTTCCTTTCATGGCGCCATAGTTTTAACCGCGGCCTTAATCGGAGGATGCTGCCTCATGCGGGGGAGTTTCGCCCGCTGCGGCGGGCGACCAGGCGCTGTCCGCCCTGGACCCGGACCGGACTGTGTCCGGTGACAAAAAGGCTACCCGGTACTAGGCGTTGGGCTTCGGGTATGGTGCTGCGCCGGCAGAAACCTGGCCCGCCGCCGTGCGTTTGCAGAATGCACAGCCGTATGGCGCTATCGTCCGCCGGTCACACCGGCCCCGCTCCCCAGTGAGCAAATCCTCAAATTCCCCCGCCATTTCATCCAGCCAAACCTCCTGCTCCTCCCCGGTGAAGTTGAACAAGCATACCAGCCGTTCCCACTCCCACTCCCGCACAAGAGCAAGAACATGGTCGTTGTGGCTGTCCCAGGTGGTCACCCAGGCCTCCGGACCAAAACAAGCCTCGTTCCGCCGGAGTTCCTCCAGCTGGACCAGACCGCTCCAAAGCCGCTCCTGAATGCTTCCCTTCTTCCCCCGCAAAGCCGCCTTTTCCCAGGAGAACGGAGAGCGGTGAAGGTTCCGGCTGTCCTCCCGCCGGTCCGGGTCATCGTGGTAACGGTAGTCATTTAGCTGCCCGATCTCGTCCCCGCTGGAAAGCATGGGAAACCCTGCCATCCCGCAAATGACCCCGTGCATCATCAGATCCCGGCGGATACCGGTCTCGATCTGCCCCTCGTCGCCCTCAAAGCACCCCTTCTCAATGCCGCAAAGGCTGGCGGTGGTCCCGCAGGTCCGAGCATCCTGTGTCCTGGGGTCGTAGTTGTACCGCTCCCCCCGGGCATAGGAGCCCGGGAAGCTCCCCTCGAAAAAGGTGTAAAGGTATTGTTTGTGGAGAAGGGGATCTATGCCGATTTCCCTGCCATAGGCCTCGTTTAACCCCCAGCCGATGTCGTCGTGACACCGCAGGTAGTTGACAAACCGGCAGTGAGGGGGCAGGCTGTGAAGGTCGTCCAGCTGCCGCTTCAGCTGCCGGATATCCCCGGAGGCCAGGGCGCTCCACTGGGTCGCCATTGTGGAGGAGTTGTACAGAATGTGGCACTCCGGCTTTTCCTCGGTGCCAAAGTAAGGGGCCAGCTCCCGGGGAGCCATTACCACCTCCCCCTTGAGAATCACCCCGGGACAGACTGTGTCGGTAATAAGCCGCAGCATCCGCATAATGGTGTGGACCTGGGGGAGATTGCGGCAGGTGGTCCCCAGCTCCTTCCAGATGTAGGGCACCGCGTCAATGCGCAGCACCTCCACCCCCAGGTTGGCAAGGCGGAGCATGGCGGCGGTCATCTCGTGGAACACCACCGGGTTTTTGTAGTTCAGGTCCCACTGGAAGGGATGGAAGGAGGAGCAGACATATTTCTTCATCTCCGGCTGCCAGATAAAGCTGCCGGGGGCGGTCTCCGGAAAAACATCCGGAATGGTTTTTTCCATTTCCCGGGGGATCTCCGGGGTGTCAAAGCAGAGATAGCGGTCGATGAATTCCTGCTCCCCCTCCTTGGCCCGCATGGCCCACTCGTGGGTGTCGGCGGTGTGGTTGATGACAAAATCCAGGCAGAGGCTCATTCCCCGGCGGCGCATGGCGGCGGTAAGATGGGCCAGGTCCTCGTTGGTCCCCAAGGAGGGGTCCACCTGCCCGAAGTCCTCCACAGCGTACCCCCCGTCATTTTCTGGGTGGGGCATCTTCAACAGGGGCATCAGGTGAAGGTAGGTGATCCCCTGTTCCTCCAAATAGCCCAGCTTCTTTTCCAGCTCCCGAAGGCTCCCGGCAAAAAGGTCGGTGTACATAGTCATTCCCAGCATACTTCCCCGGCAGAACCATCGGGGGTCCTCCTCCCGGCGGCCATCCAGCCGGCGGAGGGACAGGCTCCGTTCCTCATAGAGGGCAGCCATCATCCCCTCCAGGGCGTCCAGGGCCGCCCGGTCGTTGTAAAGCTCCATGTAGAGCCATTCCAGTTCGTCCCGGCTTTGGGCCAGGCGACGGTCAAAGGCGGTCATTTTGCGTCCCTCCCCTCTGTCATATGGCGGGCAATTTCATGGGGAGACGGCATACTTCTCAGCGCCCCCTTTTTGGTGGTCACCAAACCGGCGGCGGCGTTGGCAAAGGAAAGCATTTCCCCCAGCCTGGCCTCATCCAGGGTGTCCAGGCCCCACGCCAGGACCCGGTCCAGACAGCACCCGCAGAAGGTGTCCCCTGCCCCGGTGGTGTCAATGGCGGTCACCGGATAACCGGGCTCCTCCACCCGCAGGTCCTTCCAGAAGGCCACGCTTCCGTCCTTTCCCCGGGTCACCAGCAGCAGGGCGATCTGGGGGAACCGCTCCCGGAGGGCCCTGGCCCCCTTGTCCAGGTCCTCCTCCATAGTGAGGAAGGAAAGCTCCTCCTCCGCCACCTTCAGCACCTGACAGACCGAGCATCCCCAAAGCATCTGCTCCTTGGCGGCATCCAGGGTCCTCCACAGGGAGGCCCGCAGGTTGGGGTCAAAGCTGATTACTGCCCCGGCCCTTTTGGCCCGCTCCACGGCGGCCCGGGTGGCAGCGCGCACCGGCTCCCGGGTAAGGGAGAGGGAACCAAAGTGAAAGATCCTTGTTTCCTCCAGGAGCGCGGGAAGCTCGCCGGGGGCCAGCAGCTCGTCGGCGCCGGGGTCCCGGTAGAAGCTGAACTCCCGGTCCCCGTCCGGGGTGTTTTGGACAAAGGCCAGGGTGGTGTGAGCGGTGGGGTCCAGCACCAGGCCGGAGGTGTCGATCCCCTCATCCCGGATTGCCTCCCGGAGCATCCGCCCGAAAAGGTCATCCCCCACCTTGCCCACAAAGGCGGTCCTTCTCCCCAGCTTTGCCAGCATCGCCAGAACATTGCAGGGGGCCCCGCCGGGGTTTGCCTCAAAGAGGGGATTTCCCTGGCCGCTGGAGCCGCTTCCGGTAAAATCGATCAGCAGTTCTCCCAGTGCGATAACATCCATTTTCATGAAAAGGCCTCCTTTTTCTTCATCAAACCTCAGCCGTGGTCTGGCCCAGATCCTTTGCCCTGGGTAGACCTGATGGGGTAATTGTGTTAAGAGCGACGAAAAGATTTTCTAAAAAAAGCTTAAAATTATTTCCTTTTTTTAAATTCGGGGTTGGATTTTTCTGGAATATAGATTATAATTTAAGTGTAAAGTGTCCGCCTGTGGCAGACAATTTCTTGCAGATAAGGAAAGGCCGGTGACACAGTGTGGGGGATTATTTCTTTTCCATCTTTCCCAACAAGAACTTTCTGGATCTTCAGCTGTACCAATATGGGTGGGAGCAGTGCGCACCCCTTCACTCCTTCGGGCCTTCGGTGCGCAACCATTATCTCTTTCACTATGTCATTTCGGGGCAGGGCTTTTTAAATGCCGGTAGCGAGGACGGAACCACCCGCCACTACACCCTGGGACCGGGGCAGGGCTTTCTGATCTGTCCCGGACAGGTAAACCTGTACAGCGCCCATGGCACCGACCCGTGGAAGTACGTCTGGCTGGAGTTTGACGGTCTCCGGGTCCGGGAATATCTGGACCAGGCGGGGCTTTCCTCCCTCCAGCCGATTTTCCAGGCGGAAAACTCCGGCCTGGGGGATGCCCTTCGGGATCAAATGCTTTACATCACCGGCCACTCCGAGGCATCCCCTCTCCATCTGATCGGCCACCTCTGCCTTTTCCTGGACCAGCTGGTCCAGTCCTCCGCCACCCGCCACGCCGCCCAGGCCTCCAACCTCCGGGATTTCTATATTCAGGAGGCGGTGGTTTACATGGAGCAGAACTACCAGCGGGAAAATCTCACCGTGGAGGAAATCGCCGGTGCCTGCAAGCTGGGCCGGAGCTACTTCAGCAAGATCTTTCGGGAGAGTATGGGCTGCCCGCCCCAGGAGTTTCTGATCCGCCTGCGCCTTTCCCGGGCCACCGAGCTGATGAAGATCTCCAGCGCCACCATTGGCGGCATCTCCGCCTCCTGCGGCTACCCCAACCAGCTCCATTTTTCCCGCGCCTTCAAAAAACGCTACGGCCTCTCCCCCCGCCAGTGGCGGGACCAAAACAAATACCCGCAAAAAACAACATGACCCACCCCCATAGAAAAGGCTGGCTGCCGCAAAGCAGTCAGCCTAAAACTTTCCCCATAAACCATTCGCCGCGAAGCGGCTCCTGCCGGAGCCACCAAAGCCGTCCAAACCCCTGGCCCGCAGGCCATTTTCCGCGAAGCGGCCTTAGCCCGCAGGGCTCCGCTTTTTTCCGCAGAAAAAAGCACCTTATCCGGCCAACGAGCCTCCGGCCGCAAAAGCCCGGACGCTGGCAGGCGGCAGCACAAATCCAAGATGCCAGCACAACCCAGCCGCCATGCGGCATTTGCCGCGAAGCGGCTCTAGTCCGAAGGGCTCCGCCGGAGGCACCAAAATCCCCCCCGGAGGGTTAGGGGGCCCACGGGGGGATTAGTCCCCCCGTGAGGCGCGCCGCCCCGAAGGGGCCTGGACCTTCCGCAGAAGGTCCACGCGCCTAACCCCTCGCCGGGGAGGCGAAACGAGACAAATGGCCTTTAGAACGAGACAGGAATGCGAAGAGGCGGACTGGCGCGTGGCAGTCAAAAGAAACGACATTATCACATACCAAAACACTACACCTAGAACCGAGAGGCAGACACGTTCAAGAAGCGGCCCTGCGGGCCTGTCTTGAAGGGTAGGCAGCAAAACCCGCCAGCGCCCGGCGCTCCCCGCGACTGGGTGACGGTCAATCTCGTTCCGGCCGCGGCTTGTCACTTCGAGAATACAAAGATACAGGGGAAGCGGTTCGTGCCCTTCATAGCGCCATGGTTTTAGCCGCGGCCTTAATCGAAGGATGCTGCCTCTAGCCGGAGTATTTCGCCCGATCTCCGCGCTAAGAGCCTCGCTACGCTCGGTTGCGCTCCGAAACGCGCCTGCGGGCGCAGGCGGCGGTCGACCAGGCGCTGTCCGCCCT
>JAAWEO010000153.1 GCA_022794295.1 Angelakisella sp. | reverse complement strand
TGCTCCTTTCTTTTTGAAAGAAAAAAAGAAAGGAGAAGCCTGCTCGCCCTGCACCCAACCAACCTGCAAATACACCCCAGTGGGGTGTTTTGCAACAACAGCCCCCCCCTCGAATGGACCGGCCCATAAGGCCGGTCCATTCGACCCTCTAAAGGCCGCCCCCAGGCGGCCCTAAAAACCGCCGCCGTCAAATCAAGACTTTAGAGCCCCCATATGGGCGTAAGGATTGAAACACGGGAGCAGCCTTCAGCTTGTGGGGAATGTGAAACAAAAGAGATCGGTAGCCAGCAGGCTGCTAATAAACACAAATAAAAACCCCTGGATTTAAGCAAATCCAAGGGTTTTTTGGTGGAAACGCACGGGCTCGAACCGTGGACCTCCTGCGTGTGAAGCAGGCACTCTGACCAGCTGAGCTACGCTTCCTTTTGGGTGCTTGACCATTATACTACACCCGGCGCCCATTTGCAAGTCCCAAATTACATTTTGCAGAAAAATTTTTCCGGACTGCACAGAAGGGATGGCGGGGTCAGTCCTCCGGCATGGGGTCCAGCAGACGCCGGGCCAGCATCTTTTCCAGCCAGACCAGCAGCTCCTCCCGCACCTGCTCCTGCTCCAGCTCGTTAAACATCTCGTGGCGGCCGCCGGGCCAAAGGCGCAGCTCCACATCCCGGCATCCCGCTTTCAGCAAACCGGCACAAACCTCCCGGGGTCCTGCGCCCATGGCCCCTACCGGGTCCTGATCCCCAGCAAGGAGGTAAACCGGAAGACCTTTGGGCATGGCGGCGTACCACTGGAGGCTGTTGCATTCCTCCAGCATGGAGAAAAGCTCGTAGTAGGCAGAAACGGTGAACTTAAATGCGCACTGAGGGTCCGCCAGGTAGGCGGCACATACCTCCGGGGCCTTGCTGAGCCAGTCCACCGGGGTCTTTGCCCCGGGGATGGCCCGGGAAAAGCTGCCGTTGGCCAGCTGGTACACCCTGTCAGAAATGTACCTGGGCCCCTTAACCAGCTCCACCCCGCGGGCCAGGGCCTGCCCCACCGGGGCGGCAGGGTTCTTCCCGGCAGTGCCGCTGAGGATCAGCCCGCTGAGGCCCCCGCCGAACTGCCGGGCATGGAGCCTGGCTATGAAAGAGCCCATGCTGTGGCCCAGCAGGAAGATGGGCACCCCGGGGTACCGCCCCGCCATCTCCCGGCGGAGAAGCTCCAGGTCCTCCACCAGGAATTTCCGGGACCCCCGGGGACCAAAGTACCCCAGCTTTTCCCGGTTGAGAAGGGCGGTGGCCCCGTGGCCCAGGTGGTCGTTCCCGCAAAAGACCAGGCCCGCATCGCAAAGGGCCCGGGCCAGCTGCTGGTAGCGTCCCACATATTCGCACATTCCGTGGCTCAGCTGAACGACGCCCCGGACCACTGTCCCCTCGTCGGGGGTGAAGATCAGGGCAGAAACCCTCCATTTCCCATTGGAGGAGGGGTATGTGTAGACTTCCCGGTTCATTGTATCTCGCTCCTCTTTGCAGATCATTCCCCCAGACGAACCGGAGTAAGGCCGACATAGGGGAGGATCCCCTGGCCGATATCCCGCCCGGCCTCGGCCCTGTCCAGAACGCTTACCGGCCGCAGGGCGCCCTCCTGATCCACCAGGTAAAAGGCTGTTTTGTCAAACCGCAGCCACAGCTTCCGCAGCAGGCTGCTCCCCTCCCCGGGCAGACCGGTGACCACAGCGGCGGGGCTCCGCTCCAGAATAAGCTCCCCCAGGAAATGCTCCGGCTTGGCGCTGTAGTGGATGGTCATGGCGGCGTCGTGGTCCCGGCTGGTCTGGAATAGGAACTCGATGGCCTGGGGATTGCGGGCCCGGCCGGGGTCCGCAACGTTTACCACCTCCAGGGCAGTCCCGGTCTGGTCCGCCAGCTGCCGCCCGGCAGTAATAAGGCGCTGGCAGTGGAACTGGTCGGTGACCAGCACCAGGGTCACGGGAGGGGGGCCCTCCGCGGTCCTTGCGGTTTTGCGCATGATGCTTTCTCTCCTCTGTTTCAAAAGTCGTGATACTTTCCCTCACTATGTACAGTATAAACGAAATCACGAAAAGATGGAATGGCTTACGGGGAAATTTAACCGAAAGTTTTCAATTTTATCATACCTTTGACCGGGTGAATTATTTGACAAATCCCGCCGAAAGGGATACAATATTTTATATTAGGGCCTGCCTTGCACCTTTTCCCCCGCCAGTCGGCGGGCAGCAAGCTGCCAAGCAGGTCCTTATGAGAGCATTACAGACAGGGGGCAGTGTCCCCTGCCGCTGTTTTATTATGAGGAAGGAAGGGATTTTTCTTGAAGTACGACCGGCCGATCTCCACCTCCGTCATCCGGCGGCTGCCCCGGTACTACCGTTTTCTGGGGGAGCTGCTGGAAAAGGGGGTCACCCGTATCTCCTCCCGGGAGCTTTCCAACCTCATGAAGATCACCGCCTCCCAGATCCGCCAGGACCTGAACTGCTTCGGCGGCTTTGGCCAGCAGGGGTACGGCTACCAGGTGGAGGTCCTTCACAAGGAGATCGGGGATATTCTGGGACTGGGCAACGAGATCCCGGCCATTCTGGTGGGGGCGGGAAACCTGGGAAAGGCGGTAGCTCCCCAGCTTTACTCCAAAAAGCGGGGGTTTCACCTGGTGGGGGCTTTTGATATTGACGAAAAGCTGGTGGGTACCACCCTGCGAAAAAGCGATATCACCATCCGGCACATTGACGAGCTGGAGGATTTCTGCCAAAAGCACCACCCCAGGGCCGCCATCGTCTGTGTCCCCAAGAGCGCGGCCGCCCAGCTGGCCGACCGTTTGGTAAATGCCGGGATTGTGGGCTTCTGGAACTTTTCCTCCTACGATTTTGCCTATCACTACGACAACATCGCCACCGTCAACGTCCATTTGGGTGACAGCATCATGACCCTTTCCTACCTGGTGACCCATATGGATGAAGAAGGCAAGCAGCCCACCACCCTGCGGTAAAGGAGGAAACAGAATGAAAAACTACCACATCATCCGCCAGGCAGGCCGGCTGGTAAACCGGCGGACCCTGAGGCTTTTGGCAGTGCTGGGAACGGTGCTGACTGTGTGCACCGCCGTTATGTCCGCCCTGGGGGCCCTGCTGATGGTGCGCCAGCTCCAGCTTGTTTCGGCCCAGAGGAAGGCCCTGCCGGTGCTCCAGAAGGCGGCGGAGACCTATCTGCGGAAAAACGCCCCGGAGGAGCTGCCCCGGGCAAAGCAAAGGCTCTTTCGCTTCCCCGGGGCGCGGGAGGTCCCCCCGGAGGAGGACGACGAGGAGGAGATCAAATTCTGATCGTGTGCCAGACAGGAGCAGTGCCGGAAAAAGGGCGCTGCTCCTTTTGGGTTCCTCTGTACAAATCCCCGCGGGTGTGTTAAAATATCTTCAAGAGACCGTTTGGGGAGGGAGGTCCCAGCATGGCAGAAGAATGTGTCCTGATCGTGGATGACGACCCCAGTGTGCGGAAGGTGTTGGAGAAGGTCATCACCATGGGAGGACTGGAGGCTGTCACCGCCGCCAGCGGGGAGAAAGCCCTGGAGCTTCTGGGGCAGCGCCGGGTGGACTTGATCATCCTGGATGTGATGATGGGGGAAATGGATGGCTTCGAGGTGGTCCAGGAGCTTCGCCGGCAGAAAAATGACACCCCCATTATGATCCTCAGCGCCCGGAACGAGGACTACGACACCCTTTACGGCCTGGATATCGGGGCGGACGACTACATCACCAAGCCCTTTAACCCGGTCCTTCTGGGGGCCAAGGTAAAGGCGCTGCTCCGGCGGAGCAAAACCTCCCAGGGGGGCGGGCAGCCGGTCCAGGCGGGGCCCTTTGTTTACCACAGTGACACCATGCGGCTGGAAAAAAATGGCAGAGAGGTAGCTCTCAGCGCCAAGGAAAGCGTGATGATCAAGCTCTTTCTGGATCATGTGGGGCAGGTCTTTACCAAGGAACAGCTTTACCAGCATGTGTGGGGGGAGGTGCTGGTGGACCCCAACGCGGTGATGGTATACATCAGCCACCTGCGGAACAAGCTGGAGGAAGACCCCAAAAACCCCCGGTACCTGCGGACCGTTTGGGGGATGGGGTACAAATTCGTGGTGGAGGAAGCGTAGGGCGTGACCCTAAAATCGGGGGATGTTTTTGAAGGTTAATTTGTCCTTCTGAAAGGAGTTTTCACTATGAGAGGAATTCATACATCGGTGCAGAACATCCGGCGGCAGATCTTCACCGAGGTGGCACGGCTGGGATACGAGGGGGGGGACTATTCCCGGATCGAGGAGCTGCCCTACAAGATCGTTCCCGGCGAGGTTGCCCAGTACCGGGAATCCATTTTCCTGGAGCGGGCCATTGTGGGGGAGCGCCTCCGTTTGGCTATGGGCCTGCCCCTGCGCCCCATGGACGAGCACGCCCCCCTTTCCATGGGGGTAAACGAAAGCGCCGTGGCCGAAAAGTACTACGACCCTCCCCTGGTGAATATCATCAAATTCGCCTGCCACGGCTGCCCGGAAAAGCAGTACCGGGTCACCGACTGCTGCCAGGGGTGCCTTGCCCATCCCTGCAGCGAGGCCTGCCCCAAGGACGCCATTATCGTCCGTAAAAACGGCCGCTCCCTTATCGACACCGGCAAGTGCATCCGCTGCGGCAAATGCGCCGAGGCCTGTCCCTACAGCGCCATCATCAAAATGGAGCGCCCCTGCGCCGCCGCCTGCGGCATGGACGCCATCAGCACCGACAGCCAGGGCAAGGCCACCATCAACCAGGACAAGTGCGTCTCCTGCGGGATGTGCCTGGTGAACTGCCCCTTTGGGGCCATCTCCGACAAGGGCCAGATCTTCCAGCTGATCCAGTCCATCAAGAAGGGGGACCGGGTCATCGCCATTGTGGCCCCTGCCTTTATCGGCCAGTTCGGACCGGACCTTCCCCCGGAAAAGTTCGAGGCTGCCATGAAGCAGCTGGGCTTTGACCGGGTGGTGGAGGTAGCCATCGGCGCCGACCTCTGCACCATCGAGGAGGCCAAGGACTTCCTCCGGGCGGTGCCGGCGGAGCAGCCCTTTATGGCCACCTCCTGCTGCCCCTCCTGGTCGGTAATGGCAAAGAAGCTGTTCCCCACCCTGGCCCCCTACATCTCTATGGCTATGACCCCCATGGTCCTCACCGCCCGGCTCCAGAAGAAGGAGCACAAGGGCTGCAAGATCGCCTTTATCGGCCCCTGCGCCTCGAAAAAGCTGGAGGCCAGCCGCCGCACCATCCGCAGCGACGTGGACTTTGTCCTCACCTTTGAGGAGCTGATGGGGATGTT
>JAAWEO010000152.1 GCA_022794295.1 Angelakisella sp. | reverse complement strand
TGCGGAAAAAAGCGGAGCCGCTTCGCGGCAAGCGCCGCCGGGCGGCGAGGGGATGGGGGAACGGCTTTGGTGCCTTCGGCGGGGCCGCTTCGCGGCTAAGGTCTGTGGGACGGGAGTGGGAATGGTGGGGAATTTTTGTGTGTCTTGAAACAGAAAAAGCTCTTTTCTTAACAAGCAAATTGTGGTATACTAATTGGCAAACCTATCATCCACCGGTTTCGCTTGGCATATCAATGCTGACGGGTGGATTATGTGGCTTTTGTTTTGTCTCGACAAAAATTATTGGGTAGTGTCCTTGTAAGTTTTGCAGATGAAATTGGTCAAAAGGTACCTGCTGACTTTTATGAGGGCACTGTCTGAGAAAAGGAGCAGCAGGAACAGAATGGGAAAGCGAGCGGGTTCCCCAGTCAGCGGGGAAATGAAACAGAGTCTGAACAGAAGGATACTGAGAAGCACCACTCTTAACATCCTGTTATTGGTGGTCGTGTGCTGCGCCATTATGGCTTTTGCAATGCAATCACTTGCAAAAAGTATTTTGCTGGACAGCCTCCAGCCAATGGCCCGGCAGTCGGCAAAGACGGTGGAAGCCAATATTCATATGCTGGCAGACCGCATGATGACCATTGCCGGCGATCCCCGGATGAACAGCGCTGCCGCTGCTGTGGAGCTGGATGGAGCCGGGGCGGCTGCCGCAACAAGGAAAAATCGCGGGGAGATCCTGGAAGAAGCGGCGGAGGTCTACGAGCTTTACACGATCGCGCTGTACGATCTGGACGGGCGGCTGGTGCAGGGGATCAACAGCGCGCCGGAGGCCCTGAACAGCGATTTCCTTGGACTGTTAAAGGAAACCGATAACCTGACCACCTATTCCTCTACCATCTACCGGGAAACGCTGGGGATCACAATGGGGATGCCGGTGAAGGAGAATGGCAAAACGATCCTCTATCTGATGGGGGTATATAAATACGATACCCTGAACGATGTTATCAGCAGCATCAATTTGGGAAAAACCGGCATGGCCTACATGGTCAACCGGGAGGGTATTGTGACCGGGCACCCGGACCAATCCCTGGCGTTGGGGAAAAGCACACTGGTCCAGCTTAGCGATGGCAATGAAAAGGCAGTGAACCGGGTGACAACGGGTGAGACTGGGGCGATCGAGATCCCTGTTAACGGGCAGCAGATGCTGGTGGCCTTTTCTCCCATTCGCGGAACCCAATGGTCGCTGGTCATTCAAATCCCAAGGTCGGATTACAACAGCCTGATCAACGGTGCAATGGTGGTTTCGGTCCTGGCAACACTGGCAGTTTTGGTAATATCCATTCTGCTGGTCCTGCATCTGTCCCGTTCCATCTCCCGCCCGGTAAAGAGTGTGACCGACCGGATGATCGCCCTCTCCAACGGGGACCTCCACACGGATATTCACCCTGTCTATACCGGTGACGAGCTGGAGGTGATGACCCGGACACTGGATGCCACAGTGGAAAGTGTGAACCGGTACATATCCGACATCCAGCAGGTCCTGACACAGGTTGCAGAGGGCGATCTGTGTGCCGAGCCCCGGGTGGATTACAAGGGGGATTTTGTGCTGATCCGCAGCAGCCTGTATACCATCACCGAGTCGATGAACGAGACCCTTTCCGGATTCCGGGCCGCCGCTGCCCGCCTTGCAGGTATGGCAGAGCAGCTGAGCGGACAGTCCGCCCAGCTGCATCAGGCGTCTTTGGAGCAGAACCGGTCCACCGAAGAGCTGGTCCACGAGGTGACCCATGTGAAGGAGCGGCTGGCCGACGTTACAGAAAGCAGCAGCCAGACCCTTGCCCAAACGGAGGAGATCACCCGGCGCATTGAAAGCGCCAACGAGCAGATGGGCGCCTTGTCCTCCGCAATGGACGATATCAGCGTCAACGCACAGCAGATCACCAAAATCGCAAAGGCCATTGAGGATATTGCCTTCCAAACCAATCTTCTGGCCCTTAACGCCTCGGTAGAGGCGGCCCGTGCCGGCGCGGCCGGGAAGGGCTTTGCGGTTGTAGCCGACGAGGTGAAGCAGCTGGCCGCCAAAAGTGCCGAGGCTGCCCAGAGCGCCACCGAAATGGTCAATAATACCAAGGGGATCATCCAGACCGGTGTTGCGCTGACCGCGGATACCGCAGACTCCCTCCGCGCTATTTCCGACGTTTCCGCTCGGATCAGCCTGATTTCGAACCAGCTGACAACAGCGGTGCAGGGACAAACGGCTGCCCTGGTCGTTATGGAGGAACGGATCGATGCCATTTCTGCCATTGCAGACCGCAATCTGCAAAATGCAGGGGCAACAGAGCAGTCCAGTGGTTCGCTGGCAAAGGAGGCCGAATCCCTCCAGTCCCAGGTGCAAAAATTTATTCTGAAGGAGAGCCGTGGAAGATGAAACGATTGATCCCAATGGTATTGAGCCTGCTGCTTGTGGTGCTGTTGACCTCCTGCGGCAGTCAGTTGGGGCTCCAGGATGGATATTATACAGCCCAGGCGTCTGAATTCAGCCACGGCTGGAAGGAGTATATTACAATACTGGTAAAGGGCGGGAACATCGTCTCTGTAGAGTATAACGCGGAGAACGCCAGCGGTTTTATTAAAAGCTGGGACAACGCGTATATGCAGACGATGCTCCACGCCAACGGCACCTATCCCAATGAGTACACCCGCTATTACGCAAATCAGCTTCTGGCGGGTCAAGGCGAAGGCAGCATTGATGCAATTTCGGGGGCTTCGTCCTCTCACGGGTCCTTCCAAATACTGGCCCAGGCTGTGCTGGAACAGGCGCGGAAGGGAGATTCCAGCATTGTATTTGTAAATACTGCCCACTAGGGCGTGACCCAAAAGTCGAAGTGGCCGGATTTTTCGCAGGGGGAGGGAGATTGCAAGGAGAAAAGCGCAAGGAATCCTTGGTGGATTCTGAGCATTTTCGACGTCGTCAAGCTCCCTTCCCCTGTAGAAAAAGACGGGGGCGGCGACTTTTGGGGCACGACCTAGTATGCAGCCTTAAAATCAAGGTTCCCAACCCTTGCCAAGGGGAGGGAGGTCACAAGGAGAAAAATGCCCGGCGTGCTTTTGTGCGCCGGGCATTTTCGGCGCTCCAGCTCTCCCTCTTTCTTGCCCCTCTTTCTTTTCTCTGGCAGTTGCATTTTTCTTCCCGCTGGGATAAAATAAAAGTATTGTCGAATCCGGGAGCTTCCCTTTGTCGTTTTATCAAACAGGGAAGAAAAACACTCCCCGTTAAAGGAGGAACTGCCATGGGCCAGTATGAGGCACACCGCAAAAGATCCCAGGAGCCCCCCGAGGGGGAGACTCCGCATCCCCCCCGGAGAAGGCGGAAACGCCGCCGGAGACGCAGCCCTGTGGGGCTGATCCTTCTCTGCCTGGTGCTGGTGGCAGGCATCGCCGCCGGGGCAGGGTATTTTTGGTACACCGGGGAGGTAAACGGCTCCAGGATCCAGAAAGAATCGGTAGAGGTGGAGATCCCCCAGGGAAGCGGCACGGCAGGGATCGCGTCTATTCTGGAGGAAGCGGGAGCCATTGGCAATGCCCAGGTATTCCGGTTCTACTCCAAATATGTGGCCAAGGCCGATGGCACCTACCAGTACGGCACCTTTACCCTTTCCCCCGGGGAGGGCTACGACAGCATTATCGACGACCTCCAGGAGGTGCAGCAGCAGCTGGAGACAGTGACCCTCACCTTCCCCGAGGGCTACAACGCCTTCCAAATGGGGGATGTTTTGGAAAAGGCCGGGCTCTGCACCCGGGAGGAGTTTATCACCGCCCTGAACGAGCACGAGTTTGACCTGGATTTTCTTGACGAGGTAGGCAGCGATCCCCTGAAGCTGGTTCGCCTGGATGGCTTCCTTTTCCCGGATACCTATGAGTTTTACGCCGACGAAGATGTGGATTCCGTCATCCTGCGGATGCTTCGCAACTTCGAGAACCGGATCTGTACCTCGGAAAACCGGGCCGCAATGGAAAAGGCCGGGTACTCCCTGGAGGAGCTTGCCATCTTTGCCTCCATCATCCAGAAGGAATCCGCCAGCGTGGAGGAGATGTACAATGTCTCCTCGGTATTTACCAACCGCCTGGCGGCGGGCTCCCAATATCCCCGGCTGGAATCCTGCACCACCAATAATTATATCAATGACTACATCCGTCCCGCCTATGATAACAACCCCACCCAGGAGGTTCTCACCGCCTACGACACCTATGACCGCAGCGGCTTTCCTGTGGGCGCCATTGCCAACGCTGGGGCCGACGCCTTCGACGCCGCCCTCCATCCGGAGAAAAACACCCTGGACGGGGAGTACTACTTCTTTGTCACCGATGTGGAGTACACCCACTACTACGGCCGCACCTACCAGGAGCACCTGGCTAACATCGAAAAGGCCAAGGTGGTGAACCGCCGGTACGGCATTGAGGGGCTGGTCTCGTGAGGGATCCCTGGGAGCGGCTCCCCCGGGAGTTTTACCTCCGGGACACGGTGGAGACTGCCAGGGACCTTCTGGGGCGGTATCTGGTCCGCCGCACCCCGGAGGGGCTTTTGGCCTGCCGCATCACCGAGACGGAGGCTTACTGCGGCCCCGAGGATCCGGCCTGCCACTCCTACCGGAGGAAAGCCCCAAAGGGCCGCACCAACATCATGTACAGGGCCGGGGGCCTGGCCTATATCTACCTGATCTACGGGATGTACTGCTGCTTTAACGTAGTCACCCGCCAAGAGGGGGAGCCAGAGGCGGTGCTGGTCCGCGCCGCCCAGCCCCTGCTGGGCCTGCCCCAAATGGCGGCGAACCGCCGGATGGACCCGGAGTGCTTTCGGGAGCGGGCCCTGCTTTCCGGGCCGGGAAAGCTTTGCCAGGGGCTGGCAATTACCCGGGACCTTTATGGGGAGCCTCTTTGGGGGGAGGAGCTTTGGCTCACCCAGGGGGAGCCGGTTCCCCCGGAGAAAATCGCCGCCACCCCCCGGATCAATGTAGATTACGCCGGGGAGGCCGCCCTGTGGCCCTGGCGGTTTGTAGAGCGGCCCAGTGGCCGCTGACAGACCCTACCCGGCGGCCTGATGGCCGCTGACAGACCCTACCCGCTGCTGCGCAGCTTAACACTGTGCGGGGGCTTAGTGAGTGCCTGGAGTCCTAACGAGTATAGGGCGAGACGATTCCCCTACCTCTGACAGACCGGATGGGGTAACTCCTACCAATCCAAGACTCCAGGTACAGCCTTTCGCCCCGCACACCCTCCCGTAGGGTCTAAAGTTTAGGGCCGCCCTTTTCAAAGGGCTGGGCGTAGCCCACGTGCCCGAAGGGCTCGGGGTCAGGGCGGCGCCCTGGTCGCCCGT
>JAAWEO010000151.1 GCA_022794295.1 Angelakisella sp. | reverse complement strand
GACAGAAAGGCTACCCGGCACTGGGCGTTGGGCTTTGGGCATGGTGCTGCGCCGGCAGAAATCTCGCCCGCCCCAGTTCGTCAAAGGCAGGGGAATCGCCTCGCCCCGTACTCATTCAGACTCCAGGCACCCACTATCCACCCCGCACACCGTCAAGGCGCGCAGCGCCGGGTAGGGTCTGTCAGCGGCCATCAGGCCGCCGCGAAGTGCCGGGTAGGGTCTGGATGCGGCCATCAGGCCGCACGCTTGACATTCTTGAGGAGCTGCCGTATAATAAAGCGTCCGATAAAGGCGTCTGCTCCCTGGTACCCTGCCGCGCTGCCGTAAAGCGCAGGGTGCCTGGATGCAGACACCTTTTTTGTTTCTTCCAGCCTTGCGGAAAGGGGCAGTGTTATGGAAAAAATAGTAAAGTATGTCTTTGTCACCGGTGGTGTGGTCTCCGGCCTGGGAAAAGGAATCAGCGCCGCCTCCCTGGGGCGCCTCCTGAAAGCCCGGGGCCTCCGGGTGGCCGCCCAGAAGCTGGACCCCTATGTTAATGTGGACCCCGGTACCATGAGCCCCTACCAGCATGGCGAGGTGTTCGTCACCGAGGATGGCGGCGAAACCGACCTGGACCTGGGGCATTATGAGCGGTTTATTGACGAGGACCTGAACCGCTATTCCAATCTGACCTCCGGCCGGGTCTATTGGGATGTCCTCCAGAAGGAGCGCAGCGGAGCCTTCCTGGGCAGTACCGTTCAGGTCATCCCCCATGTCACCAGCGAGATCAAGGGGTTTGTGGCCGCCCTGGCAGAGCGTACCGCCCCCGATGTTATCATTACCGAGATCGGTGGAACCATTGGGGATATCGAAAGCCAGCCCTTCCTGGAGGCTGTCCGCCAGCTTTCCCGGGAGGTGGGGCGGCAGAACTGCCTCTTTCTCCATGTGGTGCTGGTGCCCTTCCTGGGCTGCTCCGGAGAGCATAAGACCAAGCCCGCCCAGCATTCGGTCCGGGAGCTGCGCAGCCTGGGCATCATCCCCGATGTGATCATCGCCCGGTGCGACAGGCCGCTGGAGCCCGGCATTCTGGAAAAGCTGGCCCTCTTTTGCGATGTCCGCCCGGAGTGCGTCATCGAAAACCGCACCCTGGAAAGCCTTTACCATGTGCCCCTGATGCTCCACCAGGCCGGACTGGACCGCATCGTTTGTGAGACCCTGGGCCTCCCGGACCGGGAACCGGACCTGGCGGAGTGGGAGGCCCTCTGCCGGCGTATCGCCTGCCCCCGCCGGAAGGTGGAGATCGCCCTGGTGGGGAAATATGTGGAGCTTCACGACGCCTACCTGTCGGTGGCCGAGGCCCTTCGCCACGGCGGCTATGAAAAGGAGGCGGAGGTAAAGCTCCGCTGGGTGGATTCCGAGGCCCTGACCGGGGAAACTGTTGGAGAGGCCCTGGCCGGCTGTCACGGGGTCATTGTCCCCGGGGGTTTCGGCAGCCGGGGGATCGCCGGGATGATCGCCGCCGCCCGGTACGCCCGGGAGACCGGACTTCCCTTCTTCGGCATCTGCCTGGGGATGCAGATCGCGGTGATCGAGACCGCCCGGAACCTGCTGGGCCTGGCCGAGGCCGACTCCGCCGAGTTTTCCCCGGAATGCCCGGACCCGGTGATCCACCTGATGCCGGACCAGCGGGGAGAGGTGCCCAAGGGGGGCACCATGCGCCTGGGGGCCTACCCCTGCTGCCTGGGGGAGGGCACCCGCCTGCGGACCATCTACGGGGTGCCGGAGATTGCCGAACGCCACCGTCACCGGTACGAGGTGAACAACCGGTACCGCCAGTCCCTGGAGGCAGAGGGCGGCCTTGTCCTTTGCGGCCAGTCCCCGGACGGGCGGCTGGTGGAGGCCATCGAGCGGCCCGGCCACCCCTTCTTTGTGGGGGTGCAGTATCACCCGGAGTTTAAATCCCGCCCCAACCGGGCCCACCCCATCTTCCGGGCCTTTGTGGAGGCGGCCCTGGACCATCAAAATAAGTGAGAGGATGTTGCGAATATGCTGACTGCGATTGTAGGGATCAACTGGGGGGACGAGGGGAAGGGCCGGATGGTGGACCTTCTCTCCCAGGGGTACCAGGTGGTGTCCCGATACCAGGGGGGCAATAATGCCGGACACACCATTTATGTAAACGGAGAAAAATTTGTGCTGAACCTTCTTCCCTCGGGGATCCTCCGGCCCGGGGTGGTAAACCTTCTGGGGCCGGGGATGGTGGTGGACATCGCCCACCTGCGGGGGGAGATGGAGCGCCTGATGGCCCGGGGGGTGAGGATCGGCCCGGAAAACCTGAAGATCAGCCACCTGGCGGCCATCTGTCTGCCCGCCAATGTCCGCCAGGACTGCCTGGAGGAGGAGCGGCTGGCCGATGCCAAATTCGGCTCCACCCGCCGGGGCATCGCCCCCATCTACGGGGACAAATATATGAAAAAGGCCCTGCGCATGGGGGACCTTCTGGAGCCTGAACGGCTGGAGCGGCAGCTCCGGCAGCTTCTGGACTGGAAAAACCTTCTGCTGGAAAAGGGGTACAATGCCCCGGCGGAGGACTACGGCGAGACCCTCCGGTGGCTCCGGGAAAACGGGGATCCCCTCCGGGAGCTGATCTGTGACACTGGGCTGTACCTGGAGGAAGCCCTGGCGGCAGGGAAAAAGGTGCTCTTTGAGGCCCAGCTGGGGGCCCTGCGGGATATCGACTATGGCATCTACCCCTACACCTCGTCCTCCACCACCCTGGCGGCCTACGCCCCCATCGGGGCGGGGATCCCGGGGCGGAGGCTGGACAAAACAGTGGGGGTCATGAAGGCCTACTCCTCCTGTGTGGGGGAGGGCCCCTTCCCCTGCGAGCTGTTCGGGGCAGCTGCCGGGGCCCTCCGGGAGGCCGGCGGGGAATACGGCGCGGCCACCGGGCGGCCCCGGCGGGTGGGTCCCTTTGATGTGCCTGCCAGCCGGTACGGGGTGCGAGTCCAGGGGGCGGACGAGCTCGCCCTGACCAAGCTGGATACCCTCTCCTACCTTTCAGAGATCCCCGTCTGTGCCCGGTACACGGTGGATGGCGTCCCCACCGGGGAGTTTCCCAGCGGGGGCCGCCTGGAGCGGGCAAGGCCGGTGCTGGAATCCCTGCCGGGCTGGGGCTGTGACATCAGCGGCTGCCGCCGGTGGGAGGAGCTCCCCCAGGAGGCCCGGGCCTACGTGGAGTATTTAGAGGAGCAGGTGGGCTGTGCCATCCGGTACGTGTCTGTGGGGGCGGATCGGGACCAGTATCTGGTAAGAGAGTAGCTATTCGCCGCAGAAGGATCATGGAAATTTTCTTCCGCCTATGCTATAATATCAGAAGCAAACACCAGCAAGGAGGCCCTTTGATGACTGATCTTACAGCCCTGACCATCACCGATGCCCATGCCCACATCTTCCCCCCAAAGATCGCCTCCAAGGCGGTGGGCTCCATCGGGGAATTTTACCAGATCCCCATGTGCCACCCCGGCTCTCCGGAGGCCCTTCTGGAGAGCGGGGGGGCCATTGGGGTGAGGAAATACCTGGTCTGCTCCACCGCCACCCGTCCGGGCCAGGTAACGGCGATCAACGATTTCATCCGGGAAAGCTGCGCCGCCCACCCGGAATTTCTGGGCTTCGGCACCCTTCACCCCGGGTACGAGGATATCCCCGGGGAGGCCCGGCGCATCCGGGAGCTGGGGCTGCGGGGGGTGAAGCTCCACCCCGATTTCCAGCAGTTTTTTATTGACGATCCGGCCGCCTTCCCCATCTACCAAAGCTGTCAGGAGCTGGGGCTGCCCATTCTCTTTCACACCGGGGACGAGCGGTACGACTGGTCTGCACCGGCGCGGATGGCGGAGGTGGCGCGGCGGTATCCGGGCCTCACCTGCATCGCCGCCCATTTCGGGGGATACAACCACTGGCAGGATGTGGAGCTCTACCGGGACCTGCCCAATGTGTGGTTCGATACCAGCAGCGCCCTGTTTAAGCTCCCCCAGGAGCGGGCCCTTCATCTTATCAGCCTGATGGGTCACCGCCGGTTTCTCTTTGGCACCGATTTCCCCATGTGGGACCACCGGGAGGAGCTGGAGCGGTTCCTTTCCCTGGGCCTCCCGGCGGAGGTCCGGGACGATATTCTGCACCGGAACTTCCGGCGCCTTTTTGAGGTGGAGCTATGACCGTCCTTCCCCGGGAGCTCCCCGGCCTGCTCCTGGATTGGTACGACAAGGAGGCCCGGGTCCTCCCCTGGCGGAGCCAGCCCACCCCCTACCGGGTGTGGATCAGCGAGATCATGCTCCAGCAGACCCGGGTGGAGGCGGCAAAGTCCTACTTCCTCCGCTTTGTGGAGGCCCTCCCGGACGTCCCCGCCCTGGCGGCCTGCCCCGAGGAAACCCTGATGAAGCTGTGGGAGGGGCTGGGATACTACAGCCGGGCCAGAAACCTCCAGCGGGCGGCAAGGCTGCTGGTGGCGGAGTACGGCGGGGAGCTTCCCGCCTCCTTCGAGGCGCTGAAAAGCCTGCCGGGGGTGGGGGAGTACACAGCGGGGGCCATTGCCTCCATCGCCTTCGGGCTTCCCCACCCGGCGGTTGACGGGAACGTTCTCCGGGTGCTCTCCCGGGTGATAGCCAAGCCCTGGGACATTGCCGCCCCAGGGGTAAAGAAGGAGCTGGGGACTGCCATCACCGCCATCCTTCCCCAGCGGGTGGGGGATTTCAACCAGTCCCTGATGGAGCTGGGGGCCTGTGTCTGTCTCCCCAACGGGGAGCCCCTCTGCGGGGAGTGTCCCCTGGGGGAGCTCTGCCAGGCCAGGGCCCGGGGTCTGACGGGGAGCATCCCGGTAAAGGCCCCCAAAAAGGCCCGGCGGGTGGAGGAACGGACGATTCTGCTTCTGTTCCGGGAGGACGGGCGGATGGCCCTGCGCCGCCGGCCGGAAACCGGGCTTCTGGCCGGGATGTGGGAGCCGGTGAACCTTCCGGGGCAGCTGGACCAGTGGAAGGTGCTGGACACGCTTCTGGTGGAGATGAAGCTTTTGGGGACGAAAATGGGTGCCCTTCCCAAGGCCCGCCACATTTTCACCCATGTGGAATGGCAGATGACAGGGTGGCGGGTGGAGGTTTCGGGGCCGGGGCAGCCGGAAAGCGGGCTGGTCTGGGTCCGGCCGGAGGAGCTGCGGGAGGAATACGCTCTGCCCTCGGCCTTTCGGGTCTACACCGGGGGGGTGTCCGGCGGTGGTCAAGGGGCGAGGGCTTCGGAAGGGGGCTGAGGTTGCAAAACACCCCACTGGGGTGTATTTGCAGGGTAGCTGGGTGCAGGGCGAGCAGGCTCTTACTTTCTTTTTTTCTTTCAAAAAGAA
>JAAWEO010000150.1 GCA_022794295.1 Angelakisella sp. | reverse complement strand
CCCCGTGGGCCCCCTAACCCTCCGGGGGGGATTTTGGTGCCTCCGGCGGAGCCCTTCGGGCTAGAGCCGCTTCGCGGCAAATGGCGCCAGGCGGCTGGGCTAGGTGGCGCCCTGGATGTTTCTTTCCGCCTGCCAGCGTCCCGGGCTTTTGGGGCCGGAGACTCGTTGGCCGGATAAGGTGCTTTTTTCTGCGGAAAAAGCGGAGCCCTTTGGGCAATGGCCTGCGGGCCGGGGGGTGGAGCGGCTTTGGTGCCTCCGGCGGAGCCCTTCGGGCTAAGGCCGCTTCGCGGTAAGTGCCGCCGGGCGGCGGGCTGCGAGGACTACATCGCCCGGCAGGTGTGGAAGGAAAGAAAGCAGGATACCCTTACCTTTTGCTGCGAAAGCTTTACAGGAGCGGGGACATTGTGGTACACTTCCAATCAGTACGGTGGCAGAGAGGTCCGGATCAGCCGCCGGATGGAGGTGGAGGAGGGCCGGGGGGAGCTGGTACTGGTCCATCCCGATGGCACGGTGACCCGCCTGTCGGGAGAGAGATCCCCCTACTGCTTTTTTCCCCAGGCGGGGGAGACCAGCCTGCGCCTGCTTGGGGACGAGGGGAAGCTGGAGCTTACCGTTACGGTCCGTCCCCTGGACGGGGGGGCCGGGCGGTGGTCGGATTGGGTCAGGGAATGAACAGGGAGGCGCGATGATGCTCTGGAAACCCGTTTTGTTAGCAGCCCTTGCCATTTTTTGGCTGGCTGCCGGGGTGCTGTGCCTTTTGTGCCCGGCCAGGCTGGCTTCTCCGCAGCCGGAGGCCGCCGGGCCGGAGCTGCCGGTTCCCCAAAAACACCGGGGCAGGAGGGCCGGCGCTGCTATCTTTGCGGTGCTTTCCCTGGTGCTTCTGCTGGCGGCCTGGGTGGTGCTCTCGCTGGAGCTTGCTCCGGCCCAGCCTGTGGACTTCTACAGCGATGCCTGGGCGGCGGAGTGCGGCAGCGCAGTATCCCGGAACACGGTGCGGCGGAAAGACCGCCGTGCCCGCACCCTGACAGTAAGCCACGGCAGCTTTACCGGGGCGGCCACCCTGTGGCGGATCTACACCGGGGGCGGCGGGGAGGAGATCACCATTGTGTATCAGATTGAGGTGAAGGAGGGCCAGGGGGACCTGGTGCTGGTCTGGCCCGATGACACCGTGACCCGGCTATCGGGGGAGACCTCCCCCTACACCTTTACCGCCGGGGCCGGGGAGACCCGCCTGCGGCTGATCGGGGACGGGGGAAAGCTGGAGTTTACCATTACCATCCCCTCGCGCAGCGGGCAATGGATGGACGACTAGGGAGGAAATGCAAGGATGAAGATGGAACCGATCATGGAAGCCACCCGGGTTTCCTTCTCCTACGAGGAGGAGCCGGAAAGCCAGCTGGTGCTGGATGATGTCAGTCTGACCGTGGGCCGGGGGGAGTTTTTGGCGGTGCTGGGACACAACGGCAGCGGCAAATCCACCCTGGCAAAGCATTTTAACGCCATCCTCCTGCCCCGGGAGGGACGGGTGCTGGTGGACGGGATGGAGACCACCGACGAGGACAGGCTTTATGACATCCGCCAAACGGTGGGGATGGTATTCCAAAACCCGGATAACCAGATCGTCGCCACCATTGTGGAGGAGGATGTTGCCTTTGCCCTGGAGAATATGGGGGTCCCCCCGGAGGAGATCCGCCGGCGGGTGGACGATGCCCTCCGGTCGGTGGGGATGTACGAGTTCCGGGAGCACGCCCCCCACCAGCTCTCCGGGGGACAGAAGCAGCGGGTGGCTATTGCCGGCATCATCGCCATGCGGCCCAAGTGCATCGTCCTGGACGAGCCCACCGCCATGCTGGATCCCAGGGGCCGGGCCGAGGTGATGAAGACCCTCCGGGAGCTGAACCGGGACCATGGCATCACCATCGCCCTTATCACCCACTACATGGACGAGGCCGCCCAATGCGACCGGGTAGTGGTGGTGGACGGGGGAAAGCTCCTGATGGAGGGCACCCCCCGGGAGGTGTTCCGCCAGGTGGACCGCCTGAAGGAGGTGGGCCTGGATGTCCCCCAGGTCACCGAGCTGATGCACGAACTGCGAAAGGCGGGCCTGGAGGTCCGGGAGGACATTATCACCGAGGAGGACTGCGCCGGGGAGCTGGCCCGCCTTCTGAAGGGGAGGGCGGAATAATGGGGATCCCCTTTCTGCTGGTCTACTTCCTGGCCCTCCCTGCCCTGTGTGTCTACACCCTGTACCGGTTTGCCCGGCTGTGGCTCTGGTCCGCCCCTATTTTGGCGACCCTGGGCGGTACCGCCATGCTGGTGGTGTATCTGGGGGGCAGCTTTGCCGGGGAGGGCTGGCTTACCGCCTGGGGGATCCTGATGCCCATTCAGCAGACAGTGGCTATCTCCCTGACCCTGGGCGCCCTGGTGGGGATGCGCTGGGGAGGCTCCCTGGGGCTGGCCGTAGGAGGCGCCGGGGTGGTGCTGGGGCTGATGGTGGTGGCTGTCACCGATATGGCCTTTCTGCTGTACCCGGTCTGCCTGCTCCTGTACGGCCTGGTGCTGGTCCTCAGCTTTACCGGGAAGGCGAAAAAAGCCTGGGAGGAATACCGGCAGGGCAATGGATAACGGCGAGGGGCAGCAGGCCCCCGGCCGGGAAAGCAACCTGGCGCTTTAAAATTTGTTTGGCGGCCAGCCGGTAAAGGGCGGCCGACCACGTTCGAGCTTATTGGAGGTTCACAGTCTATGACAGCAATCAGAACCGAGCACCTTACCCACACCTATTCGGCAAACACCCCTTTTGAGAAGGTGGCGGTGGACGACGTTTCCATCGCCATCCAGGAAGGGGAGTATGTAGGTGTCATCGGACACACCGGCAGCGGAAAGTCCACCCTGATCCAGCATCTTAACGGTCTTTTGACCCCTACCTCCGGCAAGGTCTATATTGGGGAGGAGGACCTGTGGGCCGACAAATCCAAGCTCCGGGCCTTTCGCTTTCAGGTGGGGCTGGTTTTTCAGTACCCGGAGTACCAGCTCTTTGGGGAGACGGTATACAGCGACATCGCCTTTGGCCCCACCAACATGGGGCTTTCCCCCGACGAGGTGGACACCCGGGTGCGTCAGGCGGCCCGCTTTGTGGGACTTTCTGACAGCAAGCTCCAAAAGAGCCCCTTCGAGCTTTCCGGCGGCCAGAAGCGCCGGGTGGCTATTGCCGGGGTGCTGGCGATGGACCCCAAGGTCCTGATTTTGGACGAGCCCACCGCTGGCCTGGATCCCAAGGGCCGGGACAAGATCCTGGGGGAGATCCGGGAATATCACGAGGAAAAAAAGAACACCATCCTGCTGGTGAGCCACAGCATGGAGGACATTGCCAAAAACGCCACCATGGCCCTGGTGATGAACCAGTCCCGGCTGTTCTGCTATGACCGGGTGGAGGCGGTCTTTGGCCGGGCCGGGGAGCTGGGGGAGATGGGCCTTACCATCCCCCAGGTCTCCCGGGTGTTTCTGAGCCTGGCAGAAAAGGGGCTGGATATTGACCCCCGGGTCTACACCGTCCAGGCGGCCCGGGACGAGCTCCTGAAAAAGCTGGGGAAGGGGGGACAGGAGAAATGATCAAGGATATTACCATCGGCCAGTACTTCCCTGGAAGGTCCCCGGTCCACCGTCTGGATCCCCGGGTGAAGATCCTGCTGACCCTGGGGTACATTATCATGCTGTTCACGGCCCAGAACGCCTGGGCCCTGGGGCTGGGGGTGGCCCTCGGCTTTTTGGCCTATCTGATCAGCAGCATCCCCCTTTCCATGATCATCAAAAGCCTGAAGCCGGTGGTGCCCATTATCATCTTCACCGCCGTTCTCAACATGCTGTTTGTAGATGGGGAGCCCCTGTTCCAGGTCTGGATCCTCAAGGTCACCCGGGAGGGGGTCCACACCGCGGTCTTTATGGCGGTGCGGATCATCTGCCTCATTGCCGGGACCTCCCTTCTCACCTACACCACATCCCCCATCGCCCTTACCGATGGCATCGAGCGGCTGATGGGCCCCCTGAAGCGGTTCCGCTTCCCGGTCCACGAGCTGGCGATGATGATGACCATAGCCCTGCGGTTCATCCCCACCCTGATCGAGGAGACCGACAAGATCATCTCCGCCCAGAAGGCCCGGGGGGCCGATTTGGAGACCGGCGGGCTGATGCAGCGAGCCAGGGCCCTCATCCCCATTCTAATCCCCCTCTTTGTCTCCTCCTTCCGCCGGGCGGACGAGCTGGCCCTGGCGATGGAATGCCGGTGCTACCGGGGCGGGGAGGGCCGCACCCGGATGAAGCAGCTCCGCTTGGTTCCCGTGGATTTTGCGGCTTCGGCGGTTATGGTGGCCTGTATTGCAGGGGTGATTGCCCTGAACATTCTGATGCCATGAGGAATATCCGGATGGTCCTCTCCTACCGGGGGACCGCCTACCACGGCTGGCAGGTGCAGCAGAACGCCCTCAGCGTCTGCACCGTCTTTCAGGATGGTGTGGAGCGGGTGCTGGGGCGTCGGTACGAGGTAAAGGGCTGCTCCCGCACCGATGCCGGGGTCCATGCTCTGGGCTTTGTCCTCTCCCTCCGCTGCCCGGAGGAGAATCCGCCCGCCATCCCCTGCCAGGCGCTCCAGAAGGCCCTGAACAACTGCCTCCCCCGGGACATCGCCGTCCTGGACTGCGCCGACGCCCCGGCAGGCTTCCACCCCCGGTACGACTGCACCGCCAAGCGGTACCTCTACCGGATCTGGAACAGCCCGGTAAAAAACCCGTTTTTGGAGGATCTGGCCTATCAGTATCGTTATCAGATCAGGGAGGATCTGGCCAATGCCGCCGCCAGGCAGTTTCTGGGCCGCCGGGACTTCACCTCCCTCTGTGCCGCAGGGGGCAAGGTGGAGGATAAAGTGCGGACCCTTTACAGCTGTTCGGTCCGCCGGGAGGGGGATCTGGTGACCCTGTCGGTAACCGGGGACGGATTCCTGTACAACATGGTCCGCATCCTCACCGGCACCATCCTGGAGGCTTGCGCAGGACACATCGCCCCGGAGGACATCCCCAAGCTCCTGGAAGCCAAAGACCGAAGCCAAGCAGGCCCGACCCTCCCCCCCCAAGGCCTCTATTTGGACCGTGTTTTTTACCCCGGCCACAAGATTTTGTAAAATACGACACCGGTTATCCGTATCGTATAATACGAGACAAGATGCCTCCAACCAAAGCCCCCCAACCCCAGCCGCCCGGCGGCACTTGCCGCGAAGCGGCTCTGATTTTTGCCCCAGCGAAAATCACCTTAGCCGGCCAACGAGTCTCCGGCCGTAAAAGCCCGGACGCTGGTAAGCGGGAGCACAAAACCAAGATGCCAGCACACCCCAGCCGCCATGCGGCATTTGCCGCGAAGCGGCTCCGCCGGAGGCACCAAAATCCCCCCCGGAGGGTTAGGG
>JAAWEO010000149.1 GCA_022794295.1 Angelakisella sp. | reverse complement strand
AGGCGCTGTCCGCCCTGGACCCGGACCGGACTGATGTCCGGTGACAGAAAGGCTACCCGGTACTGGGCGTTGGGCTTCGGGTATGGTGCTGCGCCGGCATGGGCCATGGCTTTGCCAGTCTTGTTTGGGCCCGCCCGTTATGCTATAATGACCCTGCTATCACAGAAGGAGGTCCCCCCCTATGCCTACCCGCCAACCCCTCTCCCCCTGCCAGCAAATCGAACGCAGCCTGATCACCAAGTACCGTAAATCGATTTGGAACCGCTTCATCGGCGCCATAAAGGACTATGCCCTCCTCCAGCCCAATGACCGCGTCGCCGTCTGTATCTCCGGCGGAAAAGATTCCATGCTCCTGGCAAAATGCTTCCAACAGCTCCACCGGTATAGCGAGATCCCCTTCCATCTGGAGTTCTTGGTTATGGACCCCGGCTACCGCCCCGCAAACCGGGAAAAGATCCTGCAAAATGCTTCCCTTATGGAGATCCCCATCCAGATCTTTGAAAGCCCTATCTTTGAGGTGGTGGCAGATATCCCCAAATCCCCCTGCTACCTCTGCGCCCGTATGCGCCGCGGCTACCTCTACAGCCATGCCCAAATGCTGGGCTGTAATAAAATTGCCCTGGGCCACCACTTTGACGATGTGGTGGAAACGATTTTGATGAGCACCCTTTATGGCGCCGAGTACCGTACCATGATGCCAAAGCTCCATAGTACCAATTTCCCCGGCATGGAGCTGATACGCCCCCTCTACCTGGTGCGGGAGCGGGATATTATTGCCTGGCGGAATTATAACGGCCTCTCCTTTTTGCAGTGCGCCTGCCGCTTTACCGAGGCCCTGGGCCGGGAGGAGGAGCCCGGGGAGTCCAAGCGCCAGGAGGTGAAGGAGCTTATCGCCCGCCTGCGCCAGGATAACCCCCAGGTGGATGTGAATATCTTCCGCAGCGTCCACAGCGTCAACCTGGATACCGTCATCGGCTGGCGAAGCGCCGCCCAGGGGGAGCACAGCTTCCTGGATGACTATGATAAGCAGACAGCATTAGAATCAATCAAATAAAATTATTTTCATTTATTCTGTATTCTAAACAACATCATTTATGCGGGTATACTACTCTTATTCAATTGATTTGCCCATTGAAAAGGCGGTTTGGTTAGGAGGAATACCCAATGGCTGGTAATTATTACGCGCCCTTTTCGGTGCGTATCCCCGAGGAGCTTCTGCATAAGATCAAAGCCCTGGCGGAGCAGAACAAGCGCTCCGCCAACAAGCAGGTGGAGTATATCCTGGAGCGGTATATTGCGGAATATGAGGCAGAAAACGGCCCGCTGCCCTCCTGGGAGCCGTGACAAAGCGGCCGCTGTTTGCCCTTTCTGTTTTCTTTTTGGCGGAGCTGGCCGCCCTCCAGCTTTGGGGGAGGAACACCGGCTTCGCCGCAGCCGGAGCAGCCCTCCTTCTTCTTGCCTGCCTGCCCCGAGGAAAGGCGCGGCGGCTTTTCCCCTTGGCGCTGTTGGCCTGCTTGGGGGCCCTGGGGGCCTTCTGGTTCCATCAGGAACGGCTGGAGAGCTGGAGCCGCCTGACGGGCACCACCGTTCCCTTTACCGGCTGGCTGGAGGAGGTCAGCCCCTATGACCCCGGCCGCGTCACCCTCCTGGGCAGGGTCCCCTGGGGTGACAAAGAGCGGCAGGTGCGCCTGACCCTTTCGGGGATGGAGGAACCGGCTGCCCCCGGCCAGTGGTTTTCCGGGGAGCTGCTGGTCCTGGGAGCCCGGGAGGACGGGGACGCCCCAGGAGGCGTCTCCCTGACAGGCCGGGCCGGGGAAGGGTGGGAGCCTGTCCCCGCCCCGGAGGGCTTTCACCCCCTGGCAAAGCTGGCGGCCCTCCGCTGGAGCCTTTCCCAAAGGATCTGGGAGCGCCGCCCCGGGGAGGACACCGCCGTGGTGCTGGCGATGATCGTTTCCCGCAGCGGCTACCTTTCCCGGAACCGCCTGGCAGAGCTGAACCAGGCGGGGCTGCGCCACCTTCTGGTGGTGTCAGGGCTTCACCTGGCCCTGGCAACAGGCTGGCTCCGGCCCCTGTCCCGCGGCCTTGGCTCCCGGATAGGGGTCGCGGCTCTGGGGCTTGTCTGCGTCTGGGGGATGGCCGGCCTGGCGGGCTTCTCCCCCTCGGTGCTTCGGGCAGCGGCGATGACCAGCCTTTTTCTTTTGGGACAGCTTCTGTTCCGTCAGGCCGATGCCATGACCTCCCTGGGGGCGGCAGGCCTCCTTCTGGGTCTCCTTTCCCCGCCGGTCCTGTTCCGGGCCGGGTGGCAGCTCACCTTTGCCGCCACCCTGGGTATCCTGGTGGGAACAGGCCCCCTTTTTGTCCTGCTGGAAAGCTGCTGGACCGCCCGCTTTGGACCGCCGGGAAAGGGGGCCCGTTGGGCGCTGGAAGGTCTGGCGGCCACAGTCTGCGCCCAGCTGGGGGTGCTGCCGGTGCTGGCCTGCCGCCTGGGCAGCGTCACCCTATGGGGGCTGGTAACCACCCTTCCCGCCATTCCCCTGGCAACCGGAATTCTCCTTCTGGGGGGAGCGGGGGCCCTTTTCCTTGCCCTGCCCTTTGCCGCGCCCCTGGGCGGGGTCCTTCTGGACCTGGCCCGTCTCCCGGCCCGGCTGCTGCTGGGACTGGCGGGGGCGGCGGCGCGGCTGCCGGACCTCTCCTTCCCGGTGCTGTTCCCCTGGCAGCTGGCCCTCTGCTTTCTCCTTTCCGCCGGGGCGTTCTGCTGTTTGATGCTGGGGCCCCGGCTGCCTCCCCGGTGGGGCCGCCGGCTCCTTGGGGGGATGCTTTCTCTGGCGGCCTTGACGTTAGTTTCCCCGGGGCTTATCCTCCGGGATGCGGCCCTGGTCTCGGTGGATGCCTCCGGGGCAGTGGTGATCATTGTCCCGGAGGGAACGGTGGTGCTGGATGCCGGGACCGGCCCCTGGGAGCGCCAGGCCCTTTCGGAGCGGCTGATCCGATACAAAGGCAAGGAGCCCCTGGTGGCGGCCTTTTCCCGGGAGCCCTCCTGGAACGGGGTGCTGTACCTGGACCAGGAGCTTTCCCCCGGCCTGGTCCGGTGCCCGCCGGGCCCGGATACCAGTCTTTTGATGGCCCAGCTCCCCACCTGCCGCCCTTTGGGGGAGGAACGGGAGGAGGTTTTGCCGGGGGTTTTTCTCAGCAGCCCCTGGCCGGGGACGGTGCTGGCGGAGGCCGCCGGAAGAAAAGTGCTGAAATCCCAAGCGGCATATGCTATAATAAACAGGTCCCCGCCGGAGGAGCTGCCGGACCTTTGGGTGGACCGGAACGGAAGGGTCTATTCCGGGCCCGGGGCGGGGGAGTCCCTCCCCATGGTCACAGGGGACACCAATTTCATCTTCAGGAGGACAGGCCCATGAACCTGGACGACCCCAAAAAGCTGGACGCTATGGCAAAGGCCGGGACCCTTCCCAAGCTGCTTCTGCTGTGGGGGGAGGACGCCGGGGCGGTGATCCGGTACCAGAAAAAGCTGGAAAAGCTGGCGGTCACCGCCTTCCCGGATTTTAACAGCCAGCGGTTTGACGGGCGCTTTCCCCTGGACCTGAACGTCCTGGGGGATGCGGTGCGGTCCCTGCCCATGATGGCCCCCCGGCGGTTCGTTCTTGTGGATGACCTGAACCCGGGGCTGGTCAGCACCGGGGACAGCGAGAAGCTCCGGCAGCTTTTGGAGGAACAGCCGGAGGAAACCCTGTTTGTCATCACCATGCACACCATCCTTCCCGACCTGAAGAAAAAGGGGGATAAGGGAGGGAAGCTTCTGGAGCTCTGCGGGGAGTACGGGGCGGTATGCGCCTTCCAGAAACCGGCAATGACCCAGGCGGTGCAGCAGATCACAGCGGAGGCGGAGCGGGCGGGGAGCGTCATTGCCCAGAAGGAGGCAAAGCTCCTGGCCGAGTACTGCGGACGGGAGCCCCTGCGGATGAAGGAGGAGACGAGAAAGCTGGCGGCCCACTCCCCGGAGGGGATCACCCGGGAGGACATTGAGGAGCTGGTGACCCCGGTGACCGAGGCCCGGGCCTTTGACCTGACGGGGCGGATCCTTTCCCGGGACTACACCGCCGCCCTGGGGGTCATTGATGACCTGATCTTCCTGCGGGAGACCCCGGTGAGCATTCTGACCATTTTGACCATGGCCTTTGTGGATATGCACCGGGCCGCCGCGGCAAAGAATACAGGCATCCCGGACCACGAGGCCCGAAAGGCCTACGGCTACAGCAGCAGCTACCGGTACGAGCAGGCGGTAAAAAACCAGCGCAGATTTTCCCTGCCCGCCCTGGAGGACATTCTGGGGCTGCTGGCCGAGGCAGATCTGCGGTCCAAGTCCACAGGGGTGGACCCCCGGGTGGTGCTGGAGACCACTGTGGCGGAGATCTTCCGGAGAATGGAGCAGGTGTAATGGAGAAGCTGCGGGTAAAGTACCCGGTGATTGTAGAAGGGCGGTACGACAAGGCGAAGCTGGCCACCCTGATGGAGGGGGATATTATCCAGACCGACGGGTTCCGGATTTTCTCCGACCCGAAGAAGCTGGGGATGATCCAGCGGCTGGCGGAGAAGGGGGCGGTGGTGATCCTCACCGACTCGGACCGGGCGGGGTTTCGCATCCGGGGGCACATTGCCGGGGCGGTGCCGCCGGAGCGGGTGATCCATGTGTACATTCCGGAGATCCTGGGGAAGGAACGGCGGAAGGCGAAGCCATCGGCGGAGGGGACCCTGGGGGTAGAGGGGATGGAAGCGGAGGTTTTGCGGGAGGCATTGCGGAAAGCGGGGGTACTGGAGGGGGAGGCGCCGCCGGAGCGGGAGGCGATCACCAAGGGGGATCTATACCGGCTGGGATTTTCCGGCGGGGAGGGGAGCCGTGGGCTGCGGGAGGCGCTGGTGGAACGGCTTGGATTGCCCCGTGGGGTGAGTGCCAATGCGCTGCCGGGGGTGTTGACGCGGCTGGTGAGCCGCGAGGAGCTGGAAGCGCTTGCAGCGGAGATAAAGGCCCAAGCCAGCAAACAGGCGCTGAGCTGAGTACAGCGCAAGACCGTACCCAAAGCCTGGCGCCCAGTACCGGGTAGCCTTTCTGTCACCGGACACCAGTCCGGTCCGGGTCCAGGGCGGACAGCGCCTGGTCGACCGCCGCGGCGGGCGAAATTCTCCGAAATGAGGCAGTATCCTTCGACATAGGCTGCGGCTAAAAACCTGGCACTGTGAAAGGCACGAACCGTTGCCCACCTCGTCTTTGTATTCTCGAAGTGACAAGCCGCGGCCGGAACGAGACTGGCCCATACCCAGCCGCGGGGAGCGCCAGGCGCTTGCGGTTTTTTGCTAGCTACCCTTCAAGACAGGCCCGCAGGGCCGCTTCTTGAACGGGCTGTCTGGAGGAACTGGTTTCTCTGGGGGTTTGTACTTCTTTCTAGGTTTTGTCGGT
>JAAWEO010000148.1 GCA_022794295.1 Angelakisella sp. | reverse complement strand
GCAAAGCCTCTCCGCGCTAAGAGCTGCCCCTTCGGGGCAGTTGCGCTCCGAGACGCCGCTGCGGCGGCAGAAATGCGCCCTCCGGTAAGGATGCGGGGGGAATTTCGCTCCCTGCGGGGAGCGACCAGGGCGCCGCCCTGACCCCGAGCCCTTCGGGCACGTGGGCTACGCCCAACCCTTTGAAAAGGGTGGACCTAAACTTTAGACCCTACAAGAGTGTGTGCGGGGCGATAGCGGCTGCCTGGAGCCTTAGATTGGCAGGAACTGCCCCCATCCAGCCTGTAAAAGGCAAGGGAATCGTCCCGCCCTGTGCTCGTTAGGACTCCAGGCACCCACCAAGTGTTCGCACAGTGTTAAGGCGCGTTAGCGCCGGGTAGGGTCTGGACGCGGCCTCCAGGCCGAATCACTTCGGGGGCTAGGTGGAAGCCGGTTTGGTCGGCTACGATGCGCTGGACTTCTTCGATCAGGGCCAGCACATGGGCACAGGTGGCCCCGCCGGCGTTGATGACAAAGCCGGCGTGCTTTTCGCTTACCTGGGCACCCCCCACCCGGAAGCCCTTTAGGCCGCACTGGTCAATAAGGGCGGCGGCATAGGCGCCCTCCGGGCGCTTGAAGGTGCTCCCGGCGCTGGGCCGGTCCAAGGGCTGCTTTTCACGGCGGCGGCTGTAAATCTCCTCCATTCGGGAGGCAACGGCACCGGGGCCCTCCGGGTCCTTCTCCAGCCGGAACTCTGCGGCGAGAATGACCCGCTTCTTCCCGGTGAAGATGGTGTGGCGGTAGCCCATTTCTAGCTCCTCCACCGGCAGGGTGCGGCGGGCCCCATCCTCGTCCAAGAACTCCACCGAGACCAAAACGTCCCGAAGCTCCCCGCCGTAGGCCCCGGCGTTCATGTAGACGCCCCCGCCCACCTGGCCGGGGATACCATAGGCGAACTCCAGGCCGGTGAGGCCGGCGTCCCGGGCGGCGGCGCAGACCGCCATCAGGGAGGCCCCCGCCTGGGCCCGGATCAGGGTCCCCTCCAGGGTGATCTGGGAAAGGCCCTCCATGGCTATGGTAAGCCCCGGGATGCCCTGGTCCTCCACCAGCAGGTTGGAGCCCTTCCCCAGGATGAAGAAGGGGATCCCCTCCCTGCGGCAGACCTCCAGCAGGGCGGCTGCCTCCTCCGGGGTGCCGGGGCGGGCAAAGTATTCCGCCGGCCCCCCAATGTGAAAGGTGGTGTGGCGGCTCATGGGCTCCTCCGTCACCAGAGGGATGCCGGTCTCCCCCAGGGCGGTGTTCCAAATCGATGACATGGCAGTTCCTCCTTTACTCCTCCGGCAGGTCGCTGATCCTCTGCCGGGCGGCCAGCCAGTCCCGGAAGCGCCGGTAGCTGGTGTTCAGGATCTGTTCCTCGGGGATGCCCGCCTCCCGGGCCACCGAGGCCGCCCGCTCCACCTTGCCGATGGCGGTGCAGAAGTGGGCGTCGGTGGAAAGGAGCACCGGCACCCCGTGCTCCCTGCAAAGGCGCGCAATGGTGCGGCAGTTTTCCTCCGAGCCCGGGCGGCTTTTGGGGGAGGAGCTGTTCAGCTCCACCGCCTGGCCCCCCTCCCGGAAGGCACGGATCACCGCCTCGTAATCGACCGAAAAGCGAGGGTCCCCCAGGTGGCCGATAACATCCACCCGGGGGTTTTTGGCCGCGGCGCACCAGGCGGCGGTGCGTTCCTCCGGGGTGGTGCCCTGGGGGAAGGTGACCCGGTGCATAGAGGCCATCACCAGGTCCAGCCGCTTCAGCCCTGCCTCGGGGACATCCAGGGTGCCGGCGCAGTCCATCAGGTTGGCCTCGCATCCCTTGATGACCACCACCCCCTCCACCTCCCTGGGGACCGCCTTAGCCAGGTTCTCGAAGAACCACTCGTGAGGGGCCCCTGCCATGGCGGGGCCGTGCTCGGTGGTCACCAGAAAACGGTGCCCAATGGAGGCGGCGTATCGGATGTTCTCCAGCAGGGTGCTGTAGGCGTGCTGGCAGGAGAGGGTGTGGGTATGGGTGTCCCCAGCGATCTTCATAACGGCAGCAACCTTTCTCTCTGTTTCTGCTGCCCGCCCCGGGGAATCCTCCGGGGCGGGGCGATTATGCTTCTTCCCTTGCGGCTCTAAGAAGGATCCTCAAATACCGGACCATCAGGGGGATGTAGGTGGCGGCAAAGAGAAGGGCAGCGGCGATGCGGGTCTCCTTCCGCCCCCTTTTGGGGATCTCCATGCCGATCAGCAGGCCCAGGGACAGCAGGCAGAGCTTCAGGACCGCCAGGTCCTTCCAGCTGCTTTGGCGCAGGTATTCGTCGGCGCTGGTAAACAGTGCTTTCATGGGGAGCCTCCCTTCACAGACGTCCTATTCTATGCCGGGCAGGGACTCGGGGTCCCCCTCCGGCAGCGTTTCCCTTTTAGAGCCTATTCAAGATCTCCAAGTATGCCGAAAGGGCAGGGATTTTTTCCTCCGCGCTAAGAGCCGCCTGGGGCGGTTGCGCTCTGGACGCGCCTGCGGGCGCAGTTATCCTGCAAGGCAAAAAATCGCAGGAATACTTGGTGTATTACAAGATTTTTTAACGCAGCAGGGTGAAAAAAGACCTGTCCTGGCGGCGTGCGGGGAGATTTTGAATAGGCTCTTAGCAGTTAATAGAAGAATTCCTCGTAGTCGGTGGCGGCGTGGCGCTGGACACGGGGGATGTCCTCCGCCATGCCCAGGCGGGCCAGCAGCTCGTGAGCGGCATTGTAGCCCAGCTTCTTCTGGCGGTTGTTCATGGCGGCCACCTCGATGATCATGGCTAGGTTCCGCCCGGGCTTTACAGGGATGGTCACCGAGGGGATGGAAAGGCCCAGGATATCGGTGGTCTCCTCCTCCATGCCCATACGGTCGTAGGTTTTGTTGGGGCTCCAGATCTCCAGGTTCATAAGCATATCGATGCGCCCGGTGACCTTTACCGCGCCGATGCCGAAAATGCGCCGGACGTTGATGATGCCAATGCCCCGCAGCTCCAGAAAATGGCGGATATTGGCAGGGGAGGAGCCCACCAGGGTCTTGTCCGACACACGGCGGATCTCCACGGCGTCGTCAGCGATCAGGCGGTGGCCCCGCTTGACCAGCTCGATGGCGGCCTCGCTTTTGCCCACGCCGCTGTCCCCCAGCAGAAGGACCCCTTCGCCGTAGACCTCCACCAGCACCCCGTGGCGGGTGATGCGGGGGGCCAGCTCGATGTTCAGGTAGGCGGTCAGGCTGGCGGAAAAGCCGGTGGTGGTGGCCTCGGTGATCAGCAGGGGGACCTGGTACTTCTGGGCCTTTGTCAGGGTGATGGGGGGCGGCTGGTTCCCGCGGGTCAGGATGACCGCCACGGGCCTTGCGGCCAGGTACCGCTCCATCACCTGCTCCTCCTGCTCCGGGGTCAGCTGGCTGAGGTAGGCCATTTCGCTTTTGCCGATCAGCTGGACCCGCTGGTTGTCAAAATAGTCAAAAAAGCCTGCCAGCTGGAGCCCGGGGCGGTTGATATCCGAGGAGGAAACCTGGATCTCCTCCCCGGCGGAGGGCATATAAGCCACCTCCAGCTTCATGGCGCTGATGATTTTTGTCAGGGGGACGGTAAACTGAATGCTCATCCTTGTGCCTGCCTCCTTTTCTTTTCCTGGATCTTTCTTCCTCTATTATACCCGAAAAAGGGGAGGTGTTCAACCGCCATTTCAGAAATCCCCCGGGGAAGCTTCCCCCGGCCCGGGGCGATGTACGGGGAGATTTTGAACGGGCTTTCAGGCCGCCGTTTTCAGAGCGGCGCCAATGGCGGCCATCTGCTCCGGGGTCAGCTCCAGTCCCCGGGAGCGGACCTCCCCCATCCGCCCCGGAAAGACGAGAAGATACCGGTCCAGGGGCTCCCCGTGGCGGTACAGCCGGAAGGCCTCCTCCGCCCCCCAGGGTCCTGCCTCTGCCGGGCGGTACTCCTCCTCAAGCAGCGGGTCCTCCTCCAGCAGAAAATCCCGGCAAAGGGGAAAGAGGACCCTGGCCTTCACCTCTACAATGGTGCAGCTGAGCTCCGGCGCCTCCGGGGGCTGGGTGAGAAGGGCTTCCTGGCTGAACCGGCTCCGGGCCAGAAGAAAGGTCTCCTTCCGCTCCGCCCTGGTGGAATATTGGATGCCCTCCGCCGGGACCAGCTCCTCCACCCGGAGGGGGATGGGATCCTGCCAGGCCCGGAAGGTGTGACCCCCGTATTGGTAGGTCTCCGGGGCCCGGCTGGAAAATAGGCCGCTGCCGGCAGCCACTGCCACTGCCCCGCTGGTGGCCCCCAGGAAAAGCAGGACACAGAGGCCGATGGTGACCGCCCGGTTGACCTCCCGGGACGCCCCCTTCTGCTTCATCAGCCCCTGCACCAGCCGCACCAGGAGGACGATCAGGGCGGTGCAGCCGCACCAGACAGCCAGAAAGCTGCCTTGGCCCAGGCTGGAGCAAATCAGCAGAAGCAGGGCAAGCCCCAGCAGCCACCAGCTGGTGCGGCGGGGTCTGGAGGCCAGCAGCACCCCGTTTTCCGCGGCGCGGCGGGCACGGCGGAGCCATCCGAAATAGGCGGTGATCTCCCGGGCTTGGGCCCCCAGGAGCAGCAGCCAGAAGGGGAGCATCCCCAGGCGGAAGCTGTCACAGAGGAACTCCACCGGGTCCCGGAGGAGCGTTTGCACCTCCATCCAAAGCTGGAAAAGGATAATTCCCACCAGCAGGAAATTGGCGGGGAGCATGGTGCGCCTCATGGCCTTGTGGAGGACCTTTACCTGGGTCACAGGGTCGGTTTCGATGGGCACCGGGTCTTCCTCCCGGTTGACGAGGATCTGGGCCTGTCCCCACTGGGCCAGGAGGGTCCATCCATCCCGGGCGCAATACTCCAGCATGGTGTGCAGCTCTTCGGTGGGTCCGGGGTCAAAGCCGGAGGCATCGGGGAAAAAGACCACCTCGAACCGCAGCCGCTGGGGCGGGACGGGACGGAACCGCCAGACAACATTTCCCAGCCGGTCCGGGAGCCATCCTTTGGCGGCCATAGCCTCCAGATACCGGGCGATGGCACCGAAGTCGTACAGGGAAAAAAAGACCGGGCGGTAGAGTTTCCTTTTCACAAAAGCTCACTCCTTTGTATCATAGCGTAATGGTTTAGCTGTAACGGATGCTGTGGACCGGGATCGCACTCCATGGCCCGATTTGGGACCTGGCGGGATCGGAAATCCCAAGCCGGCCCTTGCATTCTTCGCCGCTGCCCGCTATAATGGACACAGGCGAAGGAGGGTACAAGGATGTTGACAAGAGAAGACTTGCTTGCCATTGCGGAGCTGTTCAAACCCCTGGAGGAACGCCTTGAGGCAAATGAAAGGGCGACAAAAGACCTTGCGGAGCTGGTCAAGCCCCTGGAGGGACGCCTTGAGGCAAATGAGAGGGCAACAAAAGACCTTGCGGAGTTGGTCAAGCCCCTGGAGGGACGCCTTGAGGCAAATG
>JAAWEO010000147.1 GCA_022794295.1 Angelakisella sp. | reverse complement strand
GGGGCGGCGCGCCTCACGGGGGGACTAGTCCCCCCGTGGGCCCCCTAACCCTCCGGGGGGGATTTTGGTGCCTCCGGCGGAGCCGCTTCGCGGCAAGTGAGGGCCTGGGTTTAGAAGGGCTGGAGCTTCCCTGCTATGGCGGGGGGAATTGCCAATAAGGCTGTGTGCCTACATATAAATTTTATCTTTTTTGATTTTGCGGCAAAAAATCTGGAAACAATGAAGAAAGCAGGTGTACTTTTTATGAGAAAGAGCATCAAAAAAATGGTTGGTATCCGGGTGGCTGTCGCCTTGCTGGCGGTGCTTTTGTTCAGCTTCATGATGACCATCAATATCTTGAGCATCCAGCGCAGCCAGGACATGAGCGCCGAGGCGGCTATGGTTCTGGACCAGGCCCAGCGGGCAGAATCGGCCCATTACAAATGGTCTTCCAACCTGAGCAACGCCCTGTATGCCGGCACCGAATTCACCGGCAGCACCGACCCCACCACCTGTGTCCTGGGCCAGTGGCTTTACAGCGACGCGGGAACTGATGACGCTGTGATCATCCAGCTGCGCCAGGAGATGGAGCCCCTTCACAAGGAGCTTCACCAGTCCGCTGTCTCCGCCCTGGAGCAGTACAGCCAAAACCCCGTCTCTGCCCAAAGCTACTACCAGAACACCATTCAGAAAAATCTGAACACCCTGGTGGGCAAGCTGGACGCTGTGGTGGAGGAAAGCACGGTCATCAGCAACGCCAGCAAGGCTAACATGGAGCGGACCATCACCATGATGCACATTACCTCCATTGTGGGCCTCAGCCTTTCCCTGATCGCCCTGATCAGCCTGGTGCTTTACGTCATCAACAAGGTGCTGCGGCCTATCCTCTCTATTACCGAGGAAAGCCGTCCCCTCCAGGATGGCCACCTGGAGCTGACCATGAACTACAGCGCCAATGACGAGCTTGGGGACCTGGCCCGGACCCTCAAGGGTTCCATGGCCCGCATCGAGGAATATGTCACCGACATTAACCGCATTATGGATGAACTCTCCAACGGCAACTTTAATGTAGGCACCTCTGTGCCCTACATTGGGGACTTCCAGTCCATCGAGGAATCCATCAACAGCTTTACCTCCAATATCTCCAACGCCTTCGGCTATATCCAGCAGGCGGAGCAGAAGGTCTCCGGCAATGCGGAGCAGCTTTCCAGCAGCTCCCAGTCCCTGGCCCAGGGCGCCACCGAGCAGGCCAGCGAGGTGGAGGGCCTTTATGCCACCCTGGACCAGCTCTCCAAAAGCGCCGCCCAGAATGTAAAGACCGCCGCCCAGGCCCAGGAGGGTGCCCGGCTCACCGGGGAGCAGGTTACCATCAGCAGCCAGCAGATGGACCAGATGGTCTCCGCCATGAAGGATATCACCGATGCCTCCCAGCAAATCGGCCGGATCATTGCCACCATCGAAAACATCGCCTTCCAGACCAACATCCTGGCCCTGAACGCCGCCGTAGAGGCCGCCCGGGCCGGTGCCGCCGGCAAGGGCTTCGCTGTGGTCTCTGACGAGGTGCGCAGCCTGGCTACCCAGTCCGATCAGGCAGCCAAGGCCACCAAGGAGCTGATCGAAAACTCGGTGAAGGCTACCCAGCGGGGAAGCAGCATTGTGGACGAGGTCTCCCGTTCCTTGCAGAAGACCATGGCACTGGTGATGGAATCCAACGGTTCCATTGGCGCCATTGCCGAGGCGGTGCAGAACGAGGCCTCCGCTATCGCCCAGGTGACCGACGGTCTGGGACAGATCTCCAGCGTGGTCCAGACCAACTCCGCCAGCAGCGAGGAGTCCGCCGCCGTCAGCGCCGAGCTCTTTGAGCAGGTCCATCTTCTCCAGGCCCAGACCCGGAGATTCCAGCTGAAGCGGTGATCCCATCCCCCCGTAAAAAAGTCCACCAAAAGCAGGGAGGTAGAAGCCGGTGGGAGCCTACATCCTTTTCGCCCTTCTGGCCCTCCTGGCCCTGCTCCTTTTTGCCCCGGTCAAAATAGAGGCGGTGTGGCGGAAAGAGATTCTTTCTGTAACAGTTCGGCTGTTGTGGCTCTTTCCCGTCCCCCTCCTGCCTGCAAAGGAAAAACCGGAGCGGCCGAAAAAGGCAAAAAAACAGTCCCCCTTCAAGGAAAAAAGGGGGAAAAGGCAGCCAAAGGGGGACCCGGCGGAAACCGCTCTGGCCTTCCTGGGGCTGATCAACGACCTGCTCCCCCGGTTGGGGGAATTCCTGGGGAGAACCGCCCGGGGGATCACTGTCTCCCGGTGCCGTGTGGCCCTTGTGGTCTCCGGGGAGGAGGCAGACCAGGCGGGCATTGCCTGCGGACGGGCCTACGCCCTGGGGTACAGCGCCTACAGCGCCCTGGCCGGAGTGATCCGGGTAAAGGAATTTACCTATCATGTTTTTCCCGATTTTCTCTCCGGGAGGGGGGCCGCAGACGCGGAGGTCACCATCCAGGTCCGCCCCGTCACCCTGGCAGCGGCCGGCTGCATCCTTTTGTTCCATGTGTTAAAAACCTTTCTCGGGCAGAAAAAGCCCCAACCAGAAGCAAGGCGGTGATTGTTGTTTATGGCGGTAAAACCTATTAGTGAGCTGACCGACAGCTCCATGAAAAATCTACAGATGCTGATCGACTCCAATTCGGTGATCGGCAAACCCATCACCACCCCGGACGGAACCACCATCCTGCCGGTCTCCCGGGTCTCCTTTGGCTTTGGCACGGGGGGAAGCGACCTTCCGGCCACCCAGAAGGAGCTTTTCGGCGGCGGCAGCGGCGGCGGGGTGTCCATCACCCCTGTGGCTTTCCTGGTGATCCAGGAGGGGAATGTAAAGGTCCTACAGATCCAGAGCTTTGCCAACGCGGCGGACCGGGTGGTGGGGATGGTCCCCGATGTTCTGGACCGGGTCAGCGGATTTGTCAGCGGAATGGGAAAGAAGGGAGAACCCCCTTCCCCTGCCCCCGAGGCTCCCGCCCCGGAAAACTAAACATATCTGTTCCATTCCGGGACTGGTGTTTGCCGCCCTTTGATCGGGCGGAGGACACCAGTCCCTTTTTTGCTGCAAAAATTTTTAGGAATCCTATTGACACATAATATTATATTACATATAATATAGTTGTTCCAACAATATTGTATCTGCAAAAGGAAGGGAGGCGAGCCCATGACGATCACTCCCAGCGCGGCGCTGATGGATGCTATCGTCCTGGCGGTGGTGGCCCGTGAGGAAACGACCTATGGCTACAAAATCACCCAGGACATCCGGGCTGTGATGGAAATCTCCGAATCCACCCTTTATCCGGTGCTGCGGCGGCTGCAAAAGGACGGCTGTCTGGAGGTCCACGACCAGGAATTTTCCGGCAGGAACCGCCGCTATTACAGCATCACCCCCCGGGGCCGGGAGCAGCTGCGGCAAACCCTGGAGGAATGGGAAAGCTATAAGGACAGGCTGGACAGGATATTCTACGGAAGCGAGAGGATTTGATTATGACCAAACAGGAATTTATGCACCGGCTGGCAGAGCAGCTTGTTTCCCTGCCGCCGGAGGAGCGCCTTTGCGCCCTGAAGTTTTATGACGAGTACTTTGCCGATGCTGGGGAGGAAAACTGGCCCCAGCTGCTCCGGGACCTGGGCAGCCCCGATGAAGTGGCCCGGTCCATCCGGGAGGACTTTGCCCAGCGCAACCCAGGGTACAACCCCGCCGCCTCCACCCAGCAGTACACCTACCGCCCCGGGCCCCAGTACCGCCCCGGCCAGGGTCCCCAGACCTACACCACCAGCCCGGAGACCTATGTCCAGCGGGGTTACGGTCCAGTGCCCCCCTACTATCCCCAGCGGCGCTCCGGCTGCGGCACCGCCGCCCTGGTGTTTCTGCTTATTATCAGCTTCCCCATCTGGTTCGCCCTGCTGCTGGCGCTGCTGGCTGTTGTCGCTGGGCTGATCATGGCAGTGGTGGGAGTGATTGCCGCTGTTCTTGCAGTCATCGGTATCCTAATTGCCGGGGGCCTGTCCTGGGCCTGGTGCTCCATTCTGGAGATTATCACCGTTCCGGGGCTGGCTCTGCTGGGGACGGGCATCGGACTTACCATGACCGGCGTGGGCCTTCTGGGCCTGGTCCTTTGTGTCTGGATCGCGGTCACCGCTCTGCCCCCGGTATTCCGGTGGCTGGTGGAGCTTTGCCGCAAGCCCTTCCATAACAAAAACGGAGGTGTTCAGTGATGAAAGCCTTTTACCGCATTGCCTGCGGAGTCGCCGCGGTGCTGATCTCCTTGGGTCTGCTCCTTTCCCTGGTGGGATTTCTTATAGGGGGGCGCGTTGCCCGTTTGGACGAGGTGGTCTTTCCCCTCCACGGCAGCTGGCGGATTGGCCCCTTTAACGGCTGGGGCAACCCTCTTTACGGCAGCGATACCATCGACACCGTTTATCCCGGTGGAATCACCAAGCTGGATTTTGACCTTTCCTGTGCCGACGTCACCATAAAGACTGGGGATACCTTCCGGGTGGAGGCCAAAAAGATCAACGCCAAACGGTTCCGTACCGAGGTGGACGGCGATACCTGGGAGATTGAATGCGATACGAAAAATGTAAACCGGATGTCTGGGGATAAGGTTCCCACCATTACCATCACGCTGCCTCGAAGCTTTGTTGCAGAGGATGCGGAGCTTGCCCTTTCCATGGGGGACCTGACAGTAAAGAACCTTTCCGCCCGGGAATCCTCCCTGGAGGTGGGAATGGGCAACTTGATTGCCACCGGTTTTTCCTCCGGGGACTGTGAAATCACCATTGGAATGGGTAGCCTGGAGCTCGCCGGGACGATCACCGGTCAGGGATTCATCAGCTGCGGCATGGGCAGCGCGGAACTGATGCTCACCGGCAATCCCCAGGATTACGGGTACAATGTCACTGTGGGGATGGGCTCGGTGGAGATAAACGGGGAAGATATTTCCAGTGACGGTCTTCCCCCCATCGGAAGCGAGGTTGTTGGCGGCTTCGGGGCGGAAAGAAGCTGGAACCTCGAGGCCCCCAACCGGTTTACCATTGACTGCGGAATGGGCTCGGTAGAGCTCACATTCCGGGAAGGATAAGGAGGTTTTGTAATGCAGCCCAAAAAGCTTTATCGGGTCCGGGAGGGCCGGAAGGTTTGCGGTGTTTGTCTGGGGGTATCGGAATATCTCAATGTGGATGTATCCCTGGTCCGGGTCCTCTGGGCCCTGGCCACAGTTTGCGGAGCCTCCATCGGCTTCTGGGCCTACCTGTTCTTTGCCATCGCTCTGCCTGATAAGCCTGGCATGTGATGCGCCCTAGGGCCGCCTGACGGCGGCCTGTAGAGGGTCGAATGGATCGGCCTTATGGGCCGGTCCATTCGAAGGGGGCTGGATTGCAAAACACCCCACCGGGGTGTATTTGCAGGGTAGCTGGGTGCAGGGCGAGCAGGCTTCTCTTTTCTTTTTTTCTTTCAAAAAGAAAGGAGCAAAGCCTCTCCGCGCTAAGAGCTGCCCCTTCGGGGCAGTTGCGCTCCGAGACGCCGCTGCGGCGGCAGA
>JAAWEO010000146.1 GCA_022794295.1 Angelakisella sp. | reverse complement strand
GGACTTATTTCTTCAGGGAAACAGCAGCGGCGGAGACCAGAGCGACAGCGGCCAGAGCAGTGGCAACGCCGACGACGTCGTTAGCGCCGGTGTCGGGGTTGGTGGTGGCAGCGTTGTCAGAAGCAGCGGAAACCTTCAGGGGCTTGTCAGAGAAGACATAGCTGCCCAGGGTGCGGGTCTTCAGGATGTAGCAGCCCTCGTCGTCGTCCCACTTGACGTTGCCAGCGGTCTGGCCAGCAGCGCCGGCGGAAGCGGCAGTGATGCGGGACAGCTTGCCATCCTTGTTCTCATAGATGTAGGTGCCCTCGTCCTTGTAGAAGCGAACAGCAGCAGTAGCATTGAAGGTGGGTTTGCCAGGGAAGGACAGGAAGGTGATCTCAGCATCGGTATCAGCATAAGCCTTCAGGATGTCCTTGTCAGCATTGACTTCGCTGTACAGATACAGCTTGTCGCCATCATAAACGCGAACCTCAACCTCAACATCAGAATCAGCGGCGGTCAGCTCCAGAGTAGCATACTTGTAATCCTTGCCGTCAGTCTCGTCCTTGGTGCCAACGATCTTATAGACGGTGTTCTTGTCAGCGCTCTCCAGCTTGATGGTGTCCTTCTTAACCTCAATAACAGTCTCCTCGTTGTCAGAGAGCCTGTTCTTGACGGTACCATAGACACGGAAGTCCTCACTGTCGGGCTTGTTCTTGCCGCGGCCCTTCAGGGTAAACTCAACGTCGAAAGTCTTAGCCTTGGTGATCTCGTAGTTGTCAATCAGCTTAACCTCAACACGATCTTCGTCGTCGTTGAAGCTGATGGACTTAATCAGGTTTCTACCTTCGTTGTACTTAATAGAAGTAATGCTATAGTTGTCGCTGTTGACATCTTTTTTGTTAGCAGCCTTCAGGTCACCAGAGTCAATGGTAACCTTCTCACCGAAATTCTTCTGACCAGCAGCGATTTCGGTGGTAGCAGCAAAGGCAACAGTAGCCATCATCATGACGGCCAGCACGAGTGCGAGTACCTTTTTCATGTGTGTTTTCCTCCATAAAATTTTAATCTTCGCGGGGCTTGGGCTCTCCACTTCCCTTGCCCTGTGTTCATTCTATTACAACTTGTAACAAAATGCAATAGCAAAATTACAAAGTCGTAATATATTAGAATTTCACCGAGGAATATTGTGCGTTTCTACAACTTTTTTGAGTTTTTAGTAAAAATCTACTAGTTTTGGGTTACAAATCCTTTTCAAACGGGGTGGCGGTGCCCAGGGTTTGGCCGTAAAACTGTCAAACCCATCCTTTGGGGCATATCATGGGAAAAAAGGAGGGAGTTCTTTATGATAAGCACCGCCATGGGGGTTTTCCTGATCATTACCGCCTACCTGGCCCTGGTGGGCCTGGCACAGATCTGCGTCACCATAGGGCGGTGGTTTGCGGCCCAGGGTGGGCTGGAGCACTGCTGGCTGGTGGTCACCGCCACCCCGGGGGACCGCGGGATGGAGATGCGCCTGCGCCAGGCCTACGCCGAGGCCCACACCGCCCCTGCCCTGGACGGGGTCCGGGTGGCTGTGGTAGACGCCGGAGCCGACCCGGAGACCCTTGCCATCTGCCGCTGCTTCTGCCAGGAAAAGGGCCTGCCCCTATGGACCGCGGAGGACGCTGGGCGGTTCCTGGGGCGGTAACAGGCGGGGTCCTCCGCCATTACTGTACTGTATTTAGGACAGTAAGCCGCCATTTCCCTGTCTGGGGCTGCTTCGGCCCACCCACTGTCCTGACAACCGGACACCACTTCTGCTAGAATGTAGCTGGGAAAAGAAACAAGGCTTCCCGATACAGAAAAGCAGAAAGGAGCGGTTGGAAATATGGAGTACAAGATCGTGAATGTGCGGGGGCACGTGGAGGTTTACGACAGCCAGGGACAATTCCTGTTTTCCGCCGACACCGAGGCGGAGGCCCTGGAGGATCTGGCAAGCTAATGCAAAGAGAGGCTCCTGCTGCGGAGCCTCTCTTTTATATTCAGCCGGTGCCATGGTTGTTTCGGTCCTTATCCCGGTGGGTGATGACCACAGGGACCCCGGCCTTTTGGAGATGCTCCCCAATGGCCTGGGCGAAGGCAACCGACCGGTGGCGGCCTCCGGTACATCCCACCGCAATGGTCAGGCGGCTTTTCCCCTCCTGGATATAAAGGGGGAGGAGGAAGTCCACCAAACCAAAGAGCTGCCGGAGAAGCTCCTGGCTATGGGGGGAGGCCATCACATAATCCCGGACAGGGGCTTCCAGGCCGGTGTGGTCCCGAAGCTCCGGAACATAAAAGGGGTTGGGGAGGCAGCGCACATCAAAGACCAGGTCCGCCTCCATTGGCAAACCATTTTTAAATCCAAAGGAGATACACTGGGTGGTCATTCCCTGGGCGGGGGTAGAAAGGAAGGTTTGCACCACCCGTTCCCGGAGCTGGGCGGGGGTGGTAAGGCTGGTATCAAAGACCACGTCCGCCTCCTGGCGGGCCTGGGCCAACAGCTGGCGTTCCTGGCGGATGGCGTCCTCGATGGTCAGGGCGCTGCGCTCCAGGAGGGGATGGCGGCGCCGGCCCTCCTTATACCTTCGGAGCAGGGTTTCGTCGTCGGCATCCAAAAAGAGCAGCCGGAGGGGGTAGCCCTCCAGGCGGAGGCGGTTTAGGGCGCCGGAAAAGTCGGCAAACATTTCACCCCCCCGGGAGTCCACCACCACAGCCATACGCTGGGCATTTCCCTGGGAAGTACGGCCCAGCTGGGCAAATTTTTCCAACATTTGGGGAGGGACATTATCCACACAGAAATAGCCCAGGTCTTCCAGGGTATTGATCACTCTGGATTTTCCTGCGCCTGAAAGGCCGGTAACGATAATTAATTCCATCTTCGTATCCTCCCTGATGCAGCATCAATCGGCAGGTACATATTATACCAAAAACTCCCCCTCGCCGCAAGCGGGCGGCCTGGTGGCCGCTGACAGACCCTACTCGCCGCTTCGCGGCTTAACGGTGTGCGAAGGGGGTAGTGGGTGCCTGGAGTCCTGACGGGTGCAGGGCGGGACGATTCCCCTGCCTTTGACGGGCTGGGGCGGGCGAGGTCTCTGCCGGCGCAGCACCGTACTCGAAGCCCAACGCCCAGTACCGGGTAGCCTTTCTGTCACCGGACATCAGTCCGGTCCGGGTCCAGGGCGGACAGCGCCTGGTCGCCCGCCTCAGCGGGCGAAATACTCCGATATGAGGCAGCGTCTTTCGATTAAGGCCGCGGCTAACAACATGGCGCTGTAAAAGGATTGCAAGGTATCTGCCTTTACAGCGCAAAATCGAAGTGACAAGCCGCGGCCGGAACGAGAGTGACCGTTACCCAGCCGCGGGGAGCGCCAGGCGTTTGCGTTTTTTTGCTGGCTGTCCTTCAAGACAGGCCCGCAGGGCCGCTTCTTGAACATGTCTGCCTCTCGATCCTGGGTACAGTGTATTGCTTTGTGGTAGCGCCGTTTCCTTTGACTGCCACGCGATGGTCTCCCCTTCGCATTCCTGTCTCGTTTTAAAGACCATTTGCCTCGTTTCGCCTCCCCGGCGGGGGGTCACTTTCTGTTGCGACAGAAAGTAACCAAAGAACGCCCAGGGGTTCCCCCTGGACCCGGGAACCGGCCAAAGGCTCCGGCCTTGGGCGGATAACCCACGGGCCGCCTGATCTCACCCACATAGCGGGGTCCATGGTGGGCAGTACCTTGATCTATTACCTGTATTTTCCTACTGATAGCGCCAGGCGGCTGGGGTGTGCTGGCAACTTGGTTTTGTGCTGCCGCTTACCAGCGTCCGGGCTTTCGCGGCCGGAGGCTCGTTGGCCGGATTAGGTGCTTTTTTCTGCGAAAAAAAGCGGAGCCCTTCGGGCTAAGGCCGCTTCGCGGCAAATGGCCTGCGGGCCGGGGGGTGGGGGGCTTTGGTGCCTCTGGTGGTTCCCTTCGGGCGAAGGTTGCCGGGGCGGCTTGAAAACGGGGGCGTTTTGTGTTATCCTTAATTGGAAAGAATTTATCCTTTCCAAAGGACCCAGAAAGGGGACCCCCTGATGTTGGAACAAGCTTTTAGCGAGGTCTATACAAAGTTTAAGCTGAACCTCTACCGCCGGATCTTTAACCGCTTCGAGGAACGGGAGGCCACCTTGACTGCTGTAGAGACCTTTTGTGTAGAGGTGATCTACGCCCTGGGGCGCCCTACCATCAATCAATTTGCCCATTTTGTCCAAATCAGCCAGGCCAACGCCGCCTATAAGGTGGCTTGCCTGATTCGGAAGGGATACCTCACCAAGGAACGGAGCACCCAGGACAAGCGGGAATACCATCTGGCTGTCACTGATAAATATCTGGAGTATAACGGGATCTCCTACGACTATGTCCGCCTGGTGGTGGACCGCGCCCGGAAGCGGTTCCCCCCGGCGGATGTCCGCAAGCTGGAGGAGATGCTGACCGTTATCGCCCGGGAGCTGATGCCGGAGATCCCCCTCCCTGGGGATGCCAATTTTTCCTCAAAGTAAGCTGCCGGAAATTAGGTCGTGTCCCAAAAGGCGGGTGCCAAGACCTTAGGGTCACGACCTTGGCAAAAAACTGATATGGGAAAAGGAGTGTTGTTATGAATCTTACAGGAAAGACCATCGGTGCCCTTGTTGCAGGCGGGTTCGCCTTTGTTCTTCTGGGGGCCGGACTGGCAACGGTCCTCCAATCCAGGCCGGAGGCCCCTGTCCTTCCGTCCTCCGCCCTGCCGCCTGCTTCGCCGCCGGCTGTCACCGCCCCGCCCTCGGCTCCGGCAGCACCCCCGGCATCGTCTGTGCCCCCGGCGCCGGAGGCCACACCTGGGCAGCCGGCTTCCCCTGCCGCCCATGCCGCCGGGGATATTGGAGAGGCCGGGGCCAAGGCTGCCGCCCTCAGTCAGGCGGGCCTCCAGGAGAGCCAGATCGCCGCTTTGGACATTGACCGGGATCTGGAAAACGGCCGCCTGGAATACGAGGTAGAGTTCTGGGCCGGGCAGGTGGAATATGACTACGAGATCGACGGTGCCACCGGGGCGATCCTCCAGGAGCAGTGGGAAAACCACGCCCCTCTGGCTGCCGCCTCCGGAGACATTGGGGAGGCCGGAGCCAAAGCTGCCGCCCTGGCTCACGCCGGTCTTTCGGAAAGCCAGATCGCCGGTCTGGACATTGACCGGGACCTTGAAAACGGCCGTGTGGAATACGAGGTGGACTTCTGGGCCGGACAGGTGAAGTACGATTACGAAATCGATGGCGCCACTGGGGCAATCCTGAAATTCGAGCGCGACCCGGTCTGAAATAGGAGTGCCCGCCCTGGTTTGATGGGCGGGCACGTTTTTTGAGGCCGCCTGGGGGCGGCCTTTAGAGGGTCGAATGAACCGGCCTTGTAGGCCGGTCCATTCGAGGGGGGCGGTTATTGCAAAACACCCCACTGGGGTGTATTTGCAGGGCAGCTGGGTGGGGGGTGAGCAGGCCTGATCCCTTCGGGACCGTGGCCTACGGCCAACTTTCTTTTTTTCTTTCAAAAAGAAAGTAAGCAAAGCCTCTCCGCGCTAAGAGCTGCCC
>JAAWEO010000145.1 GCA_022794295.1 Angelakisella sp. | reverse complement strand
TTTGGCCGGTCCCCCGGGTCCAGGGGCCTGCCCCTGGGCGTTCTTTGGTTACTTTCTGTCGCAACAGAAAGTGACCCCCCGCCGGGGAGGCGAAACGAGACAAAAGACCTTTAGAACGAGACAGGAATGCGAAGGGCCAGACCATCGCGTGGCAGTCAAAGGAAACGAGACTGCTCACAAATCAAAACACTGTACCTAGGACCGCAAGGCAGCATATTCAAGAAGCGGCCCTGCGGGCCTGTCTTGAAGGGTAGGCAGACAAACCCGCCAGCGCCTAGCGCTCCCCGCGGCTGGGTAACGGTCAGTCTCGTTACCGGCCGCGGCTTGTCACTTCGCACAGACGCAAAAAAGGACGGAAAACGCTCCATCCTTTTTTAGTGCCATATTTCTACCGCGTCCGGTTATAGAAAGATGCTGCCTCATACCGGGGAGTTTCGCCCGCCCCAGCGGGCGACCAGGCGCTGTCCGCCCTGGACCCGGACCGGACTGATGTCCGGTGACAGAAAGGCTAGGCGGTACTGGGCGCCGGGCTCCGGGCATGGTGCTGCATTTACTCAATAATCCATCAGGATCGGTACCCGGTGCTCCCGGGAAAACACCGCCCCCCGGTACAGGATGGAAAAAGCCATCTTCGCCAGGGATACTGTGTCATATTGAGTGTTCACCGCCACCCGCCGGAGCTTCCCGTCAGGCCCCATCTCCCCGTCAGCAGGATACCCCTCCCCAGTGGTCCAGGAAAGAATCTCCTCCTCCCCGGCCTGCCAAAGCAGCTGGTTGACCTCCCCCAGCTCGTAAAGAAGCCCCCCAGTGGTCCCAATGGTGATGGAGTTCCCCAGGGGATTGGGACAGTCAAAGCGGAAGCGGTCAGGGAAGGGAAGCCACAGCTCCGCTGCCCCGAAAAGGGACCACTGCCTTTCCTCTGCCGCCCTCTTTACCACCGGGAGCTCCCAGAAGCCCTCCCTCCAGCTGCCCTTTTCCACTGTGGGCGGGATCGCCTCCCCGGTGACCCCGCAGGCCGCCGCCAGCAGCAGGGCATACCAGGCGTCCCAGTCCGGCTTGTCGGTGTAGTAGGGGGCCTCGTTGTCCTCCGGCCAGGAAGGGGATTCCGCGCCGCTGTTTTTCAAGATGCCCAGGATGGAATCCCGCCAGCTCTCCATGGCCCCCTGTACCTCTGCCGGATCGGGCCTTTGCTCCTGCTCCATGGGACCGTCAGGCCCCATGCGGCTGTAGGCGTAGCCGTTTTCCTCCGCCCATTGCTGAACAGAGGTCTTCCAGTTCCTGGCGTAATACCGGGTCAGCGTCCCTGCATAAAGATCCAATCCCATTGCTCCAATACTCCTTTCTGCTTGGCGGGGGCTTGCATTTTCATAAGGATGTGGTATAATAACCCTAAAAGGGAGGCACTGCCGGTAGACGGTTGGCCCCCTAATGCTGGAAAAGAAGTAACCGCATCAGTTAGGGTCTGGGGCGGTTATTTCTTTTTGTTGGAAAAAATCCCAATCAGAGTAATGATTACAATTCCGACTGTCTTTGACAAGAAAAAATGCCGGATAGCAGTTCCTTTTTCAAGGCTTGCGTTTTCAGAAAAACATGATATAATGGTTATGAAAAAGGAGGGCACTGCCGGTAGACGGTCGGCCCCCCTATGGGTTAAAAGAAATAACCGTCTAGGATTAGGGCCCTGGGGCGGTTATTTCTTTTTGTTGGAAAAAATCCCAATCAGAGTTATAATCACGATTGTGTAAGCAAACAGGTCACCAAAGGTGACATATGCAGACCCAGTCATCATAAAAACTCGTTCCCCCTTTCGGATAGACCTCCGGGGGCAAAAAGACGCTCCCCCGGGCATAAAAAATGCAAAGGGGGCCGACCGCCTGCCGTTTTCTGGCAGTGCCAGCTTTATTCTATCATATTCGACTGTCCTTGACAAGAAAAAATACCGGATAGCAGTTCCTTTTTCAAGGCTTGCATTTTCATAAAGATGTGGTATAATAATCCTAAAAGGGAGGGCACTGCCGGTAGACGGTTGGCCCCCTATTGGTTAAAAGAAATAACCGTCTAGGATTAGGGCCCTGGGGCGGTTATTTCTTTTTGTTGGAAAAAATCCCAATCAGAGTGATGATCACGATTGTGTAAGCGAATAGGTCACCAAAGGTGACATATGCAGACCCAGTCATCATAAAAACTCGTTCCCCCTTTCGGATAGACCTCCGGGGGGCAAAAAGACGCTCCCCGGGCATTGAAAAATGCAAAGGGGGCCGACCGCCTGCCGTTTTCTGGCAGTGCCAGCTTTATTTTACCATATCCGACTGTTTTTGACAAGGAATTGTTACAGCCCCAGATGCTCTTTCAGGGTGGAAACAGGAACGGAAAGAGGCTCGTATTGAAGGGTCTCGGTGGAGAAGCCCCGAAGGAGCAGGCCCCGCTCCTGGTCCCACCCGGCAAAATCCAGGTCGTCGTAGCGGTCGTAGCCGGGGTCCAGCACCTCGTGGAGCTCCAGCCACCGCTCCTGGGGGGTGAGGGGGTCGTCAAAGTCCAGGACGACGGTGGAGTTGGGACAGGCCCAGTAGCAGCCGGAAACTGCCAGCAGGCCGCTTTCCCGGTGATACTCCACCCCTGCCCACAGGAAGGTCTCCCGGAAGTCCTCCGGCTTTTCCGGCTGGGATTCCAGGGGGAGATAGTGGCTGTCCCGCCCGGTCTCCACCTCCAGGACGCTGTACCCGTACAGGTCAGAGCGAAAGACCAGATAGCGCTGCCCGTTCCGGTGGTGGATCAGGCGGCAGAAATTGCCGCTGTCGTTTAGATTCTGCCAGGTGTAGAGCACCCTCCCGGTTCCGTCCAGAAGGGTGCTTTCACAGGCGTGGAGCCGGTAGCCGCACTGGGGCGGTGTCCCGTCAAAATAGCGTGTTTTCACAACAAGACCGTCCCCCAGCTGGATCAGCTCCTTCGGGCCGCTGGCGGCATAGGCGGGGGCGAAGATGCCGGAAAGGCGCCTCCGCTGGTCCTGGTAGTGCTTTTGGTCAAAGGCGTTCATGTCAGAAGCTGAGGCCCAGGTCGTGGCGCAGGTACCACTCAAAGCCTGCTGCCCCGGTGAAATGCCAGGCATGGAGGCCCGCCCGCTGGGCCCCGTCCACGTTGATCACCGTGTCGTCGGTAAAGACAGTTTCCTCCGCGGCCAGGCCGTAGCGGGTCAGAAGGGTCTCGTAAATATCGGCGTTGGGCTTTACCTGGTGGACGTCGTAGGAGACCACACCGCCATCCATCCGGCCAAAGACCGGGGTGTGGTCCAGCAGCCACCGGAAGGTGCGCTCCGGAAAGTTGGAAAGATAGTACACCCTGTACCCCGCCTCCTTCAGACGCCGGACCAGGTCCTCGGTGTCGGTCTTGGGCTGCAGGATGGTGTGCCAGATGCGGTCCAGCTCCGCAAGCTCCGCCGCCAGGTGGGGGAAGGCCTCTATCTGGTGGCGGAACAGCTCATCCTCGGTGACAAAGCCCCAGTCCACGTTGTCCATCCAGTAGCGGCTGCCCATGGCGGCGGCCAGCACCTGGGGACCCAGCTCCGGGCCGTAGTGGCCGGAAAACCAGGTGACAGGGTCCCATTCCACCAGGACCCCGGCGGCGTCAAAAACGATGTTCTTTACCATTGCTGTCTCACGTTCCTTTTTCTAATAAATTACACCCGCACCCTTCGGGACCGCGGTTCGGGGAGCTCCTCCCGGGGAGCCTGGGCCGGGACAGGGCGGGAGCGGCGGTGAAGGAGGATGCGGAAGCACCGCGCCCGGCTGGCGGCGTACCAGGGCAGGACATACAGGGCAGGGAAGCCCAGCAGGCAGGCGGCAAACCAGGGGAGAAAGGAGAGGTCCAGAAGGACCAGCCGCCACCGGAAGCCCCGGGTGTACTCCCCGGAAAGGGCGATGGCCTCGGCGGCGGAATAGCCGTAATCCGGCCCCAGCAGAAACCGCGCCATAGCCAGGCGCTGGCAGCAGGCCCGGGCGATCAGCAGCCACAGCAGCGCCGCGGCCCCCGCCAGGGACCAGGCCAGCAGCTGCTCCCTGGGGGGCAGGGCGCCCAGGCGCTCCCGCAGGAGCCACAGGGAAAGGCCCTCCCCGGCCAGGGGGACCAGGGTGACGGTGGCGGTAAACAGCCCGGAATAGAGGCTCACCCCCAGGGAGCGGAGCCAGACCCGGTTGCCGTAGGCCCAGAAGATGGTGCTCACCGGCCGGGTCCAGCCCCCGGCCAGGGCGGCGAACCAGGCGGCGGCCCCAGCCCCCAGGGGGGCCAGGAGGATCACCCGGAGCACCAGGGTGATCAGGGTAAGGAGGGCGGCCTCCGGGTCCAGGGGGCTTTTGGCAGAGCAGCCTGCCAGGCGGTAGACCCCCTGATCGGCCAGGGTCACCAGCACCAGCATCATCCCCCACAGCAGAAAGAGGGCGGCGGCCTCCCGCCAGTGTCCCCGGAGGGCTTTCTTCCCCTGATACCTTGCGGTTCGAACCAATTTCATGCAGTAAAACCTCCCGTTTTTTATACCGGGAGTATAGGCAAAAGGGGAGGGGTTATTCCGCTTCCTGGTCCAGGATGGCGGTAAAACGCTCCATGGCGGCGGCGAACTCGGCGTTCAGTGCTGCAGCATCGGAAGCGCCATGGGGCATGATACCGGCCACCTCGATGATATGGTCCCGCATCCACAGCTGGGGGGTAGCGAAGCAGGTATAGCCCCGGCCGTTGCCCACCAGGAGCTGGCCGGGGGCCAGGCGGGGGAGAGCCATAGAGGTAAGCACAGCCCGGATGACGCCGCCATGGGTAACGATGGCGGTATCCTGGGCATCATTCTGCATGACCCAGGCCAAAATAGAGGAAAGGCCCAGGGCGACCCGGCGGCTGAACTCCTCCATAGACTCTCCGCCGGGGGGTGCTTCCCGGAGGGAATTTGCCATCCAGCGGCGGAAGTCCTCCCGGTCCTGGAGCTCCCCGATGGTACGGCCATCGAAGTCACCGAAATCGATTTCGGCCAGGGAGGGGAGGACCTGGAGCTCTGCCTGGGGGTAGAGGACGCCGGCGGTTTGGATGCAGCGGGTCAGGGGGCTGCAAAAAACGGCATCCACGGGGGGGTAGGAGTATTCCTCCTTCAGGGAGATCAGTTCACGGATGCCCTGGGGGGAGAGTTCCACATTGGTACGCCGGCCGGCGTAGGCGCCGCGGCGGTTGGCGTCGGTCATACCATGGCGGATGAAGTGCAGGCGGTAATTCTTCATGGTGGGGGTGGCCTCCTTCTTAGAGCCTATTCAAGATCTCCAGGTATACCGAATTGGCTGGGATTTTTTCGTCCTGCAAGGCGAAAAATCGCGGGAATACTTGGTGTATTGCAAGATTTTTTAACGCAGCAGGGCGGAAAAAGACCCGCCAAGGCGGTATGCAGGGAGATTTTGAATGGGCTCTTAGACAATAATACACGAAAACGGGGAAAAAGCAAGGGGGGATGTAATAATGGGAGCAGATACCAACGCCCAGTACCGGGTAGCCTTTCTGTCACCGGACATCAGTCCGGTCCGGGTCCAGGGCGGACAGCGCCTGGTCGCCCGCCGCAGCGGGCGAAATA
>JAAWEO010000144.1 GCA_022794295.1 Angelakisella sp. | reverse complement strand
CGTCAAAGGCCGGGGAATCGTCCCGCCCTGTACTCATTCGGACTCCAGGCACCCACCATCCCTTTCGCACACCGTCAAGGCGCAAGGCGCCGGGTAGGGCTAGATGATACCGTCTTTCATTAGCTTGTATTCCATCGAGTCCCGAAGCGCCTGCCAGCTGGCATCAATAATATCCGCCGAACATCCCACCGTCGTCCAGGTGGAACCCCCGTCACTGGATTCAATCAGTACCCGAACAATAGCCGCCGTCGCCCGGTGCCCTTCCATGACCCGAACCTTGTAGTCAATCAGCCGTACCTCCGAAAGACAGGGATAAAATACCTCCAGCGCCTTTCTTAATGCAATGTCCAGGGCGTGTACAGGCCCGTCCCCCTCCGCAGAGGTCATCTCTATGGTGTCCCCTACCCGAACCTTTACAATGGCGGAACAGCACCGCTCTACATTGACAGCAGGCTGCTCCCCCAGGGTTTTAAAGTATTCCAGATCAAAGGCCGGACGGTACTTCCCCAGCTGCTTCCGGGCAAACAGCTCAAAGCTGGCCCCAGCAGATTCAAAGGCGTAGCCCTGGTATTCCAGGTCCTTCAGCTTTTCAATGAGCTCCGCTGTCACCTGGCTGTCCCGGGTGATGGAGCTGTCCAGCTCTGCCACCTTGGTGGCAATGGCAGTGCGCCCGGCAAACTCCGATAGGAGGATCTGCCGCCGGTTCCCCACCATCTCCGGGGTGATGTGCTCGAAGGAACGGGAATTCTTGCTCACCCCGTCCACGTGCATCCCCCCCTTGTGGGCAAAGGCGCTCCGCCCCACATAGGGCATGCTGGGGGACAGCACCAGGTTGGTCACCTGGGCAATGTACCGGGCGGTCTTGCCCAGCCGCTCCATCTTTTCCTCCGGGATGCACCGGTACCCCTTTTTCAGCTGAAGGTTGGGGATGACGGTGGAAAGGTTGGTGTTGCCGCACCGCTCCCCGAAGCCGATGTAGGTCCCCTGGACCTGGCTGGCCCCCGCTTCCACGGCGGCCATAGCGGCAGCCACAGCGCACCCCATGTCGTTGTGGGCGTGGATGCCAACCGGCACCCCCAGAAGCTCCGCCATCTCCTTGGTGATAGCCCCGATCTCCTCCGGGAAGGAGCCGCCGTTGGTGTCGCAAAGGATGATCCGCTCCGCCCCGGCGTCCCGGGCAGCCAACACAGTCTGCCGGGCAAAATTCGGATCACTTTTGTACCCGTCGAAAAAGTGTTCCCCGTCAAAGATGACCCGGCGGCCCTTCCCTCGCAAAAAGGAGACAGTGTCCCGGATCATCTCCAGATTTTCCTCCGGGGTGGTGCGCAGCACGTCCCGGACGTGAAGATCCCAGCTTTTGCCAAAGACCGCCACCCACTCTGTCCCCGCAGAAAGGAGGGCGGCGCAGCCCTCGTCGGTTTCGGCGGAGGTATCCTTCTTCCGGGTGGAGCCAAAGGCGACCAACCGGGTTTCCCCCAGCTCCAGCTCCCCGGCCCGGCGGAAAAACTCCAGGTCCTTGGGGTTGGAGCCGGGGTTTCCCGCTTCAATAAACGCGATGCCCAGCTTCCCTAGCTTCTGGGCGATGTTCAGCTTGTCCTCCAGGGAAAAGCTGATCCCCTCCCCCTGGGCCCCGTCCCGGAGGGTGGTGTCGAAAATCTCAATGGTTCTGGGTTCCATGAGGGGACCTCCTTCTCTAACGGTCATAATCCCCCTCCAGGGGCGGCAGAGGGGTCGGGTTCTGCTGCACCCAGGCCACGGCGCAGGCGCAGAGAGCTGCGCAGAGGGAGTCCTCCACCTGTCTTTTCTCCCCACAGGCAGTCAAAAGGCTGGTTAAAAGCTCCGCCGCCTGGATGTCCTCCTGGGAAAAGGCGTTGCCCAGGCGGACATACCGGGGAAAGGCCCGGAGCATTTTCCGGAAATCCTCGTCCCAGTTGATGCCGCCATTATCCAAAAGCTCATGCTGGATCCGGCCCGCAATGCGGATGGCCTCCCCCTGGGCGGTCTGAGCTCTCCCGCTGGGCGGGACCAGAAAATCCCAAAGCTGCCGGAACTGGGCGGTCTCCTCCGTCTCGGTGACCCGGATGGGGGATACCCCGTCGTGAACGGGGACCTCTGGGGGCAGTTCCACCCTGAAGATGGTCAGGAGCTTGTCCAGGTTTTCGATTTGGCTGCGGAGAAATTCCGGGTCCCTGATCCCCCGCTTGTTCCGCTGGAACCGCTCCGCCGACTTGCCCAGATACTCCCGGCAGCGGTCGGTGATCCGGGCCCCCTGGTCCAGGAGGATGGTGCAGACCTCCAGCAGGCGCGGGTAGGGCAGGCGGTCCTGGAGAAGGGTCTTTTCCAAAGGGGTCAAATAGCCCGGCCAGTCGATCCGGCCCGACTGGATATTGACATCGACACCGGCATTGAGCAGGGCTTTGACCCCATCCCCACGGCCATACAGGGCGGCAAGGTGCAGGGGGGTGACCCCGAAACTGTCGGCGGCATCGGGCTTGGCCCCCAGGTCCAGCAGAAGCTGCACATCACCGTTCCAGGCGGAGGCGTGGTTAAAAAGAGGGGTTCTCCCATAGTAGTCGACAAAATCCACATCGGCACCCTGCTCCCTGGCCCAGAAGGCAAGCTCCCGGGGCAGGGGCGTCATGGAAAAGATGTTGGAGCCGTACTTTCCCCCTATGACGGCGTTGGGCTCGCACCGCAGAAGCTGCTCCTTTGCTCCGTCAATGTCCCCCTGCTCCAAAAGTCCCTTAAGCTCCTTGGGCAGTGTTTTCCGCTTTTTTGCCACAGCTTTTCCTCCGTTCTACATCGGTCTCAGATTTTTGCTCAGCCGGTCCACCAGCCAGGCCAGGCGCTTTTCCCGCCCGGCCTCTGTTTTGGCGTCAAAGTAGGCCCGGGCGTAGGTCTTTCTCACCGACGGGGGCATGGCCCGGAAGTTGGTCAAGGCGGGCTCCCGGCCCTCCAGCAGGGTGGCAAGCTGGGCCACCTGTTCCTCCGCCACTGTCACCATCAGGTCCGGGGCATCCCACTGGCCATTCTCCTTGGCCTCCCGGATCTTCTCCCTGCCCAGCTCGGTCATCAGGCCCCGCTCCTCCAGGCTTTTGACCAGGGCCTTGTTCTTCTCGGACCACTTGCTCTTTTCCCTGCGGAGGGAAAAGTATTTCCTATAGCTTTTCTCGTCGATGCTCTCCATCTGCCCGTCGATCCACCCAAAGCAGAGGGCTTCCTCCAGGGCCTCCCCCGCTTTCAGCGTCTTGGGCCCCCCGGGCTTGCCCCGCAGGAGCCAGACCCCCGGGCTGGTCCGGCAGTTTTCCTCAAGCCAGGACCGGAACTCCCCCCGGGCGGCAAACGCTAACAGCTCGGCCATAATCAGTCACTCCCTTTTACGAAACCTTTCTTTCCTTCCCGTCGATCACAACGGTACCATCGTCCAGCCATTCCATTTCCAGGTCCATGCAGTCCCTTTTGAAATAAAGGTATTTTGTGTTGGTGTCATACCACCAAACGCTTCCGTCTGGCTCCTGCTCCGGCTTGAACCACAGTCTGACGCAGACGTCATAGCGGTCATTTCTGGGGTTCTGGATGGGGGGATACTGGCCTCGCTCGTCCTCCCTGCCCAGCAGGATCAGCTCCACCCAGTGCTGTCCGTCGGGGGACTCCAGCCTTTTCAGGCAGCACCGGTACTGATAGGGAGAGAGGAACAGCTGCCACCGGAAAAGCCAGCAGAGGGAGACCGCCAAGACCAGCAGGATCCCCATTACAAGGATCAGGACTTTCCGGCTTTTGGTTCCTTTCATCAAAACAGCCTCCTGCCTTTACTGGGCAATGATCTTATTGACAGCGTTCAGGTACGCCTTGAGGCTGGCCTCGAAAATATCGGTGGAAAGGCCCCGGCCGGTGACGGTGTTGTTTCCCTGGCGGAGCTTCACCACCACCTCGCCCTGGGCGTCCTCCCCTTCGGTGACCGAATGGATGCTGTAATTCACCAGCTGGAAGCCCACCTTGACGATTCGGTCAATGGCCTTGAAGGCGGCGTCGATGGGACCGTCCCCCCGGGCCACGTGCTCGATCTCCTCCCCGTCCCGGATCAGCTTCACCACGGCGGTGGCAGAGATCACGGTGCCGCTGTTTACCACGAAGCTGTGGAGCTTATAGGTCTCCGGGATGGAGTACCCCGCCGCCCCTACGATGGCTTCAATATCCTTGTTGGTCACCGTCTTTTTCCGGTCGGCCAGGGCCAGAAACCGGGCAAAGGCCTTTTCCAGCAGCTCCCCGGGGAGGATATAGCCCAGCTCCTCCACCCGCTGGGTAAAGGCGTGCTTGCCCGAGTGCTTGCCCAGCACCAGGTCATTATCATAGATACCGATCCGCTCCGGGGACATAATCTCGTAGGTAAGGGGATTTTTCAGGACCCCGTGCTGATGGATACCCGCCTCATGATTAAAGGCATTGCGCCCCACCACCGGCTTGTTGGGGGGGATCTTCTGGCCGATGACGGTGGAGACCAGGCGGCAGGTACGGTAGATCTGTTTCAGGTCGATCCCTGTTTCGGCCTGGTAGAGCGGCCCCCGGGTATCCAGGGCCATGATGACCTCCTCCAGGGCGACATTTCCGGCCCGCTCGCCGATACCGTTTATGGTCCCCTCCACCTGGCTGGCCCCGGCCCGGATGGCGGCCAGGGAGTTGGCCACTGCCATTCCCAGGTCGTTATGGCAATGGACCGAAAGGGTGACCTCTGCGCCATCCTTTTTCCGGTGGAGGTTCTTTTTCAGCCAGGCGATCAGGTCCCCCATTTCCTCCGGGGTGGTATACCCCACGGTATCCGGCACATTCACGGTGGCGGCTCCGGCATCGATGGCGGTATTCAGGGCGGCAAGGAGAAACTCCCGGTCGCTGCGGGTGGCATCCTCGGCGGAAAACTCCACATCCCTACAAAGGGTACAGGCCAGGGCCACGCTCTCCGCGATCATCTCCAGGGCTTTTTCCCGGGTGATTCCCAGTTTTTCCCGGAGGTGCAGGTCACTGGTGGCAATAAAGACATGAAGGCGGGGGTTTTTGGCCGGGGCCAATGCTTTTGCGGCGGTTTCCACATCCTTTGCCACTGCCCGGCAGAGGGCAGCGACGGCGGAGCCGGTAATAATTTTTGCAATTTCATTCACTGCTGCAAAGTCATCGGGGGAGGCCACTGGAAAGCCTGCTTCGATGACATCCACGCCCAGGCGCTCCAGCTGTTTTGCCAGGGCTAATTTTTCTCCGGGGTTCATGGTACAGCCTGGGGCTTGTTCTCCGTCCCGGAGGGTGGTATCGAAAATACAGATTTTTCTCATGGTGGGGATCCTCCTTGCACATTCTGCCATTATACCAGGCTATTGTAGCATACTGCCGAAAAAAAAGAAAGAGGCGGGCGGCCTGGAGGCCGCTTCCAGGCCCTACTCGCCGCTTCGCGGCTTAACGGTGTGCGGGGGCCCAGTGGGTGCCTGGAGTCCTGACGGGTACAGGGCGGCGCGATTCCCCGGCCTTTGACGGACTGGGGCGGGCGAGGTTTCTGCCGGCGCAGCACCATACCCGAAGCCCAACGCCCAGTACCGGGTAGCCTTTCTGTC
>JAAWEO010000143.1 GCA_022794295.1 Angelakisella sp. | reverse complement strand
GGTATGGTGCTGCACCGGCAGAAACCTCGCCCGCCCCAGTCCGTCAAAGGCCGGGGAATCGCCTCGCCCTGTACCCGTCCGGACTCCAGGCACCCACTATCCACCCCGCACACCGTTAAGCCGCGCAGCGGCGGGTAGGGTCTGTCTTTTTGGAATTTGCCGGTTTTTGCTAAGCACCTACTTGAGAAATCTATGGCTTTATTATATAATAGAGCATGGTATAAATCAAATTGAAATTTCTTTCGCAAGGATATAGATTTTTTCTATATCTATGGGCATAGAGATTTCAATTTTGTATTGAGGAGGTTTTTGAAATGGGAAATGTGCTTTTGACCCTGGCCGTTGGTGTGGTGTTCGGCTATATCTTTTTGAAGCTGAAGGTCCCCGGCGGTTTGATCGTAGGCGCCATCATCGGCGTGGCAGCGCTGAATATCGGCTTCGAGGCCGCCAGCTTCCCAGGCATTGCCCGAACAGTAGCCCAGATCACAGCAGGTGCCTTTATCGGCTGCTCCGTAAGCAAGGCGGATATGAAGAACCTTCCCCGTATTGTAAAGCCCCTTGCGATTTTGATCACCGGATACCTGGTCCTGAACCTGGCAGCAGGCTTTCTGCTGTATGGTATTTCCCAAATGGACCTGCTCACCAGCCTGATGTGCTGCGTCCCCGGCGGCATGAGCGATATGCCCATTATTGCCGCTGACCTGGGGGCCAAGGTGCCCTATGTGGCAGTGCTCCAGTTTGTCCGTATGGCCGTGGGGGTAGGCTGCTTCCCCCTGATCATTGCCAAGGTAGCCAAAACCCGGGAGACCACGGTAGTCCCGGCGTCTCCGGTCCCCCCTGCGGCAGCCGCCGCCCCGGTGGAAAAAGCAAAAGCACCCGCCCAGGATAAGGGCCCGGGGGTGATCCTCCTGACTGTGGTCGTGGGCTCGGTGTTCGGCTTCCTCGGCAAAGAGACCGGTATCCCGGCAGGAACCATCCTGTTTTCCACCGTCAGCGTCCTGATCTTCAAGCTGGTTTGGGGCCGGGCCTTTATCCCCCGGTGGCTGAAGATGGTGGCCCAGGTCCTTACCGGCTGCTACATCGGCTGCTGCTTTGGCCGCCAGGAGCTGGCCGACCTGCGCTTCCTGATCGTCCCTGCCATTGTGCTGCTGCTGATCTACCTGGCCAACTGCTTTTTCATGGGCTGGCTGCTGCCCCGGGTGACCCACCTGAACCTGGCGGAGGCTATGCTGATCGCCACCCCCGCCGGTGCCTCGGACATGGCCCTGATCTCCTCCGATGTGGGGGTGGACAGCCCCGACGTCTGCTTCATCCAGATCCTGCGGATGATTATTGTGGTGGTGTTCTTCCCCAATATTGTTAATTTGGTGGTGCATCTTTTTGGCTGACAATAAAAACGAGTACGATAACAGCGAGTTCTTTTCCCGGTATGCCCAAATGCCCCGAAGCCGGGATGGCCTTTCTGCCGCCGGGGAATGGCACCAGCTGCGCCCCCTGTTCCCGGAGCTTTTGGGAAAATCGGTGCTGGACCTGGGCTGCGGCTATGGCTGGCACTGCGGTTACGCCCGGCAGCAGGGTGCCCTGCGGGTGCTGGGCATTGATACCAGCGCCAGCATGCTGGAGGAAGCCGGGCGGAGAAACCCCGGGACAGGGATCGAATACCGTCGTTGCTCCATGGAGGATTACGAGTACCCGCCTGACACCTGGGACTGTGTGGTCTCCAACCTGGCCCTTCACTATGTGGAGGACCTGGGGGAGATATACCGCAAGGTCTGGCGGACACTGACACCGGGGGGCGTTTTCCTTTTTAACATCGAGCACCCGGTCTTTACCGCCGGGCCGGGCCAGGACTGGATCTACGGCCCGGATGGCCGGCCGGACCACTGGCCGGTGGATGACTATTTCCGCCCGGGGGAGCGGATGACCCGGTTCCTGGGGTGCCCAGTAAAAAAGTACCACCACACCCTGACCCAGATCCTGAACGGATTGCTGGAACAGGGCTTTCTTTTGGAGGCGGTGGAGGAAGCCCAGCCGCCCCCGGAGATGATGGACCTGCCCGGCATGGACGGCGAGCTCCGCCGCCCGATGATGCTGCTGGTGCGGGGAAGAAAAGGGCAATAGAAGCGACAGGCCAATACAAAGGACGCTTGCCGTTGGAGGGCAGATTTTCAAGACAAAACAAAGGCGGAGGGCACCGGGCTCTCCGCCTTTGTTTTATGGCTTTGCTTTTGTTGGTTCCTCTGGAAAAGCGCCCAGGGTCTCCCGGCACCGCCCCTGGAGGTCCAGCCGGAAGGGCACGGTGTTCAGAAGGGAGGCGGGGTCCTTTAGCAGCTCCTCATAGGCCCTGCGGCGAAGCCCCCGGGATTTAGCCCCCTTGGCCCAGCTTTCGTAGCTTTTCAGGTAGCTTTCGTGAAGCTCCTGCCAGCTGCCAAAGACCTTTTGGATGGCCTCCCCCACGGGAAGGGAGCTTTGCAGCAGCTCACGGCGGGTAAGGTACCCGGCAATGTACCCCAGCCCCAGGACCATGGTCGCACGGCCCAGCTGCCAGCCATCCCGGGACAGCTGCCCGGTGGTCATCAGGTGTTCCACTGTGTCCAGCAGCTCCTCCTTGCTCGTTACATCCCAGGGATCCCTCAGAATGCTTTTGGCGATCCGCTCCTGGAGGGTGGTGCGTTCCCAGCCTCCGGTATGGTCAAAGTCCCCGTGAAGGTAGGGGTCCGCGGCAATGTAGGGAGCATAGGAGGCCAGAAGCCAACGCTCGTATTGGCCGGAGATGGTGTTTTCCTCCAGGATGGGGTTGCGGTCCCACCTGGAGACCCCCAGATAGGAGGTCTTTGCCGGGATGCGGAGCTTGCGCCAGTCGGGGTGATCCCCCTCCTTTTGCAGGAAGAAGGTGTACTCCCGGAAATCCCCCCGGGAGACCCAGGGATGGGTGGCCAGAAGGAAGTCATAGCAGGCGGGGCCATCCCCCTTGGGGGCCTCGTAGGAGATCAGCTCGCCGGTGTCATCCACCAGGGTGATGCGCAGGCGCTGGGAAAGGGAAAAGCGGGAAAGCTCGGTGAAGTAAATGCCCACAATGGCATCCCGTTTCATGACCTGGCCGGGGAAAACCACCCACTCCCGGCCCAGAAAAATCTCGGTGACACCAAAGAGCCGGCACTTCAGATCCTTTTCCAGCAGGGGAATGGGGTCGCCAGCTTCCTCCGGGGGGAGATAGCGGCGCAGCTGCTTTTGCAGGCGCCTCCGCCACCGGAAAAGCCCCAGGAGCCGTGCCAGGAAGAAGCCCAGGGAAACAGGCACCGCCACGCAAAAAATAGCGGAAAGCCCGCCCAAAAGGCCGATATGGGCCTGGCCGAAGGCCTCCCCGGGGCCATAAAAGAACTCGATGACCGCCAAGCAGGAACCAACCCAGAAAACAGCCCATAAAAAAGCAGTGAAAAACCTTTTCAAATGCCAACCACGCTGAAACTCAATCATAAAAAAACACCTCTTTTCAGACCCTACCCGGCGGCCTGATGGCCGCTGACAGACCCTACCCGCCGCTTCGCGGCTTAACGGTGTGCGAAAGGGATGGTGGGTGCCTGGAGTCCGAGCAGGCACAAGGCGAAGCGATTCCCCGGCCTTTGACAGGCTGGATGGGGGAAGCTCTTACCAATCCAAGGCTCCAGGCAGGACCTTTCGCCCTGCACAACCTCTCGTAGGGTCTAAAGTTTAGGGCCGCCCTTTTCAAAGGGTTGGGCGTAGCCCACGTGCCCGAAGGGCTCGGGGTCAGGGCAGCGCCCTGGTCGCTCCCCGCAGGGAGCGAAATTCCCCCGCATCCTTCCGAAGGGCGCATTTTTCTTTGCTTACTTTCTTTTTGAAAGAAAAAAAGAAAGTAAGAGCCTGCTCGCCCTGCACTCAACTAACCTGCAAATACACCCCGGTGGGGTGTTTTGCAATCCGGCCCCCTCCGGTCCTCAGCCCCCCTCCCCCCTCCGGACCGCAGCCCGGTAGAGCTCCCCCTTCTTATACCCTGCATCCGCCGCCACACTTTTGGCCGCCTCGGAAAGGGAGACCCCGCACCCGGCCATCTGCACCACCAGCTCCACAGCCTCCTGGAAGGAGACCGCCGGGGCCTCCTGGGGCTCTGCCCCCTGGATGATCAGCACAAACTCCCCCTTGGGCTCCCGCTCCCGGTAAAGCTCGATGGCCTGCCCCAGGGTGGTGCGCAGGTGCTCCTCGTGGAGCTTGGTCAGCTCCCGGCAGAGGGTCACCTGCCGTTCTGCGCCAAAGGCCTCCGCCATGTCCCGAAGGGTGTCCCGGAGCTTGTGGGGCGCCTCGTAGAAGATCAGGGTCCGGGGATCGTCCTTCACCTGGCCCAGACGCTCCCGGCGGCTGCTGGCCTTGACCGAAAGAAAGCCCTCAAAGGCGAAGCGCCCGGTGGGCAGCCCGGAGGCTGCCAGGGCGGAAAGGGCCGCCGTAGGTCCCGGCACCACCCGCACCGGCACCCCGGCATCGTGGCAGAGGGCCACCAGGTCCTCCCCGGGGTCGCTGATACAGGGCATCCCTGCGTCGGTGACAATGGCGCAGCTTTCTCCCCCCTGGATGCGCCGCAGGATCTGCTCCCCCCGCTCCCGGAGGTTGTGCTGGTAGTAGCTCACCATGGGCTTTTTGATGCCGAAGTGGTTCAGCAACTTCAGGGTCACCCGGGTGTCCTCGGCAGCGATAAAATCCACCGCTTCCAACACCTCCCGGGCCCTGGGGCTCATGTCCCCCAGGTTGCCAATGGGAGTCCCTACCAGGTACAGGATCGACACAGAAACCACTCCTATCCGGAATTTTCTAAATCAATGACGGCAGTTATCCCTTCCCGTAGATCCCCAGGACCTCCGGGGTAAATCCGCCCCCGGGAAGCTCCATCAGCAGGGGGGGCTCCACCTGGAGGAAGGGCTTGCCCCCCTTGCGCCCCTCCAGGAGAAAGAGCCAGGGCGGGGTGTCTGCCAGCTTTTGCACAAAGCGCAGGCGCTTAGGCTCCAGACCGGCCCCCCGGAGGGCCTCCATGGCGTCGGGGAGGGAGTGGGGGCGCCCGCAAAGGCAGAATCTCCCGCCAAAGCGAAGGAGACGGGAGGCGGCCCCTGCGATTTGGGGAAGGCCGCAGGCCACCTGGTGCCGGGCGGTCAGCCGGTGGGGCGACTGGGCCGGGATGCCCCGCCCCGGCGGGTTGTAAGGGGGATTGCAGGTGACCAGATCCAGGGAGGCCGGGGGGATCTCCGCCTGGGAGAGCTCCCGGAGATCCCGGAGGATGGGGAAAAACCGCCCCTCCAGGGGACCTCCGGCATTTTCCCGAAGGGTGGCCTGCATCTGCTCTACCGCCTGGGGAAGGAGCTCCACAGCGTAGGCCAGGGCAGGGGTCCGCTCCGGCTGGCGGAACCACAGCAGGGGGACGATGCCGCACCCGGCGCAGAGGTCACAGACCTTATCGCCCCGGCGGGGGCGGGCAAAATCCGCCAGAAGAAAGGCATCGGTGCCAAAGCGGTGCTCCTTGGTGATGCAGACGCGCAGGGGGCCGATGGCCTCCCAGGAAAAGGGCTCCATAGCAGGCCTCCTTATTGGGGGTGGATCGTTGGGTAAAGTATAGCACATTTTCCGGGGGACGTCCATAAGTGAGGGCAAGAGAAAGGGGGCACCGCCATACGGCGGTGCCCTTCTTTGTGCCCCCGCCTGGGGGCAGG
>JAAWEO010000142.1 GCA_022794295.1 Angelakisella sp. | reverse complement strand
TTTGGTTACTTTCTGTCGCAACAGAAAGTGACCCCCCGCCGGGGAGGCGAAACGAGACAAAGGGCCTTTAGAACGAGACAGGAATGCGAAGGGGCAGACTAGCGTGTGGCAGTCAAAGGAAACGGCGCTATCACAAGCTAAAATACTGTACCCAGAAGCGAGAGACAGACACATTCAAGAAGCGGCCCTGCGGGCCTGTCTTGAAGGATAGACAGACAAAACCGCCAGCGCCTGGCGCTCCCTGCGGCTGGGTGTCGGGTAGTCTCGTTCCGGCCGCGGCTTGTCACTTCGAGAATACAAGGATACAGGGGGAGACAACTCGTGCCTTTCACAGCGCCATATTATTAGCCGCGGCCTAAATCGAGGGATACTGCCTCATGCAGGGGTATTTCGCCCGCCGCGGCGGGCGACCAGGCGCTGTCCGCCCTGGACCCGGACCGGACTGATGTCCGGAGACAGAAAGGCTACCCGGTACTAGGCGTTGGGCTTCGGGCATGGTGCTGCGCCGCCAGAATCCTCGCCCGCCCTACATGCAATAAAGTATTACTTGCCAGCGTTATCTTCTATAGAATATAGAAGCATTCCAACACCCAGAATGAACGGAGGTCCTGTTTATGAAAAAGCTCCTGCTCCTTTTGGTTTGCCTGCTGGCCCTTACCCTGACCAGCTGCCAAAAAACACCCGATCCCCCTCTGGAGGTCACCGCCGTCTTTCCCGCCAATGGGGCCGCCTCCGTCCCCCAAAATACTGCCCTGGAGATCTCCTTCTCCACCCCGCCGGGAAAAGCCGATGACTACTTTTCCATTAGCCCCAGCCTGGAAGGCAGCTTCCGGTATATGGATCATGCCCTGGCCTTCCTCCCCTCCGGCAGGGACGGCAACGAGTGGAGCTATGGCACCACCTATACCGTTACCCTGAAGGCCGGCCTCCCCGCCAAGGAGGGCAAGGGTACCCTGGCAGAGGATTATTCCTTTTCCTTTACCATCCAGGAGGAATATGGCTCCTTCTATGAGATGGAGCACCGCGCCGAAACCTTCCTCCCCGGGGATTATCCCGTCCTGGATATCCGCCGGGACGGCAAGGGGGATATGGATGCGGTAAACCCCGGCGAGGAGTTCTCTGTGTCGGTCCACCGGCTGGAAAACGGAGAACGGTATTTTAAGGAGCTCTACCGCCTCCTGGCCCTCGATATGGAAAGCCAGGTAAATACCACCGGCCTGCCGGAGGTCCTCTCCTTTACCCAGGGAAAGGCGGAGCTGTTCGCCGGGGATAGCTATAGTGGCGATATCGTCTTCCCGGAGCCCCTCCCCCAGGGCTGGTATGTAGCCACCGTCACCTCCTCCCGCCAGGAGCAACCCCCCTTCCAGAAGCTCCTTCAAATCCAGGAAAGCGCCGTTTATACCCAGCTCCATGACGGGGAGGCTGTGCTGTGGTTCAACAGCACCAAAACCGGGAAACCCGTCTCCGGGGCAAAGCTGGAGGCCTGGAAGGACCCCTTCGCCTCCACCGGCCCCGATATTACCGTCCAGGGGGACGGGGACGGCATCCTGGTGCTGGACCTGCCGGAGCTGGACACAGAACAGCAAAGTGATGGCTGGCCCCGGGGCCAGTACCAGCGGACCACCATTCCCGTTGCCATCACCGCCCCCGACGGGACGGTGTTCTACGACGTGCTGAGAACCTACAACTTCCAGAGGGAGCGGAGCACCAGTCAGGATTACTACGGCTTCCTGTACCTGGACCGGACCATCTACCACCAGGACGACACGGTGAAGTTCTGGGGGGTGGCCCGCCCCCGGAAAAACGCTCCCAAGCTGGATCAGGTGGATATCAGCGTCTCCTTTAACTGGGGGGATACCCCGGTCCAAACACTGGAGGTTCCGGTAAACGCCGGCGGGGTATTCTCCGGGGAGTTCTCCTACCAAAACCTGCGCAGCGGCTGGCTCTCCGTCAGTGCCTACCCGGAGGGGGAGAGGCCGGAGCCGGGCAGCTACTCCGAGTCCGTCTGCCAGCAAGGGGCCGAGATCGCCCAGTACAAAAATCCCATTTATACCGGTTCCATTACCACCGATAAGCTCTATTACCAGCCGGAGGAAACCATCCGTGTCCAGGTGGAAATGAGCCTCTTTGACCGCACCCCCGCCGCCGGGATGAAGCTGAAGCTTTCGGCAAACGGGGAGCCTGTGACCCCTGTCCAAACCGACAGCAGGGGGGCAGCCTCTGTGACCCTTCCCGCCCGGGTCACCCGCCAGGACCGCACCCAATGGGGCTGGTACCCCAACTCCTACTACATCGAGGCCGAAACAGACGACCCCAGCGATGTCAACCTCTCCTTCCTGGAATATGTCTATATCTTCCCCACCACCGTGATGATGGAGGCCAAGGAGGAACGCCAGGGGGAGAAAAGCGACCTGGTCATCACCGCCAATCACATCGACTTCGATCAGATTCCCGGGGGCGGCCAGCTGATCCAGGACTACAAGACCCTTCGGGGAAAGCCCGCCCAGGCCGATGTCACCGTCGACCTTCACAAGGTGAGCTATACCCGGATCGAAATGGCCCCCTACTACGACCGCTACACCAAAAAGAGCATCCCCCGGTGCATCTACCGGCGAAACGACGGGGTGGAAAAGACCTTCTCCCGGACCCTGGACGAGGATGGCCGGCTGGTGCTGGCCGATATCCTGCCCCCTGTGGAGGATGAACTGGGCTACTACTATGTCACCATCACCACCAATACCGGCGGCCACCAGACCTCCACCCTCACCCTGGGGGACCCCTGGCGGATCTCCCCCTCGGAAAATTCGGGGCACTTCCACACCTTCCAGGTGCGGGGGGAAGGGGACGTGGAGGAAGCGGAGTATTATTCCTACTGGGGAAGCACCTTCCGCTTTGGGGAGACGGTCCGGTACCAGGTGATGGATAACGGCATCCCGGTGGAGGGCGGCCAGGTGATGACCAACTACCTGCAGAAAACCATTCTGGAGCCCCCGGTGGTCCAGGGAACCCAGGGGGAGATCCCCTGCACCGAGGAAAAGCTCCCCAATTTCACCCTCTGCGGGGCCTACTTCGACGGAAAGCGCATTTACCCCATCAAGCCCTACTCCCTTGCGGTGGAGCCGGAAAGCCGCCAGTTGGACCTCCAGGTCCTGCCGGAGCAGGAGGACTACCGCCCCGGGGACACCGCCAAGGTCACCCTGCGCCTTACCGGGGACGGGAAGCCGGTCTCCGGCGCCAATGTCTGCCTGGGGGTGGTGGATGAATCCATCTTTGCCCTGTCGGAGCAGTACATCAATATGGGCCGCGCCCTTTACGGCTCCGTCTTCTACGATTACCCCGACGTCTACTGCTCCTACATCCAGCACGGGGCAAACCCCTATTATGGGGATGGCGGCAAGGGAGGAGGCGGAGGAGGTGGCGGCACCATCATCCGGGAGAATTTCAAGGACACCGCGGCCTTCCTCACCGGGGTCACCGGAGCAGACGGAACGGTGGGCTTTGCCGTGGCCCTTCCCGACAACCTGACCCAGTGGCGGCTTACCGCCATGGCCCTGGACCAGCGTGCCTATTGGGGCCAGACCAAGAGCAGCCTTTACACCACCCTGCCCTTCCGCATCGATCCCATCCTTTCCAACACCTTCCTCACCGGGGATACCATCGCCTGCACCGTGCGGGGCTTCGGGAAGGAGATCAATTCCAATGACCTGGTGGAATACACCGCCTCCATCCAGGGCTGGGAGGAACCCCTGGAGGTCACCGCCCAGGCTCCCGCCGGGGATATCACCCCCCTCACCTTCCAGAAGCTCCCCGCCGGGGAGTACGCCATCACCGTCACCGCCCGGTGCGGGGAGTACAGTGACGGGGTAAAGGTGCCCTTCACCGTCCGGGACAGCGCTCTGCTGTTCCCCATCCATCAGACCGTGGACCTAAGCCGGGGTATCGAGGAGGAGATCATCCCCCTCCAATACCCGGTGGAGGTGGAGATCTACCACGAGAACCAAAAGTCCTTCCTCCAGGCCTGGGGCCTTCTCCGCCGGGACACCAGCGGCAGAGGGGACGCCGCCCTGGCTATGGAATCGGTAAAGGGTATTATGACTGCCTTCTTCGGGGAGGGCTGGCAGCACCCCGAAACCGACCTGAGCAATATCCAGGTTTCCCTGGACGACCTGGACGGGAAGGGATACCAGGGTGTCCGCCTTTTCCCCTACGCCGAGGCGGATCTGGCGGCCTCCGCCTGGGGGGCGGTGGCTGCGCCGGAGCTTCTGGATGACTATCAGCTATGGGGGTATCTGGACAAGGCATACACCAGTGCCGCCAATGACGAGGACCGCGCCGCAGCCCTGATGGGTCTTGCGGCCCTGGACCGTCTGGATGATGTCCAAATGGCCCAGCTCCGCACCCGCGCCGCGGCCTCCGGCCTTTCCACCAGGGAAGCCATCTACCTTACAGCGGGGCTTTCCTACCTGGACCAGGGGGCGGCTCAAAAGCTCTACGCCAAGCAGATCACCCCCAAGCTCCTGGAGAAAATGGGCGGCCTCTATATCACAGAGGACACCGCCTACCAGACCGTTGACAGCACCGCCGGGGCCATGGCCTGCGCCATCCTCACCGGGGCAGCGGATGACGCCGGCAAAATGATGGCGTACCTTGCCGCCAACTGCACCACCCCCTACGGCACCCTGCTGGGCCCCTGCCAGCTCCAGTCCGCCCTCTACCTCCAGCGTTTCCAGCTGAAGGACAGCGACCTGCCCCAGGTGAGCTACACCCTGGGCGGAAAGCGGGAGACGGTGACCCTGCCCCGGAACGGCTGCCTGCGCTTCGCTCTGAACAAGGAGGAGTGGGCTGCCTTCGCCCCCAAGGCGGAGGGCAGCGGCGCCATAGCCAGCATCACCTACACCGGCACCCCGGACCAGCTGGGGATCAATCAATCCCCCCGGATCACCGTAACCAAGACCATGGATACCCCCGAGGACCAGAAGCGCCTGGGGGGCGAGACCACCGTCACCGTAAAGGTGGAGCTGGCCCAAAACGTGCCCTATGGCAGCTACCGCCTGGTGGAATGGGTGCCCTCCAATATGCGCCTGCGGAAGGTGAAACGGAATACCAGGGATGGTTTTAGCTGGCGCCAGGATGAACAGCTGCTGACTGTGGACTTCCACTACAGCAAAGCCTCCCAGCGGACCTTCACCTTCCAGTACACCGCCACCAGCGTCCTGGACACCGAATGCACCCTGGAACGGACCTACGTCTACAACATCGACACCATGGAGTCCGGCCGGACCGAAAAAGGAGAATTCCTCCCCTCGGATTACTACTACCTAGGCGTCGGCTACCTGTTCCGAAAAGAGTGAGCCCCACCCCTGCACCCACCTAAAACACACACCCCAAAAGGCCCCCCTCCGGACACCCCCGGAGGGGGCCCTTTGGACTGTCCCCCCGCTGGAGACACCAAAACCCCCGCCGCCCGGCGGCGTTTGCCGCGAAGCGGCTCCGTTTTTTTCCGCAGAAAAAAGCACCTTATCCGGCCAACGAGCCTCCGGCCGCGAAAGCCCGGACGCCGGTAAGCGGCAGCACATTTTTATGGCGCCACCTAGCCCAGCCGCCTGGCGCCATCAGTAGGAAAATACAGGTAATAGATCAAGGTACTGCCCACCATGGACCCCGCCCCGTGGGTGAGATCAGGCGGCCCCGTGGGTCAACCGCCCAAGGCCGGAGCCTTTGGCCGGT
>JAAWEO010000141.1 GCA_022794295.1 Angelakisella sp. | reverse complement strand
GGCGCTGTCCGCCCTGGACCCGGACCGGACTGATGTCCGGTGACAGAAAGGCTACCCGGTACTGGGCGTTAGGCTTCGGGTATGGTGCTGCGCCGGCAGAAATCTCGCCCGCCCCAGTCCGTCAAAGGCAGGGGAATCGCCCCGCCCTGCACCCGTCCGGACTCCAGGCACCCACTACCCATCCCGCACACCGTTAAGCCGCGAAAGCGGCGGGTAGGGTCTGTCAGCGGCCATCAGGCCGCCGGGTAGGGTCTGCCAGTATCTCCACTTCTGGCAGCAGTGCTGCCAGCTGTCTGCGCAGCCCCGGCATCGCAATGTCCTCTGTAGCAAAATGTCCGGCATCCATTAGCAGCAGCCCCATCCCCGCCGCCTCCAAATATTCGTGGTGCCGCACATCCCCCGTAATGTACGCCTCGCACCCCAGCGCCTTGGCATTCCCCAGGAAATCTGCCCCCGCGCCGCCGCATACCGCCGCCCGGTGAATCGTCTCCGGCCCTGCCCCCGCCAGCCACCGGACATAATTCCCTGGCAGCCCCAGGGCTTCTTCCACCCAGGCCGCCAGCTCCTCCCGGGTCATGGCACAGGGCAGCTCCCCCGCCAGCCCCAGCCGCCGGCTGCCGCTTTCTCCAGGCTTTTCCTCCCAAAGGTGCTGCCGCTCCTTTAGCCCCAGGGCGTCCGCCAGGGCGGTGTTTACACCCCCCTCTGCCATGTCGTAGCAGGTATGGGCGGAGTAAACCGCGATCCCCCGGGCCGCTGCCTCGTAGGGGGGAGTTCCTGCCAAAAGCCGCTTTACCGGATGGAAAATAATGGGGTGATGGGTGACGATCATTTCTGCCCCCAGGGCTTCTGCCTCCCCAATGATCTCCACTGTGGCGTCCAGGGCCACCAGGATCCGCCTTACCTCCCGCCCTGGATCCCCGATCAGCAGCCCGGAGTTGTCCCAGTCCATTTGGGTCCCCAGCGGGGCAATGATCTCCATGGCCTTTGCAATATCAGCAACAGTGGTCAAGATAAAACACTTCCTTTCAGATATAAATGGATCAGCTGGTAAAAAGGGAAAGCCAAGTCAAATTATTGTTACCGGCTGGTAATTTTTGGTTAAAACCTCTTGCCTTCACAGGCCGCTTTGTCCGTTCTGCCCCAGTATGGAATAAATCCTAACAGAAAAGAAACCCCCTTGTCAACCTTCTTTCGGGGGCAGCGATGCCCTTCTTTTCCCCGTTCGTGTATCCTTTGCTAGTAAATCAATAACAAAAATGCTATAATACCATAACACATTATATATTTGAAGCTATTAAAATTTAATGATATTCTATTAACATCGGTACACCCTTTGGAGAAAAATACGGAAAAGGACAAGATAAAGTCGAAAAAACCTTTGCGGCCGCAAAGGCCGGGGCCTTTGTCATGAGCTGGTACAGCTCATGAAATTCCCTGTCAGGGGAAGAAAAAAGCCCGGAATTGAGTGGTCAAGGAGGATAGAAAACTGTCGTCAAAACCCAGAATGAAAAAAGAAAGGATGTGTGCAGAATGCAGAAACAGATCGAGGCCTACATTGACGCCCACCAAAAGGAGATTGTGGAGCACTGGAAAAACCTGGTAAACCTGGAAGGAAAGGCCAGCGAGCTGGAGTGCATGGACATTGTTGCGGAGCACCTCCGGAAGATCTTTACCGAGGCCGGAGTGGAATGTGAGCTCCGCCGGGGCCATCCCGAGGCACCCCAGGTGCTCTGCGGGGTCATCGGCAAGGACCGCCCCGGACAGCCTGTGCTGTTCAGCGGCCACTATGACACCGTTTTTGTTAAGGGAACCTACGGGGACCAGCCCTTCCGTATTGATGAGGATGGCAAGGCCCACGGGCCTGGCTGCCTGGACATGAAGGGCGGTATTATTATCACCCTGTATGTGATTAAGGCCCTGGAAGCTGCCGGGTACAACGAGCGCCCCATCCGGATTGTTTTCTGTGGGGATGAGGAGGGCGGCGCCCACCATACCGCCGCCGCCGAGATCATGAAGGAGATGGCGACAGGCTGTAGGTGTTCCTTTAATATGGAGACCGGCCCCATCAGCAATGCCCTTTGTGTAGGGCGCAAGGGGGCAATGATCGGCTCCTTTACCGTCACCGGCGTCTCCGCCCATTCCGGCAACAACTTTGAAGCGGGCCGCAACGCCATTGTGGAGGCCGCCCACAAGATGCTGGCCATCGACGCCCTCACCGATATGGAAAAGGGCACCCATATGAATGTAGCGGTGGTGAAGGGCGGTACTATGTGGAACGCCATTCCGGACAACTGCGAGGTGGGGTATTCCGGGCGGTTTGCCTCTATGGAGGAGATGACCCGGGTGAAGGAGGCCATTGCCCAGCTGATGACCAAGACCTTTGTAGAGGGCACCACCACCGAGGCCAAGCCCGGCGCCGAGGGCGGCGTTTTTGAGCAGACCGACGCCAACATGGCCCTGTGGAGCTTCTGCAATGAGGTGAGCAAGGAGAATGGCTATGGCGAAATGGGCCATGTCTTCCTGGGCGGCGGCAGTGACGCCGCCACTACCTCCCAGATGACCCCCACCCTCTGCTCCTGCGGCGTGGTAGGGGAATGGAACCACACCGACCGGGAATACGCCGTGGTGGAAACCATGTTTACCCGCGCCAAGCTGTGGTGCGCTGTGGTCCAAAAGCTGGACCAGCTAAAGTAATTGTGTATTGAGGAGGAACCAATATGGCAAACACAAATCCGGCTGCAAAACCCAAGAAAAAGGGCTTTAAAATGCCCAACATCATGTTCCTGGTGCTAGGTATCCTGATCTTTATGAGCCTGATGACCTACATCATCCCGGCGGGGCAGTTCGCCACCGACCCGGAGACCAATAAGCTCCTGGGGGATCAGTTCGCTTTCCTGCCGGAGCAGACCCCTGTCAATCCCTGGGAGGCAATTATGATGATCCTGCCCGGCCTCACCAGCTCCGGCCAGGTCATCGGCCTGCTGCTCTGCGGCGGCGGCTTCTCCGGCGTGGTGCTGGCTACCGGGGCCATTGACCGGATGGTGGACTTCGCCATCTACAAGTTTAAGGACCAGGGCCTCAACATCCTGATCCCCATTGTCTTCTTTATCTACTGCTTTGTGGGCGGCTTCCAGGGGGGCGACCAGATCATCGCCATGGTGCCCATCGGCTTGGCCTTTGCCAAGAAGCTGAGACTGGACCCTGTTGTGGGCCTGTCGGTAATTCTGCTGGCCTTCCATGTGGGCGGCCTCAGCTCCCCCACCAGCTACGCCATGCTGCCCCAGCTGATGATGGGCGTTGAGCTGTACTCCGGCTTTGGCACCCGTGTTGTAATACTGATTATCCTCAGCGTGGTCGCCATGCTTATGGTTCTGCGGTATGCCAAAAAGGTGGCCAAGGATCCCAAAAATTCCATCCTGGATCCCGATGAATGGTATGCCGAGCTGGATGTGGCCGACACCACCGAGGTCAAGGAAGCCGCCATCACCGGCCGGGATATCGCCGTGGTGGTCCTGTTCCTGCTCCAGCCCATTGCCGCCCTGGTCCTGGTTACCGGTCTTGGCATGGGGACCCCTGCCACCGCCGCTACCATGATCATTATGGCTATTGTCATCGGCCTGGTCCATGGCTTTAACGGCGACCAGATCGGCGGGGCGTTTGCCAAGGGAACTGCCGGCATGGCCTTCGTGGGCTTCATCATCGGCGTGGCCGCCAGCCTCAGCACAGTGATGAACACCGGCAACATCATTCACACCATCGTTCACTACGCCTGCATGCCTCTGAACGGCCTGAGCACCGGTGTGGCCGCCGTGGGGATGAACCTGGTCATCACCTTTATCAATCTGTTTATCCCCTCCGCTTCCGCCAAGGCAGCAGTGCTGGTGCCCATCGTCCAGCCCATGTGCGAGATGCTGGGTGTCTCCCTCCAGGTTGGTGTACAGTCCTTTATGTACGGCGACAAGCTGACCAACATCATCAGCCCCGTGCTGGGAACCACCGTGGCTGCCCTGGCCCTGGCCAAGATCGACTACACCAAGTGGGTCAAATGGGTGTTGCCCAAGCTGGCCGTGCTGGCCTGCATCTGCTGGGCCTCCCTGGTCATCCTGACCACCATCGGCTGGCAGTAAACCGTTTCGATCCTTGTTGGGATATGGGAAAGTGAGCTCTGTAAAGCCCTTTTAAAGCAACGCCCCCGGCCTTCCTGTTGGAAAGACCGGGGGCGTTTTTTGCATAACCCAAGGCTCGAAGGCCAATACAGCAAAACAGGATGGATCAAGACTGCGGCTGGCCCGGGGAAAGGAGAAAGACCGCCAAGGCGCCTGTTTCGGTCAGGGACCAGTAGTCCACCGCCTCGTGCTCTGTCCCGGCAAGAAGGAGCAGCCCCGCCTCCCGGTCCGCCTCCAGGCGGGACCAGTACCAGTTTTCCCGTTTCTCCAGCCGGGGATCCTCTGTGCTGCGGTAGAGGACCTCCCCCTTTTCCAGGTCGAAGATCCGCAGCCCCCGGTGGAGCTCCGGGCTGTCCTCCAGCACCGGCTCCACCACCCGGTAGACCAGGAACCGCCCGCCAAGAAGCTCCGGCTCCATGGCGACCTCCTTCTCCCCGGCCTCCGGGTCGGTGAAATCTTGGGTTTCCCCGGTGGCGCAGTCGTAAAGGTGGAAGGCCCTGGCCCCGCTGTTCCAGAGGATCCGCCCGTTGTCATAAAAGGCCCGGCTGATCCCCTCGTCCCACCGGTCGAAGAACTCCTCCCCGGTGGAAAGGTCCTCCGCCCGGAGGATGTTCCGCCGGTCCAGGGAAAGGAGAACGCCGTTGTCCACCCAGTACCGGCCGGCCGCCTCTCTCCGGGTCAGCTCCCCGGTCTCCAGGTCCATCAGGCAGAACTCCTCCGGCTCTGTTTCCCCTGGGGTTTCCACCCAGGAGAGCCAGCCATCCCGCAGCTCCAGAAGGCTGATCTCCCGCTCCCCGCCAGGGAAGCTGTAAAGAAGCTCCCCCTCCCCCTTGCCGTTTCCCCGCCAGATCCCCTCCTGGGTCCACTCCAGCCAGGTGAGGACCTCCCCGCCGCCAGACATCCCAAAGGAGCTCCCGGCGGAGCTCCGAACCACCGGACCGGTCATCCCCACCCAGTAGTAATCCTCCCCGTCCCACTGGACGCAGGTGGACCAAAACCCCAGCTCCCGTTCCTCCCCGGTGGACAGGTCCACCTCAATGGTGTTCCTCCCCCCCGGAGCGTCCGCCTGGGCCTGCCGGAGGTCCAGAAACAGCGCCTTCCCATTCCGCACCTCCAAGCAGATAACCCCCTCCCCCTCCCTGGGGAACTCCCGCACAGAAACCTCCCAAGCCTCCCCCGAAGCCCCTCCCCCGGGAACATCCCCCAGCCCGCAGCCGGAACAAAAAAGAAAAACCGCCAGCCAAAAACATAACCCCCTGCGCCCCATCCATCCTCCACCCTTTCTATAAGGAATTGGTACTGATGCTATAAACAACGACAAAAAGCGGGAATTATTGCACCCCACCCAATAAAAAATCCCCGCCATCCCCCTCGGCCATATCCCCAAAGAAGTGCCCCCACCCCCTGGCCCGCAGGCCATTGCCGCGAAGCGGCTCTGCCGGAGGCACCAAAGCCGTTCCAACCTGGCCCGCAGGCCACTTGCCCGAAGGGCTCCGCTTTTTTCCGCAGAAAAAAGCACCTTATCCGGCCAACGAGCCTCCGGCCGCGAAAGCCCGGACGCT
>JAAWEO010000140.1 GCA_022794295.1 Angelakisella sp. | reverse complement strand
TCGCCCGCTGCGGCGGGCGACCAGGCGCTGTCCGCCCTGGACCCGGACCGGACTGATGTCCGGTGACAGAAAGGCTAGCCGGTACTGGGCGTTGGGCTTTGGGCATGGTGCTGCGCCGGCAGAAACCTCGCCCGCCCCAGTCCGTCAAAGGCAGGGGAATCGTTTCGCCCTGTACTTGTTCGGACTCCAGGCACCCACTATCCCTTTCGCACACCCTTAAGGCCCGAAGGGCCGGGTAGGGAAGAAATGCTCGATTGCTGTGGTTAGCGGATTTTGGCCGCTGGCAGTGGTGATAAAGTCCGCCGCCGCCCGGGCCTCCGGAACCCCGCTGGATGGCGCTGCCCCCATCCCTACCGCCTCCAGCATGGGCAAATCGTTGTTGTTGTCCCCCAAGGCAAGTATCTCCTCCAGCCGCCATCCCATCCGGTCCGCCAGCTGCCGGATCCCAGCTCCCTTGTTGACCCCCGGCGGGTTAAAATCCACAAAGCCCCGCTCGGAAGAACAGATGGTCAGCTCCTCCGGACCGAAAAGCTCCTTCCCCTTCCGGAGGATGGCGCTCTCCTCGCACCGTATCGCCAGAATTTTCAGGATGCGCACCCCCTCCAGGGGTGTCTCGCAGGTGAGAAGCCCCCCGTTTTCTTCCCCTTCCAGAAGGTAGTGGGCCGGCATCGTTACCCCGAAGGAGGCAAAGATCCGGTCCGGGGCGTGAAGGAGAAAGAAGGCTCCTTCCTTTTCCAGCCAGGTAAGAAGGCGGCGGGCTATATTGTGGTCCATTTCGGTGGTGAAAAGGAGCTCCCCCCGGGAAAAGTCATAGCAGCAGCCCCCGTTGGAGCAAAGCGCCAGATCAAGCCCCAGCTCCTTCACCACCTGGCGGACCCCCAGGATCGGGCGCCCGGTGCAGATCACAACCGGCACCCCCAGCTCCTTCAGGCGGCGGATGGTGGCGGCATCCTTTTCCCCTACCTTTTTGTCGGGCCCCAGAAGGCTCCCGTCCAGGTCGCAGAAAACGGCGTCTGGCTTTCTCATACTAAAGCTTCCTTTCCCCGGGACTAATAATTTTCCTCCCGCCGCTGCTTGCGAAGGGCGTGGCGGCGCTCCCCGGCTTCCCATTCCTGACGCTCCTCCTCTGTCTCCAGCAGCAGGCGGGGAACCGGAGCGGGGCGTCCCTCCCCGTCAATGGCAACCAGCACCAGGTAGGCCCGGTTGATCGGGGTGCGCTCCCCGGCCAGGGTCTCGGTGAAGCTGTCCACCCGAACCTCCATGGAGGTCCGCCCCACGTGGGTAAGCTGCCCGACCAGACAGAGGGTGGAGCCCAGCTGCGCCGGAGCCCGAAATTGCAGGTTATCAATAGCCGCGGTGGTGACCTCCTGCTGGCAATGGCGCCGGGCCACCACAGCAGCTACCACGTCAATCCATTCCAGCAGCTGCCCCCCAAAGAGGCGGCTGGCCCCGTTAATATCCCGCTCCATAATGATCTGTACCTGGGTGGTGCGGGAATCGGCAACACGTTTTTCCTGCATCTTTTACCATTCCTCCAGGTTCAGGGCGGTGGAGGTGTGGATCTCCTCTGCCCTGGCAGTGCTTTGGGCCTTCCAGAAAAGCTGGTAAACAGGCTTCATCCTTGTCAGCTCCCGGGCCACCCGCTCCCCCAGATCCGGGGCGTAAAGAAACTCCGGATCATTGTCCCGGTGGGCAAAGTACAGCTCCTTGCAGTTCAGCCAGAGCTGGAGCTCCGCCGGGGCGTCGGGATGCTTTTTCCTTTTATATTCGCTGCCCTCCATCTTAAAATGGGTCTGGGCCCCGGCAGCCCGGATGGCCGCCTTGGCAGTTTTATCCCCCTCCAGAACAAGCCGCCGCAGGGTCTCCATCAGCTGGGGACCGGGGCTGTACCAGCCGCAGCCATAGGAATAGCCCTCAGGGGACAGGTCAAAGTATAGCTCCGGAACAGGCTCATAGCGCCCCGCCTTCCCCCGGGAAAAGGAGATCCAAAGGTGCTCCCGAAAGGTGGACTTGTCCCGGGAAAAACGGGTGTCCCGGAAAATTCTGGAAATGGTCTTGCCCACAGCAGGCTGGGTGATCAGCTCCGGATCGATGGTGAGCATAATGGGCGCCATCTCCTGGACCAAGGCCCGCAGCGGAGAAAGAACCAACCGGTTGTACTCCTCCCGATGGGCCTCAAACCAGGGCTTGCTGTCATGAAGGCGGTTTTCCACCAGAAAGCTAAAAAACTGGGGCGTGATCGACATATCGGTCCGTCAACTCCTTTTACCAAGCCATTCTAACACAACCCATCAAAGAATGCAACGCCCCCCTGCCCCCATAAAAAAGCTCTGCCCTGCCAGAGCCGCCCCCAGCTGCCGCCATGCAGCATTTGCCGCAAAGCGGCTCGATTTTTGCCCCAGCGAAAATCACCTTAGCCGTTCCCTCCCATGGCCCGCAGGCCGTCAAAAGAAAACGGCGCTGCAAGGCCAAGCCGATAAACCCCAGAAAGTAGACTAAGCCAAAAGAGCAGCCCAGGCAGAACTGCAAAAGCCCAACCCACCACAAAACACCCCAAAACAACCGACACAATCAAACAAATCCGACAAACTCCCGTCAAAGCTTGATTTTGACCGAAAAATGGAATATAATACATCCTGTGCCTGTCCGGCGGAGGGGGGAGGCTCTTTTCTCTCCGCCTTTTGGAACGAATTTATCAGCATGGAGGATTCTCAATGAAAAAGAAGAAGTCATGGCCCTTTTTCGCTGTCGCCATCGTTATTTTGGCGGCAGCGTACCTTACCTTCTTCGGGATCAGCGTCACCAACGGGGACCTGACAACCACCTATATTAAAGGTGCGTCGGATATCCGCTGGGGCATCGATATCCGGGGAGGCGTGGATGCCACCTTTACCCCCGCGGATGGCTACGACGCCACCAACGAGGAGATGGAGGCGGCCTCCCAGGTGATCCGCACCCGCCTGGTCACCAAGGGCATTACCGATTACGAGGTCTATACCGATACCGCCAAGGACCGGATCATCGTCCGCTTCCCCTGGCAGGCAGGGGAAACCGAATACGACCCCGAGCAGGCCATTCGGGAATTGGGGGATACCGCCCTTCTCACCTTCCGGGAGGGGCTTTCCATCGACGAGGAGGGACGCCCCAACGCCCCCATTGTCCTGGAGGGCCGGGACCTGGTGGAGGCCGTTGTGGCCAGAACCCAGAACCAAACCACCGGCGCCTATGAATATGTGGTCTCCTTTAAATTGAGCCCCGAGGGCACCACCGCCTTTGCCGCAGCCACCCAGCGGAATCTGGGGGGCATTATATCCATCTGGATGGATGATACCCTGATCTCTTACCCCAAGGTCAACACCGTCATTACCGGGGGCCAGGGCATCATCGAGGGCTCCTTTACCTATGAGCAGGCGAAGGACCTGGCCGAGAAGATCCAGGGCGGAGCCCTGCCCTTCCGCCTGGATACCCGGGACTACAGCTCCATCTCCCCCACCCTGGGCCTGGGTGCAAAGGATGTTATGGTCCAGGCCGGAGCGATCGCCTTTGTGCTGGTGGCTCTGTTTATGCTTTTGAAGTACCGCCTTCCCGGCTTTGTGGGCATCTTTGCCCTGGCCGGCCAGATGGTGATTATGGTGGCCTCGGTCACCCGCATCCTCCCCGATGTCCCCTCCTTCACCCTGACCCTGCCCGGCATCGCCGGTATCATCCTCAGCATCGGCATGGGTGTTGACGCCAACATCATCACCGCCGAGCGCATCCGGGAGGAGATCCGCTCCGGCAAAACCATTGACGGGTCGGTGAACCTGGGCTTCCAGCGGGCTTTCTCCGCCATTCTGGACGGCAACGTCACCAACGTCATTGTGGCAGTCATCCTGATGGGTGCCTTCGGCCCCGCCAACAGCATCTTTGCCAAGATCTTCTTCCTTTTCGGCCAGACCACCACTGGGGCCATCTACTCCTTCGGCTACACCCTCCTGATGGGCGTCATCGCCAACATGATCATGGGTGTCTACGCCTCCAAGGTGATGCTCCGGGGCATCTCCCGGCTGAAGTGCTTCCGGAACCCCTGGTTCTACGGCGGGGAGAAGCAGTCCTCCCAGTCCGCTGTGGAGGCCGCCCCTGTCAAAAAGGAAGAAAAGATCATCGACTTTGTGGGCCGGCGGAAGCTGTTCTTCGCCATCTCCGCCGCTTTCCTTGCCATTGCCGTTGTGGTCTCCTTTGTCCCCGGGGTAAATCTGGATATCCAGTTTAAGGGCGGTTCCATTGTCTCCTACTCCTACCAGGGGGATGTGGACATGAACCAGTTCCAGCGGGTTTTTGAGGACGCCGTGGGTGGTTCTGTCTCTGTCCAGCAGGGGGAGGAGCTCCTTACCGGCACCAAGAGCATCACCCTTTCCCTGGCCCAGGACCAGGGCATCAGCGCCGAGGTCCAGCAAAACGCCACCGATGCCCTCCAGGCGGCCTTCCCCTCTGCCAACGTGGCGGTCACCTCGGTGACCAATGTGGACGCGGTCATCGGCCAGGAGTTCTTCCAGAAATGCAGTCTGGCTGTGGTCTTTGCGGTCATCCTTATGGTGCTGTACATCGCCATGCGCTTCCATGTGATGAACGGCTGGTCCGCCGGTGTTCTGGCGGCCCTGGTGCTGCTCCATGACGTGGTCACGGTTTACGCCACCTTTGTGATCTTCGGCTTTTCCATTAACGAAAACTTTATTGCGGCAGCGCTCACCATCCTGGGCTACTCCATCAACGCCACCATCGTCATCTACGACCGCATTCGGGAAAACCGGATGCTCCTGGGGGCAAAGGCGCCCTTCGGGAAGCTGGTGAACCTTTCGGTGACCCAGTCCATGGGGCGGGCCATCGGCACCTCCTTCTCTACCATTCTGGCTATGGTGGTGGTAGCGGTGATGGGCTACCTGTACGGCCTCTCCTCTATCGTTACCTTCGCCTTCCCCCTCATTGTGGGCCTTACTGTGGGCCTTTACTCCTCTGTCTGCCTGGCCGGTCCCCTGTGGGTGTTCTGGCAGGAGAAGGTGGAGTCCAAAGCGAAAAAGTAACCCATCCGCCTGCAAAAAGCCTTGCCTGCAAGGGCCCCCGGGACTACCCCGGGGGCCTTTTCTGTCGCACTTTGCCAGACGATTTTGTTTGAAACTCCATACACAATCCTTTACAATAGAATGGCGGCTCGGGAAGCAGGAAGGAGTGTTGAACAAGTGGAGAAAAAGAGGATCAGCCAGGAGCTGGAAAGCGGCACCCCCCTTACCTTCCGGGTCTGCAAGGCGGTTTTCGAGGACGCCGACAGCTACGCCGTGGTTTACGGCATCAAGGGGGTGGACGAGGTGGGGAACATCCGGGTACATATCCGGGAGGTCTCCGGGAGCCTTTTGCGGGTCCAGCGGCTGGTGCGGCGGCTGAACGCCAACGTCTTTTCCCAAACCCATCTGATGGATCTCATTGACCAGTACCTGGACGAAACAGAGGAGGAGGAACGGCAGGAAAAAGGGGAGCCCCGGGTTCTTTCGGAGCCGCCGGTGTGGCTCTAGGGGGAGTCTTTGGGCCGCCTGGCGGCGGCCTGTAGAGGGTCGCATGGACCGGCCTTATGGGCCGGTCCATGCGAGGGGGGCGGAGGTTGCAAAACACCCCACCGGGGTGTATTTGCAGGATAGCTGGGTGCAGGGCGAGCAGGCTTCTACTTTCTTTTTCTATCGCAAAAAGAAAGTAGCAAAGAAAAATGCTCACTCCGTA
>JAAWEO010000139.1 GCA_022794295.1 Angelakisella sp. | reverse complement strand
TTTGTGCTCCCGCTTACCAGCGTCCGGGCTTTCGCGGCCGGAGGCTCGTTGGCCGGATTAGGTGCTTTTTTCTGCGGAAAAAAGCGGAGCCCTTCGGGCTAATGCCGCTTCGCGGCTATGGCCTGCGGGCCAGGGGGTGGGAACGGGTTTGGTGCCTCCGGCGGGAGCCGCTTTGCGGCAAGTGTTGGTGGGGGGCGGGAGGCGGGGGGCAGAGGGGTGTTCTTGGGGGGGTATTTTTACAGCCGAAAGGGCCCGGGTCTGTGATGACCCGGGCCCTTCCAGAAGATTAAAATTTTACAAAGATTATGGGTGTCTCCCCTGGAGAGTGGGGAGGGAGGTTGGTTGGTTTTTGTTCTTTCCTTTGGTGTGTCTTTATTATATCCCATTGGGGGGGTGGAATTCATCCTTTTTCGGTTAAGGCTTCGTGACAATCGGGTTACTGCAAGGGGGGGCTCGATTACAAACTGTAGTTTTTCCCGGTCAGCTGATATAATCCTCGATCAGGCGGGTAAGCTCCTCGTAGGTCTCTACCCGGATCCCCTCCCGGAGGAGCTGTTGGTCCGGGTCGGGGAGGGTGCGGACGAAGATATCGAAGATCATCTCCGGTTCCCGGGTGGCGGGGGAAAGGACCGAGACCCGGCCGTTATACTCCCCCAGCAGGTACCCGGTCTGGTCCTGGGGGGCGGGGTCTGCTTCCTCCTCCCTTACGGCGGGAGGGGCCTCCGGGAAGGGGTCCTTTTCCACCCCCAGGGCGGGGGGCTGGGCCAGGGTATCCAGCCGCGGGACAAGGGCAAGGGCGGCCCCGGCGGCAATGGCCAGGGCCACGGCGGCAAAGGCTGCAAAATATCGTTTTACCATGGGGCACCTCCTGGAGCGCCGGGAGGTGCTCTCCCCCGGGCGCGATATTGAAATATTAGAAACAGTCTCAGTATTGGCGGCCCGGGGAGAAAACATTCAAAAAAAGGTAACACTTCGCCGGGAAAGTGTGCTATAATAAAACAAGCCTATGCTCTTTCCCCCTATGGATTCGCGGGAAAGGGCGCTAACAAAGCAAAAGTGACCTCAATGGAAACGGAGGCTTCGTGTATGAGAGAGTACGACAGAGACCGGGAGCGCAGCCCCCGGGACGAGGAGGACCGCCCCTCCCCCAAGGGCTCCGGGGAGCGCCGGGGCCGGAGGAAGAAAAAGAAGCACCCGGTGCTCGGGCACATCCTCCGGGCCTTTGCCTCCCTGATCTGCCTGGGCATCATCGCCGGGTGCGTGGTGGCCTGCTACCTGACCGTATACGCCTTTGACATGCTGGAGGACGAGCAGTACATCCTGGACCTGGACGCCAAAAAGCTGGAGTACACCACCTTTATGTACGCCCAGGACCCGGTGACCCAGGAATGGGTGGAGCTCCAGCGCCTGTCCTCTGAAAACGGCAACCGCATCTGGGTGGATTTCGAGCAGCTGCCCGAAAGCCTGCTGGACACCATTGTGGCCGTGGAGGACAAGCGGTACTGGGACCACAACGGGGTGGACTGGGTGACCACCATCAAGGCCACCATCAACCTGGTGGGCCACAAGCTCCATATCCCCTTCCTCACCTTCTACGAGGGGACCCCCGGGGCCTCCACCATTACCCAGCAGGTGACCCGGAACCTCACCGACGACAAAGAGGTGGACGTGATGCGAAAGGCCCGAGAGATCGTCCGGGCCCTGAAGCTGGAACGGCGGTACTCCAAGGACCAGATCATTGAAAGCTACTTGAACCTGGTCTCCTTTGGCAACAACGTCTACGGCATCCAGGCGGCGGCCAACCTTTACTTCGACAAGGACGTCAGCCAGCTGACGGTGGCCGAGTGCGCCTCCATTGTGGGCATCACCCGGGACCCCACCTATTATAACCCCTTTTATAACACCGAGAAAAACCATGGCCTGGAAAATAACCTGAAGCGCAAGGACGACATCCTCTTTTTGATGCACGAGCAGGGTAAGCTCACCGACGAGGAATACGAGACCGAGCTGAACCGGGAGCTGGTCTTTGCCAGCGAAAACAAAGAGAAGATGATCAGCTATGACCAGAGCTATTTTGTGGACTACGCCATCGAGTGCGTCATCAACGACCTGGCCGCCCAGGTGGGATGCACCTACCGGGAAGCGGAAAACATGATCCTCTCCGGCGGCTACCGCATCTACACCACGGTGGATACCCGGGTCCAGGACCTACTGGACCAGGTTTACGAAACCTACGACTTCCCCACCGTCCTCAACGAGGAAAAGCCCCAGTCCGCCTTTGTCATCACCGAGCCCAACGGCCGCATCGTGGCCCTGCGGGGTGGCACCGGCGTCAAGGAGGGGGCCCGGATCTGGAACCGCGCCACCGATACCACCCGCCAGGCGGGCTCCACCATCAAGCCCATTACCAGCTACGCCCTGGCTATCCAGCAGAACCTGGTGAATTACTCCACCCTGATCGAGGACAAGCCGGTGGCCGTTAAGACCGAGGGCCAGCCGGACTGGACGCCCGGCAACTTCTACGGCCACTTTAAGGGCTTTATGACCGTCTCCGAGGCCATCCAGCGCTCCTGCAACATGGTGCCGGTGCAGCTGGTGCAGATGCTCACCCCCCGGGCCTGCTGGAACTTCCTCCACGATTCCCTGAACATCCAGAGCCTGAGCGAAATGGACATCGCCTACAGCCCCATGGCCTTGGGCTCCCTGACCAACGGCATCACCCCCCTGGATATGGCCGGGGCCTACCAGATGTACGCCAACGGCGGAATGCGCACCCAGCCCTACTGCTACACCCGCGTTCTGGACAGCCGCGGCAACGTGGTGCTGGAAAACCGCCAGGCCCCCCGGCGGGTGATGGACTACGACTCCGCCACCGTGATGAACAAGCTTCTCCAGCGGGTGGTCAACGCCGCCCCCGGCACCGGTACCGCCGCCAATCTGGGGGCGCTGAACATCCCTGTGGCCGGCAAGACCGGCACCACCGACGACGATGTGGACCAGTGGTTCGTGGGCCTTACCCCATACTATGTGGGGGTCTGCTGGGTGGGCTATGACGACCAGTTCCAGCGGGACGAGGAGGGCAACCTGCTTTATGACGGATACGGCCGGAAGATCCCAAACACCGTCCGGTACAGCCAGTACCCGCCCCCCCTCCTGTGGAAGGAGGTCATGTCCAAGGTCCACGAGGGGCTGGAATCCAAGGATTTTGCAGGCTCCTCCAGCGTGATCGCCCTGAAGTACTGCACCCTGACCGGCTATGCCGCCACCCCGGACTGCGAATATTCCCTGACCGGGTGGTACAAAAACGAGAACATCCCCAGCGCCTGCCCCTACCACAACGGCATGAACCCCGATGTTCCCCTGGTGGGCCAGCGGAGCCCGGAGCCAGGCAGCGAGCCCTCCCCGGAGGATGACGACTACTACCCCGATGACGATGACGACGACTAAACAAAAAAGACACAAGGCGCCTTCCCCTTTGCCGGGGAGGGCGCCTTTTTCCGGGTGGCTGACAGCAGCCGCCCTTTATTCGAAGCCGCAGAGATCACTGAGGTGGTAGGGGGTTTCCTGGTAGACGTGGTTGAGCCAGTTGACGTAGAACAGGTTGGCGTGGCCCCGCCACAGAAAGGCGGGGGCGCGGGAGGGGTCATCCCCGGGATAGTAGTGCTCCGGCACCCGGATGGGAAGGCCCCGTTCCAGGTCCCGAAGGTACTCCCCCTGGAGGGTCTCCCGGTCGTACTCCGAATGGCCGGTGACAAAGACCTGCCGCCCGTCCCTCCGGGCTGCCAGGTAAAGGCCGGCCTGGGGGGAATCGGCCAGGATCTCCAGCTGGGGACACCGGGCCACCTCCCCCTGGTCCACGGTGGTGTGCCGGGAGTGGGGGGCCAGGAATTCCTCGTCGAACCCCCGGGTAAGGGGGTGGTTGGGGGACAGGGTGCGGTGGCGGAACACCCCAAAGAGCTTTTCCTCCAGGGGGTGCTTGGGGATGCCGTAGTGGTGCCACAGCCCCGCCTGGGCCCCCCAGCAGATGTGAAGGGTGCAGTAGACGTGGGTCTTACTCCAGTCCAGGATCCGGACCAGCTCCGGCCAGTAGTCCACTTCCTGGAAGGGGAGCTGCTCCACCGGGGCCCCGGTGATGATCAGACCGTCAAACCGCTCCTCCTCCAGCTGGGGGAAGGTGCGGTAAAAGTGGAGAAGATGACCGGCGGCGGTGTTTTTGGACTGGTGGCCGGAGACCTGCATCAGCTGAATGTCCACCTGGAGGGGGGAGTTCCCCAAAAGGCGCAGCAGCTGGGTCTCGGTCTCGATCTTTTTGGGCATCAGGTTCAGGATGCAGATGCGCAGGGGCCGGATGTCCTGGTGGGCCGCCCGGTCCTCCTTCATCAGGAAGATGTTCTCCCGCTCCAGCACCGAAGCGGCGGGAAGGGCGTTGGGGATACGAATGGGCATAGGGATACACCGCCTTTTTGAAATCTTCTCCTATTATAGGGAATCGTTACGGAAAAATCAAGCCGCCCCCTCCCCTTCCCCACAGGGACAAAAAAGAAAGGACAGCACCGCTGCCCTTTCCCATTATCAGACCTGGATATTCAGCTCCCCGCCCGCGGCAGGAGCCGCAGAAACCGCCGCCCCCTCCACCGGGGCTGCCACAGCGGCCCCGCCGGGCACAGGGGTCCCGGGGACGGTGCCGGCAAAGCTTTCCAGCTGGGTCTGGTACTCCAGCCGTGTGGCCGCCATCTGCTGCTGGCTGTGGTCGTCGATCTCCGCCTCCCGGATGTAGCCGTGCTCCCGGATCAGGCGGAGCTTTTGCCTGCGGCGAAGCTCCTGGCGGAGGGCGCGGGCCTTCCCCAGCTCCTGCTTGGCCTCCAGGCGCTTGCGGCGAATCTCGGTAAACTGCTCCTTTTGCAGGTCCCGCTTCTTTTTGCCCGCCCGGGTCACCGCCTTTTGCAGCTGGTTAATGGCCGCCTGAATGCGGGGCGCGTCCACGCTGTCTGCCTGGCGCTTTTCTGCCCGCAGCCGCGCAATCTGCCGCCGGGCATAGCCCGACGCCGCCCCCACCTGGGACTGGGTCCTGGCCCTGGCAAGGCGGGCGTAGGCCTCCATGGGGAGGTCCCCGTACCGGGTGTTTTTGGGCAGCTTAAAGCGGTCCTTCTGCTCCTTGGCCTTTTTCTGGGCCTCCAGCATCCGCTCCATAAGGGTGGTGGTTTCGTCCTTTTCCTTGGGCAGCAGGGAGGAAGCCCGGGTCACCGCCGGGGTCTCCTGGGGATAGGGAGGGATCCCGGCCTCCCCTGCCCCTGGGACCTCCGGCCGGGGGGCGGTTTCCTCCCGGGCCAGAAGCTGGGCCTGGTCCTTTTGGGGAAGCTGGGACAGTTGGGACGCCTGGGGCATCTGGGTCTGGGCGGCATACCCCCGCCCCCCCGGAACGGTAGAAACAGCCATCTCTCTCCCTCCCTTTGCAGTCGCTTTGTTGTTCCTTCTATGAAATATATTCGGCCACTTTTTTTCGGACCCTACTCACCGCTGCGCGGCTTAACACTGTGCGGCGGTCTAGTGGGTGCCTGGAGTCCTGACGAGCACAGGGCGAAGCGATTCACCCGGCCTTTGACGGGCTGGATAGGGGCGGCTCCTGTCAGCCCAAGCCTCCAGGCAGAACCTTTCGCCCCGCACACACCCTCGTAGGGTCTAAAGTTTAGGGCCGCCCTTTTCAAAGGGCGGCAGGTCCAGGGCGGCGCCCTGGTCGCCCGTCGCAACGGGC
>JAAWEO010000138.1 GCA_022794295.1 Angelakisella sp. | reverse complement strand
AGCGTCCGGGCTTTTGCGGCCGGAGGCTCGTTGGCCGGATAAGGTGCTTTTTTCTGCGGAAAAAAGCGGAGCCGCTTCGCGGCAATGGCCTGCGGGCCAGGTTGGGGATGGGTTTGGTGCGGGGGCTATTATCTCATACCGCTGTAGCGGTTGGAGAGGATAAGGAGCTCGGCGTTTTCTGCGGCTTGGTGGAGGAGGGCGGGGTCGAGGTTGGCTTCGGCTTCTATTTTGGCGGTCTCCTCCGGCTTGGGGCGGGTGCGGGGGTGGCGGGGGGTGAAGACGGTGCAGCAGTCCTCGTAGGGGAGGATGGAGGTCTCGAAGGTGTCGATCCTCCGGGCGATGGCGACGATCTCGCTTTTATCCATGCCGATGGCCGGGCGGAGGACCGGAAGGGTGGTGACACAGTCGGTGACCCCCAAAGCCTGGATGGTTTGGCTGGCTACCTGTCCGACGCTCTCCCCGGTAATAAGGCCCTGGCAGCCCTCCCGCAGGGCAATGGTCTCGGCAATGCGCATCATGGCCCGGCGCATCAGCAGGGTAAAGTATTCCTCCGGGCAGCGGTCCCGCAGCTGCTCCTGGAGCTGGGTAAAGGGGACGATAAACAGCTTGATGCGCCCGGTGTAGGGCAGCAGCTTTTCCCCCAGGGAGATGACCTTCTGCCGGGCCCGCTCGCTGGTGTAGGGGGGGCTGGCAAAGTGGACCGCGATCAGCTCCAAGCCCCGTTTCGCCATCATATACCCCGCCACCGGGCTGTCGATCCCCCCCGAAAGGAGAAGGGCGGCCTTGCCCCCGGTCCCCACCGGGATCCCCCCGGCGCCGGGCAGCTGGCGTTTGTGGACATAGGCGTCCTTTTCCCGGACCTCCACCGTCACCAGGACGTCGGGGTCCTCCACATCCACCTTCAGGTGGGGGAACCGGGAAAGGAGCAGCCCCCCCAGCTCCCGGCAGATCTCCGGGGATTTCATGGGGAAGGCTTTGTCGCTGCGCTTGGCGTTGACCTTAAAGGTTTTTGCCCCCGCCAGGTCCTCCGCCAGGTAATCCGGGGCGGCGGCACAGATGGCCGCCCAGTCCTTGGGGACCACCAGGGCGGGGCAAAGGGCCGCGATGCCAAAAACAGTCTGGAGCCGCGCCACCGCTTCCTCCATGGAAATGCCCTCGGTAAGGGGCTCTACATAGACGGTGGACTGGCTTTTCCAGATGTGGAATTTCCCCAGGGGCTCCAAACGCCGCCGGGTGTTTTTGATCATGGCGTCTTCAAAGGAATTGCGGTTCTGGCCCTTTAGGACCAGTTCCCCGCACTTTAGCAGGATGATCTCCTTCACAGTCTCTCTCCCTTCATCGTACCCGGGCCAGGCTCTGGACCCCCTTCTGGAGCCAATGGCAGAATTCGTCTACTTCATCCAGGGTGTTGTCCCGGCAGAAGCTGACCCGGATGGCGCTGTCTATTTGCGGAATGGGCAGGCCCATGGCGGTGAGGACATGGCTCCGGGCCCCCCTGGAGCAGGCAGAGCCGCTGGAAACAGAGATGCCCTGGCGCTCCAGGTAGTGGATCATCACCTCGGACCGGATGCTCGGCAGAGAGAAGTTCACTATATAAGGTGCGCCTTCCTCCGGGGAATTGATGCACACCCCCGGAATTTTTTTGAGATTTTCCAGCAGCTGTCCCCGGAGGGCCTTGTAATGGACCATATTTTCCTCCCGGTGGTCCCACAGCTCCCGGGCGGCCAGGGCCATGGCGCAGGCCCCGGGGGTGTTTTCGGTGCCGGGGTGGTGGCCGCCCTCCTGCCCGGACCCGTACAGCAGGGGCCGCAGGCGGGTGCCCTTTTTGATGTAGATGCCCCCGATCCCCTTTGGGGCGTGGAGCTTGTGGCCGCTGAAGGTGACCATATCCACCCCCCGCCCCAGCATCCCCCACTGGGTGGGCAGGACCAGGAGCTTGCCAAAGGCCTGGACACAGTCACAATGGATGATGATCTTGGGGTTCTTCCGCCGGGCGGCTCGGGCAATGGAGAGAATGTCGTTGACCGCCCCTGTTTCGCTGTTGACAAACATCACCGAAAGCAGGACGGTCCTTTCGTCCACGGCCAGCTCCACAGACCGGTGATCGATGACCCCCTGGGGGGTGGGGGCAAGAAAGGCAGTATCAAAGCCGATCTCTCCCAAACACTTTACCGGCGCCAGCACCGACTCGTGCTCGATGGCGGTGGTGACCACCTTGTTCCCATGTCTGCGGGCAGCCAGGGCGGTGCCCAGGATCGCCAGGTTGTTCCCTTCGCTGCCGCCGGAGGTAAAGAAAAGCTCCTCCTGGCGGACGCCCGGCCCCAGCATGGCGGCCAGGTCCTCCCGAGCGGCAGCCAGGGCCATCTCTGCGGCAAAGCCCCGACGATGGAGGGAGGACGGGTTGCCGTACTCCTCCCGCATCATCTCCCAGGCCCGCCGCGCGGCGGTTTCGCTGACCCGTGTGGTGGCACTGTTGTCAAAATAAATCTCCAAGGGGGTATTCCTTCCCTTCTTTTTTTCATACATATTTTTAAGTATAGCGCAATTCCCCGGGAAGTTCAATCATTTCTGATACAATCCGGCGAAAAAAAGAAAAGAAGGACCCGGTTTTGCGGCACAGCCCTTGTTCCGTAAAAAAGCGCTGTATTCCCGTGGGATACAGCGGCTTTGCCTCTTGTCAAATTTTGACGGATATGATAGCATAATGATGGCACTGCCATAACGGTAGGCGGTTAGCCCCCCGGCGATTCACATAGATTCCCGGGGGTGAAACCCCTTTTTGGTCCCCCGGAGTTTACACAAAGGGGGTCGATGCTATGGTTACATACGAAGGACTTTTTACCTTTTGTTTGGTAATTATTGGCGTTATTGGTCTTTGCATGACCAACAAAAAGAAATAACCGCCCAACCCTCGCAAAGTTAGCGGTTATTTCTTTTAACGAAACTTTCGGGGGCTAACCGTCTATCGGCAGTGCCGCCTTATGTATTTATTATACCACGGTTTTACAAAGATGCAAGCCCCTGCCCCCATTGGGGGCTTTTTTATGCCTGTTTTCCCCTGTTTTCTAGTAATATCCTTATAGAAAATCTCGTTTTCTTGAAGATATTACAAATTGTAATCAAAACTCTTGAAATTTGTTACAACATGTAATAAAATGAACATGGACCGAGGGAGATGGAGAGCCCCCGGGCCGCTAAAGATTAAAATTTTATGGAGGAAAACACACATGAAAAAGGTTCTCGCACTTGTGCTGGCTGTCATGATGATGGCTACTGTTGCGTTTGCCAACGTTTCGGTTGACCCTGGTTTCAGCGATGTTTCCAGTGGCGCCAAGACTTATGTCCCTGGCAGCAGCATTGAAATCAATGATTCCGGCATTAATAAGGAAAACTCTCTTCCTGCTGGCACTATCCTGAAGTCCATCAACTCCACCAACTACAGCATTGCTAAGATTGAGTGGAAAGAGGGCCGCAACCTGGTCGAGTCTGTTAAGTTTGACGACGTAAACGACAAGTTGGTAGTCAAGCTGAAGCAGAACTATGAGCTGACCACCGCTAAGAGCCTGTACGGTGAAGTCAATCTGAAGGGCAAGAAAGTTGGAAAGGGTGATCGCCCGACCGACCTGACCATCAAAATTGGCTATACATGGAATGGAACAGAATGGGTAAAGGACCCTGTCTCCGTTGGCTATATCCTGGCTGATGGTAAGGGTACTAACCCTGTTATCCAGATTGATGGCAACAACGAAGCCAAACTCGACGCTAAGGACACTGGTATCAAGGGCTTTGATGATCGTGGTGTCAAGGATGGCCCCAAAACTGGCGATGCCAAGAACTATCTGTGGAAGGTAGTTGAGGGTGGCGGCGAGAAGCAGGGTGTTCTGGAATTCACCGCTGCTGATGGCGACACCGATATCGAGGTCCGCGTTTACGATGGCAACAAGCTGTACCTGTACAACGACGTTGCTGCTGACACCGACATCCTGAAGAAGTATGCCGATGCCGACGCTGACATCACCTTCCTGAACTTCCCCGGCAGCCCCACCTTTGATGCTACTGCTACCGTCCGCTTCTACAAGGAGGAGGGCACCTATATTTATCAGAATGTTGAGGGTAACTTGACCCCCATCACCGCCCGCAACGCTGGTGCTGCTGGTCAGACTGCTGGTAACGTGAAGTGGGACGAGGACGAGGGCGCTTATGTTCTGAAGACCCGCACCCTGGGCAAGTACGTCTTCTCTGACAAGCCCCTGAAGGTCACCGCTACCACCGACACCCCCGAGACTAACAACCCCGACACTGGCGCTAACGACGTTGTCGGTGTTGCCACCGCCCTGGCCGCTGTGGCCCTGGTCTCCGCCGCTGCTGTTTCCCTGAAGAAATAAGTCCCAGCGACTGACTTTCCCACAAGGAACTAAGCCGAAAGGCCAAAATGGTCCCCGCCCTCGTTCTCCGGGGGGCGGGGATTTTTAAGAACCTATATACTATTCCCAGGGGTGTGCTGCCTGGAAAAGCGGCGGCGCGCCGGGGAATGGGGAAAAAGGTTCTGGGAGGAGTTACAATGCGAGGAGACCGGCTGACCAAGCTGCGTCAGGAGCGGCATCTGTCCCAGCGGGAGCTGGGGGAGATCATCCTGGTGAGCGGCTACACTATTTCCGCCTACGAGCTGGGCCGCAGCGACCCCAGCGACGACATCAAGGTACGCCTGGCAGAATACTTTGACGTATCGGTGGACTATCTCATAGGGCTGATCGACGAACCACTCAGCTACCGCCGGGACGCAAACGTGGTTATGCTTCCCCGGAATCTTTCCGAAGGTCAGAAGGAGAGCCTGCGGGCCTTTCTGCGTTCGCTGGAGGAACAGGACTGGGTGGGCGCGCCCAAAGAGGAAGTGCTGGCGGCCACCTGAGCTGCCGCAAATACTGCCGCAAATACGGGCTGGCTGGGGCTTGCGAGTACCCCCCGCCGCCCTCCGGTGCCGGTCTGCTCCACAAGGGCGGCACCACGAAGGGAAGAATGGGCCTGGCCCGTTCTTCTTTTCGTTGTTTGGCAGGCTTTCTGGCAGGGAATGCCAGAAAAACAGGCAGGAAATTTGCATGGAAACCACTCCCTGAAAGCGGTATAATTGGAACAGGAACACTGCTGAAAGGAGAGGTAGAGATGAAGGAACTGGAATCTTTGCACACCCTTGCCCGCACCGAGGAGGGGGAGGTCCTTTGGGTTACATACAAGCTGTTGGAGGAAGATGGGCGGTACGGGGTGCTTTGCTACTTTGAGGGGCTGGGGGAGGAGCGGGGCATTCGGCTGGGGGATCTTTGCGGCAGCCGGGCGATAGGGGAGGCGCTGCTTTCCCGTTTGGCCGGGGGCCAGGTGCTGCCCGCGCACATGGCGGATTTAATTTGGGAAGTTGTGTAGTAAACGCAGAGCGCAGCACCATACCCGAAGCCTAACGCCCAGTACCGGGCGGCCTGATGGCCGCTGACAGACCCTACCCGCCGCTGCGCGGCTTAACGGTGTGCGAAGGGGGTAGTGGGTGCCTGGAGCCCTGACGGGTGCAGGGCAAAGCGATTCCCCGGCCTTCGACGGACTGGATCGGGCGAGGTTTCTGCTGGCGCAGCACCATGCCCGAAGCCTAACGCCTAGTACCGGGTAGCCTTTCCGTCACCGGACATCAGTCCGGTCCGGGTCCAGGGCGGACAGCGCCTGGTCGTCCGCCGCCTGCGCCCGCAGGCGCGTTTCGGAGCGCAACCGAGCGCAGC
>JAAWEO010000137.1 GCA_022794295.1 Angelakisella sp. | reverse complement strand
TGGGCAGTACCTTGATCTATTACCAGCGTGTTCCTACTGATGGCGCCAGGCGGCTGGGGTGTGCTGGCATCTTGGAATTGTGCTCCCGCTTACCAGCGTCCGGGCTTTTGCGGCCGGAGGCTCGTTGGCCGGATAGGGTGATTTTCGCTGCGGCGAAAATCGGAGCCCTTCGGGCTAATGGCCTGCGGGCCGGGGGTGGGCGGCGGCTTTGGTGCCTCCGGCGGGGCTGCTTTGCGGCTATGGTTTGCGGGGTGGGGTGGGAACGGTTTAGGGTGATTTTGGGGCTAGGGGGGGCGGGGTGGGGATGGGGATGAAATGGGCTTTGGGGGAGGGGCAAATTGCTGGTTTTGGAGGGGGTGGCTGGAGGGGGATTTTGCGCTTTGATTCATTGACACTGAAACTTGTCTGATGCTATAATAACAATAAACATTCGATTTGGATTTGTCCCTTTTCCCCGCTTCGGGACTTGCCCTTTGGAGCTGGGGGAGGCGGTGGAATGGAGAACTGGGAAATGAACGACAAGCAGACAAAAAACAAACAGAACAAGGGGTACACCCTTTTCCTTTCCATTATCTTGGTCTTTTGTATCCTGGGGATGATCGTATTTTCCTTGGTCCGCAGGCTTTCCCAGGAAATGTCCGATTCGGCCATCCAAAACCTGAACGAGAGCCTGGATCTGATCCAGTGCACCATTGAGGCTATCTTAAAAAATGAAGCGGAGTTTCAGCTTCTGGTAGCCAAGGAGACTGCAAAGGCAGCGGATCCCAAGGAATACATCCGTGCCTACGAGAAAAACCAGACCATGGTGAAGCTCTCCCTGACCATGGCAGGGGAGACGGAGGGGATCTCCAACACAGGGGATGTTTTTTCAGAAAAGGAGCTGGATTTTTCTGCCGGCGGCACCATTGCGGGGCTGCCGGTCTCACAATCCTACCTGAACCACATGGGGACCTGGGCCTATACCATAAAAGCGCCGGTGGTTCGGGACGGGAAGGAGATCGCCACCCTTTACGCCGAATATATTTACGACTCTTTGGACCGCTCCCTCCCTGATGGCTTCTACAACCAAAAAGCCTCCCTTTATATTATGGATTCGGTAAGCGAACGGTTTGTCCTAAAGCCCAAGGGGATGGGAATGCGCAATGCGGGGCACCTGAACCTGGCCGATTTCTATCGGGCCAACGATATTATGGACCCGGAGCTTCGGGAGGAAATCGCCGCCTGCCTGGGGGAGGGGAAAAACATCCTCTTTTACCACAATATCCGCGATGAAAAAGCGTTGAATTACATGTGGTCGGTAAACGGCGGGACCATCTATCTGGTGGGCTATGTTCCCGTTGAGGCCATTCAGCAGGAGGGGCGCACCGTCAACCAGAATATCGCCATCGTCGTGCTGATGATGCTGGTGGCCTTTTTCCTTTGCTGCACCTTCTACTATTTTAACCAGCGCCAGCAGAACAGGCTCCGCCAGGAGCAGGAGGCGGAACGGGAGCTCCATAACCAGCAGCTGACTGACGCCCTGCAGGCCGCCCGGATTGCCAGCAACTCCAAGACCGTTTTTCTTTCCAATATGTCCCACGATATCCGAACCCCCATGAACGCGGTCCTGGGCTTTACTACCCTGCTGGCCAAGGATGCCGAAAACCCGGCAAAGGTGCGGGAGTATACCAAAAAGATCATGGCCTCCGGCCAGCACCTGCTTAGCCTGATCAATGATATTCTGGATGTTTCCAAAATCGAAAGCGGCAAGGTGGTGCTGAACCTGGACCGGCTTACCCTGAGTGACCTGGTCTCCTCGGTGGATGCCATTATCCAGCCCATGGCCAAGGCACGGAACCAAAGCTTTCATGTGGAGGTGACCGGGATCCGCCATGAGTACCTGATCGGGGATGAGACCCGGATCAATCAGATCCTGATCAACCTCCTTTCCAATGCGGTAAAATACACCCCGGAGGGCGGCAGCATCTGGTTCCGCATCATCGGACTGAGCCAGCGGTCCAGCCAGTACGAGCGCCTGCGCATCGAGGTGGAGGACAACGGCTACGGCATGACGCCGGAGTACCTTACCACCATCTTCGACGCCTTTACCCGGGCAGAAAACAGCACCACCAACAAGGTCCAGGGCACCGGCCTGGGCATGGCTATTACCAAGAGCATTGTAGAGCTTATGGGCGGGACCATCGATGTCACCAGCCAGGTGGGGAAGGGGAGCCGATTCCAGGTGGAGCTGGAGCTCCGTATCCCCGATGACCAGGCCCACCGGCGATTTTGGGAGGAAAGCGGCATCACCCGGATCCTGGTGGTGGACAGCGACCGGACCACCCAGGAGGGCATCCTGGCTCTGATGGAGGAGACCGGGGTCCGGGTAGAGGCTGTTTCTGACATCCCGGAGGCGATCCGCCTGCTGGGGGCAGAGGAGGCATTCCAGCTGGTCCTTTTGGACTGGGACCAGCCGGAGGGCGGGCTCCCCGCTGCAAGGACCCTCCAGGCGGCCCTGCCGGAGGAGGTCCTGCTGATCCTGCTGGCCCAGTGCGATGCAGAAGGACTGGAGGAAGCCCTCTCCCAGGGGAATACAGGGGTTTTGCCAAAGCCCTTCTTTGCCTCCGCCTTTCTGGAAAAGGTACAGGAGCTGCGGGCCGAGCCTGCAAAAAAGGATGCCGCCCCGGAAGCCAGGGAGGAAAACAGCCTGACAGGGCTGCATTTCCTGGCGGCGGAGGACAACGAGATCAACGCCGAGATCCTAAAAGAGCTGCTCCAAATGGAGGGAGCAAGCTGCCAGATCGTAGAAAACGGCCAACTGGCGCTGGAGTGCTTCCAGCAGGCTGCGCCTGGGGAATTTGACGCCATTCTGATGGATGTGCAGATGCCGGTAATGAATGGCTACGATGCCACCCGGGCGATCCGGGCCCTGGACCGGGGCGACGCCGGGACCATTCCCATTATCGCCATGACAGCCAACGCCTTTGCAGAGGACGAGAAGGCCGCCCTGGATGCCGGCATGGATGTCCACGTGCCCAAGCCCATTGAAATCGAGCTTCTGAAAAAGGCCATTCAACAATGTAAGAAGGGAAAGGGAACAGTATGAGCAGAAGCAAGCGGCTGAAAAGGGGCTGCCTTGTGGCAGCAGCGGCACTGGTGCTGCTCTCCTGCGGGGGATGCCTGGGGCCGGTGGAAGGAGACAGAAATCTCCTCCAGGAGGAGGAGCCCCAGGAGCGGGTGGTAAACCTCTTTAGTCCCATGGAAAAGACCAGCCCAAACCTGGAAAATGTGGCGAGAAGCGCCTTTGACAAGACCATTGCCCTGGCGGAGGAGCGGGTGGGAGTCTCGGTGGCCTACCGGACCTACACAGCGGAAGACCACCAGGATAAGACCTACGACGAGGTGACCATGGACCGGGTCCGGAGCAATATGGATGACATTTATGTGCTGAACCCGGATGTGATCCTTACTTTGGGGGAGGAAGGGGTCCTGATGGATCTTTCCGGGCTGGAGTCCGCCAAGAACCTGCGGGAGATCATCCGGGTTGCCAACACAGTAGACGGGAAGCTGGTGGCTATCCCCCAGGAGGTGGTGGCCTACGGACTGTTTCTGAACAAGGACATGTTTGACCGGTACGGGCTAAAGCCCCCCAACACGCCGGAGGAATTCCTGGACTGCTGCGAGGTGTTCCAGAAAAACGGCATTGAGACCCCCCTGGGCGCCAACCGCTGGTGGCTGGAGGTGTTCGTCCTGGCCCAGGCCTATGCCGAGCTGTACAACGGCGGGAACACCGAGGCGGAGATCGCCGCCCTGAACAGCGGGGAAAAGAAATACAGCGAGTACATGCGTCCGGGCTTTGAGTTTCTTCAGGTGCTCATTGACCGGGGGTACATCGACCCGGAAAAGGCCCTGGTCAGCGAAGCCATCGAGGGGGAAGGCCCGGATTTCCTGGCCCAGAAGACCCCTATGGTAGTGGCATACTGGGGTGCCGCCAATACCGAGACCGCCTACGGCGCCACAGAATTTGAGCTTCAGGTGGTGGGACTGCCCAGCAGCCGGGGGCAGATGCCGGTCATGCCCATGACAGGCTTTTGTGTTGGGGCAAACAGTGAACACGCCCAGGACGCCATGGCGACCTTGGACGTTATCCTCTCTGACGAGGCCCTACAGATCTATACCGACATTAACAAAGTGATCGCTGCCTCTAAAAATGTAAAAACAAACTGCATCCCTGCGCTGGAGCCTTTAAACGCCAGAATTGAAGAAGGCGAGATCGTGGTGGCCTCTAACGCCAGCATGAAGCTGGAGCAATGGGGAAACACCTGCCTGGTTGTGCGGGATCTGCTGGCTGGTGCCACGGTAGATGAATGTATGGCGGCCTTTGACAGGCTGCAGGAGGAGACCCTGAGCAAATAACGGACCTGCAAAAGCGGGCAATGGGAAAGGATGGTCATCGTTATGAAGCTAATGTTTGCCTCGGACCTTCACGGGTCCCTTTACTGGACCAGGGCGCTGCGGGCGGCCTGGGAGAGGGAGGCGCCGGACAAGCTTATTCTCCTGGGGGATCTGCTGTACCACGGCCCCCGGAACGATCTGCCCCGGGAGTACGACCCCAAGGGGGTCACGGCCATTCTTTCGGAGATGAAGGAGGAGCTTCTCTGTGTTCGGGGCAACTGCGAGGCGGAGGTAGACCAGATGGTGCTGCCTTTCCCGGTCATGGCAGATTACATGGTCCTTTGGCTGGGGGATCGGATGGCCTTTGTGACCCACGGGCATTTGTACAACGAGGGGGCCTTGCCGATGCTGAAAAAGGGGGATCTGCTGATCCACGGGCACACACATATTCCGGTAATTCGGGAGCATAGGGAAGATGGGTATGTTTATTTAAATCCGGGGTCGGTATCTCTGCCCAAGGAAGGGAATCCGAACAGCTACATGGTTTATGACGGGGGGCGGTTTTTGATTCGCAGATTGGAGGACGGGCAGGAAATCATAGCGGCCTGGAGGCCGAATCCAGACCCTACCCGGCGCTGACGCGCCTTAACGATGTGCGGAAGGGATAGTGGGTGCCTGGAGTCTAAACGGGTGCAGGGCGAGGCGATTCCCCGGCCTTTGACGGACTGGGGCGGGCGAGGTTTCTGCGGCGCAGCACCATACCCGAAGGCCAACGCCCAGTACCGGGCAGCCTTTCTGTCACCGGGCATCAGTCCGGTCCGGGTCCAGGGCGGACAGCGCCTGGTCGACCGCCGCAGCGGGCGAAATTCCTCTGCATGAGGCAGCATCCCTCGATTAAGGCCGCGGCTAATAATATGGCGCTCAAGAAAGGATGGCAGAGCTGTCCTTTCTTTTTTCGTCTGTGCGAAGTGACAAGCCGCGGCCGGAACGAGACTACCCCACACCCAGCCGCGGAGAGCGCCAGGCGTTTTCGGGTTTTGCTGCCTGACCTTCAAGACAGGCCCGCAGGGCCGCTTCTTGAACGGGCTGCCTCTCGGTTCTGGGTATGGGCTTCTGTTCTTAGAAGCGCCGTTTTCTTTGACTGCCACGCGCCAGTCAGGCCCTTCGCAGTCCTGTCTCGTTTTGGAGATCTTTTGCCTCGTTTCGCCTCCCCGGCGGGGGGTCACTTTCTGTTGCGGCGGAAGTAACCAAAGAGCGCCCAGGGATTCTCCCTGGACCCGGGGAACCGGCCAAAGGCTCCGGCCTTGGGCGGATGACCCACGGGCCGCCTGATCTCACCCACGGTTTGGAGGTCCATGGAGGGCAGTACCTTGATCTATTACCAGCGTGTTCCTACTGATGGCGCCAGGCGG
>JAAWEO010000136.1 GCA_022794295.1 Angelakisella sp. | reverse complement strand
GGAAAAAAGCGGAGCCCTTCGGGCTAATGGCCTGCGGGCCAGGTTGGAACGGCTGAGGTGATTTTCGCTGTGGCGAAAATCGGAGCCGCTTTGCGGCTAGGGCCTGCGGGCGGGGGGGGTTGGTGGTTCCGGGCGGGATCGGAAAAAAGTTTGAAAAAAGTGCTTGAAATCTGAAAAAAATGCTTGCATTCTTTTGGGGGACATGGTATTATACTAAGGCGTGACTGCACATAGATATGCGTTGATGCGGGAGGTGGCCGCTTCCGGCGGGCTTTTGGGCCGGTTCGGAGCCCTGCGACGGCAGGGTATGCGGGGAATTTCCGCGGAGTATGTCCGATTTGAAACCGGGCGGCTTGGAATACTGGCAAGACGTAACGGCCTTTGGCGGGTCCTGCGTCCCAGCGTATGAGTTCCCGGAGGAACTGCGCCTTTTAACGGGCAGGCGGTTTCCCGGCTTTTCTTATGAGATGGGACGAAACACCCGGCGGGGTTTGCGGCAAAAACAGTAACGACCGTCGCCTAAGCGCAGAAACAAAATTTTTAGGAGGCGATGAATAAGTGGCAGTCAAGGAGAAGATCAGGATCAGACTCAAGAGCTACGACCATCAGCTGGTGGATACCGCCGCGGAGAAGATCGTGGAGACGGCACGGCGTACAGGCGCCCGGGTTTCCGGCCCCATCCCCCTTCCCACCGAGCGGGAGATCGTCACCATCCTGCGGGCCGTCCACAAGTACAAGGACAGCCGGGAGCAGTTCGAGACACGGACCCACAAGCGGCTCATTGACATCCTGCGGCCTTCCAACAAGACCGTGGAAGCCCTCAAGGGCCTGGAGCTCCCCGCCGGAGTCGAGATCGAGATCAAGCTCTAAAGATCCCTGAGCCGGGCGGTCCCGGCAAGGTCATGTTGGCTCTCCCTTATTTTCACAAAGAGTCAACCAATAACCATACAGGAGGAAAAATCATGGAAAAGTGCATCATCGGCAAAAAGATCGGCATGACCCAGCTTTTTGACGAGAACGGGAACATTGTCCCCGTCACCGTGGTGGAAGCGGGCCCCTGCGTGGTCGTCCAGAGAAAGACAACCGAAAACGACGGTTACGAGGCCGTGCAGATCGGTTTCGGGGCGATCAGCGACAAGAAGCTCACCAAGGCCCAGAAGGGCCACTTCGCCAAGGCTGACGTGGCTGCAAAGCGCGTCCTGCGGGAGTTCCGCCTCAGCCAGATCGCCCTGGCGGTTGGCGACATCATCAAGGCGGACACCTTCGCCCCCGGCGACAAGGTGGATGTCTGCGGCACCTCCAAGGGTAAGGGCTACGCCGGCACCATCAAGCGCTGGCACAACCACCGCCTGAAGGAGACCCACGGCTCCGGTCCTGTGCACCGCCACGCCGGCTCCAACGGCGCCTGCTCCAGCCCCAGCCGGGTCTTTAAGGGCAAGCGCCTCCCCGGCCACATGGGTGCAGAGCGGGTCACCGTCCAGAATCTGGACATCGTGAAGGTGGATGCGGAGAACAACCTCATCGCCATCCGGGGCGCCGTGCCCGGCCCCAAGAACGGCATCGTCTATATTACCGACAGCGTCAAGGCGTAAGGAAGGAGGAAGTTTACAATGCCAAAGGTTACGATTTACGACATGACCGGCAAGAGCGTTGGAGAAAGAGACCTTTCTGATGCCATTTTCGGGATCGACCCCAACAAGGTGGTCCTCCACGCCGTTATTAAGAACTACCTGGCCAACCAGCGCCAGGGCACCCAGTCCACCCTCACCCGCACCGAAGTCTCCGGCGGCGGCAAAAAGCCCTGGAGGCAGAAGGGGACCGGCCACGCCCGTCAGGGTTCTACCCGGGCTCCCCAGTGGAAGCACGGCGGCGTCGCCCTGGGCCCCAAGCCCCGGAGCTACCGCTACAGCCTCAACCGCAAGATGCGGGTGCTGGCTGTGAAGTCCGCCCTCTCCGCCAAGGTGCTGGAGAACGAGCTGGTGCTGGTGGACGACATCAAGGTGGACAGCTACCGCACCAAGACCATTGTGGAGATGCTCCGCGCCCTGGGGGCGGACCGCAAGGCCCTGATCCTCACCGCCGAGGCGGACCCCAAGCTGGTGGGCAGCGCCCGGAACATCCCCGGGGTAAAGACCACCATCGTCGGCTCCCTGAACAGCTACGACATTCTGAACAGCGGCAAGCTGATCCTTTCCGCCGCCGCTGTGGATAAGCTGGAGGAGGTGTACAGCAAATGAAGACCGCCCATGATATTATCCTGGCCCCTGTGATCACCGAAAACTCCATGGAGGCCATGGCCCAGCGGAAATACACCTTCCGGGTGGCCAAGTCCGCAGGCAAGATCGAGATCGGCAAGGCCGTAGAGACCCTGTTCCCCGGCACTAAGGTGGCCGCTGTGAACACCATCAACTGCCGCGGCAAGCTGAAGCGGATGGGCCGCTACCAGGGGTACACCCCCGCCTGGAAGAAGGCCATTGTCACCCTGACTGCCGACAGCAAGGGCATCGAGTTCTTCGAGTCCATGCAGTGAGCGGGGCGGGCAAGAGCCCGCCGGTCCGAAGGGTCCCGCCGGGCCCCGGGAGGCAAAGGCTTCCCGCGGCAGGCCCTGGGTCCTCCGGCATAAGGACGGTGCCCCCTTTGGGGGACCGAAAAAACACCGGGGATGAAAAGCCCCGGAGGTATGGAGTGTTCCGAACTCCGCTAATCTGATGAAGGAGTGTGAACCATCACATGGCGATCAAAGTATATAAGCCTACGACACCCGGCCGCCGCGGCATGACCGTGACCGACTATTCCGGGCTGTCCAAGGTGGCCCCGGAGAAGAGCCTTCTCCGGCCCCTGAAGAAAAACGCCGGCCGCAACAACACCGGCCGCATCACCGTCCGCCACCACGGCGGCGGCAACCGCCAGAAGTACCGCATCATCGACTTCAAGCGGGACAAGGAGGGGATGCCCGCCAAGGTGCTGACCCTGGAGTACGACCCCAACCGCACCGCCCACATCGCCCTGGTCCAGTATGAGGATGGGGAGAAGCGGTACATCGTGGCTCCCCACGAGCTGAAGGTGGGGGACACCATTCTGTCCGGGGCCTCTGCCGACATTAAGCCCGGCAACGCTCTCCCCCTTTCCAGCATCCCCGTGGGTACCTTTATCCACAACATCGAGCTGTACCCCGGCAAGGGCGCCCAGCTGGCCCGGGCCGCCGGCATCCAGGCCCAGCTGATGGCCAAGGAGAACGGCTACGCCATGATCCGCCTGCCCTCCGGCGAGCAGCGCAACGTTTCTGACAAGTGCATGGCTACCATCGGCCAGGTGGGGAACATCGACCACGGCAACGTGAACATCGGCAAGGCCGGACGCACCCGGCACCTGGGCATCCGTCCCACCGTCCGCGGCTCTGTCATGAACCCCTGCGACCACCCCCACGGCGGCGGTGAGGGCAAGTCCCCTGTTGGACGTCCCGGCCCTGTCACCCCCTGGGGCAAGCCGGCCCTGGGCTACAAGACCCGCGGCAAGCACAAGAGCTCCGATAAGTTCATCGTGAAGCGTCGGAACGCGAAATAAACGGAAGGAGGCAGATGTAACATGGGTAGAAGCGTAAAAAAAGGACCGTTTGTCCAGCCCAAGCTCCTCATGAGAGTGCAGGAGCTGAACCGGGAAGGCAAAAAGACCGTCCTGAGGACCTGGAGCCGTGCCTCCACCATTTTCCCCGACTTTGTGGGCCACACCATTGCGGTCCATGATGGCAGGAAGCACGTCCCGGTGTATATCACCGAGGATATGGTCGGCCACAAGCTGGGGGAATTTGCCCCCACCCGGACCTTCCGGGGCCATGCCGGCGCCAAGAAGACCAAATAAAGGACCGAAAGGAGGAAAAAACACATGGAAGCAAGGGCTTATCTGAGACACGCCCGCATTTCGCCCCGCAAGGTACAGATCGTTCTGGACCTGATCCGGAACAAGCCTGTGGAGGAAGCTGCGGCGATCCTCAAATACACCCCCAAGGCCGCCTGCGAGCCCCTGGCGAAGCTGCTGGCCAGCGCCGTTGCCAACGGTGTCAACGACCCCGCAAAGAACATGGATAAGGACAGGATGTACGTTGCAGAGTGTTTTGTCTGCCCCGGTCCGACGATGAAAAGAATCCGCCCCCGGGCACAGGGCCGCGCGTTCTCTGTTCTGAAGAGAACCTCCCACGTAACCCTGGTGCTGCGGGAAAAGGAATAAGCTGAAGGAGGAGGTAAACTATGGGCCAAAAAGTAAATCCCCACGGTCTTCGCGTGGGAGTGATCAAGAACTGGGATTCCCGCTGGTTTGCTCGCGACGATGCTTTCGGCGACATTCTGGTGGAGGACTATAACCTGCGGAAGTTCTTAAAGAAGAACCTGTACTCCGCCGGTGTTCCCAAGATCGAAATCGAGCGCACCCCCACAACTGTGCGCATCCACATCCACTGCGCCCGTCCCGGCGTGGTTATCGGCAAGGGCGGCTCCGAAATCGAGAAGCTGCGCCAAACCTGCGAGCGGATGGTCAACAAGGGCAAGGAGCAGAAGGTGGCCGTCACCGTTAACGTGGTGGAGGTCAAGCAGCCCGATAAGAACGCCCAGCTGGTGGCGGAGAGCATCGCCCAGCAGCTGGAGGGCCGCGTTTCCTTCCGCCGGGCCATGAAGAAGGCCATCGGCAACGCCATGCGCTTTGGGGCCAAGGGCATCAAGACCCAGGTCTCCGGACGTCTGGGCGGCGCGGAGATCGCCCGTACCGAGCATTATCATGAAGGCACCATCCCCCTCCAGACCCTTCGGGCCGATATCGACTACGGCTTTGCCGAGGCTGCCACCCAGTACGGCCGCATCGGCGTCAAGGTCTGGATCTATGCCGGCGAGGTGCTGCAGGACAAGAAACCTCATAAGGAAGGAGGCAGCAAATAATGCTTCTGCCTAAGAGAGTGAAGTACCGCAGGGTACACCGTGGCCGCCTTACCGGCAAGGCCACCCGGGGCACCGTTGTCAACTACGGCGACTTCGGCCTTCAGGCCCTGGAACCCGCCTGGATCACCTCCAACCAGATCGAGGCCGCCCGTATCGCCATGACCCGTTACATCAAGAGAGGCGGTCAGGTTTGGATCAAGATCTTCCCCGACAAGCCCATCACCGAAAAGCCCGCCGAGACCCGAATGGGTTCCGGTAAAGGTTCCCCCGAGTACTGGGTGGCGGTGGTCAAGCCCGGCCGCGTCATGTTCGAGATCGGCGGCGTTCCGGAGGAGACTGCCCGGGAGGCCATGCGCCTTGCCGCCTACAAGCTGCCTGTTAAGTGCAAGTTTATCAAAAAGGAAGGGAGTGTTGAGGAATGAAACCAGCCGAGATCAGAGAACTTTCCATGGCAGAGCTGAACCAGAAGCTCGCGGACCTCAGGGACGAGCTCTTCAACCTCCGCTTCCAGCACGCCATCAACCAGCTCGACAACCCCCTTCGCCTCCAGGTGGTCCGCAAGGATATCGCCCGGGTCAAGACGGTGATTCGTGAGAAAGAGCTGAAGGCTCAGTAAGAAGGGAGGACGGAACTGTGAGCGAAGCGAGAAACCTGCGGAAGACCCGGGTGGGCATCGTCGTCAGCGACAAAATGGATAAGACCGTTGTGGTCGCCATTCGCGACAATGTCAGACACCCCCTCTATAAAAAGATCATCAAGCGCACCGTGAAGTTCAAGGCTCATGACGAGGAGAACGCTTGCGGAATCGGCGACAAGGTGATGATCATGGAGACCCGCCCCCTGTCCCGAGACAAGCGGTGGCGCGTCTGCCAGATCATCGAGAAGGCTAAGTAAAGGAGGAACGCTCTGTGATTCAGATGCAGACCTATCTCAAGGTGGCCGACAACACCGGTGCCAAGGAACTGATG
>JAAWEO010000135.1 GCA_022794295.1 Angelakisella sp. | reverse complement strand
ATACTGCCTCTAGCCGGAGTATTTCGCCCGCTGCGGCGGACGACCAGGCGCTGTCCGCCCTGGACCCGGACCGGACTGATGTCCGGTGACAGAAAGGCTAGCCTGTTCTGGGCGTTGGGCTTTGGGCATGGTACTGCGCCGGCAAAAAATCTCGCCCGCTCCAGTCCATCAAAGGCCGGGGAATCGTCCCGCCTTGTACTCGTTCGGACTCCAGGCACCCACTATCCACCCCGCACACCGTTAAGGCGCGCAGCGCCGGGTAGGGTCTGTCAGCGGCCATCAGGCCGCCCGGGTAGGGGCTGTACTGGCATACAAACCTCTGTGACCCATTGGCTGGCATCCGGTGTCTGCGCCGGCCCAACATGATAAATGTTAAACATCGGCCCGTTGATCTCATATCCGTTCCCCGCGATCCAGGTCACCAATGCCTGATTCACCTGCCCCATCTGCTCATATCCCCCCTGATATGTCACCGAGGCAATCCGCTGGGGCTCTGCCACGCGGAACCGAACACTGGCTGTGTCTTTGTATTCCCCCTTTACAGCCATCTGAACCTCTACGTCCACATTTTCTTCCTTAAATTCGCTGTCGTGGAAGATCGCTATGCTGTAACAGGGCTCTGCAAGCTGAAGACCCTGGGCTGCAGTCTCCTCCATCAAACGGCGCCAAAGCTCCCCCTCCTGCCAAAAACCGGGGATAATATCCCGGAGACTTGCCACCTTCCGTGAGGGCAGCTCTTTGCAGACCACGTTGTATTCCATTGTGAACCCATCCTTTCCCACCCGCTCCAGGGTGGTCTCCAGCAGGGCAAGGCGCCGCCGGGTCTTTTCCAGCTCGGCCCGGAGCTCCTCCCTGCGCACCCGGAGAAACTGTTCCAATGCCGCCGGGTCGTGATAGGCCCGGAGGATCTCCCCCATGGCCTCTACCCCGAACCCCATCTCCCGCAGAGCCAAAAGACGCTCCGCCTCCATCAGCTGGCACTCGTGGTAGTACCGGTAGCCGCTGCTGGGGTCTACCTCCCCGGGGATCAGCAGCCCGTTTTCATCGTAGTAGCGAAGCATCCGGACACTGATCCGGGACAGCTTGGAAAAAATGCCGATTTTTAGCATCCTCCGTTCCTCCTCCATCCTTTTTTGGGCCCGGGTATAGTATAATGTATCTCACAGTGTCAGAGTCAAGAAAAAATTTTGAAAAAGCTAAAACCTCCGGCAAATTTTGTCGGGTTAGTGGGTAAGAACACTTTGAAAGGAGGCTTTCTGCATGGAGGATGCAGCCATTGTCCGCCTGTACTGGCAGCGGGACGAAGCGGCCATCCGGGAAACCCGGGAAAAATACAGTGCCTATCTACGGAAAATCGCCTGGCAGATCCTGGCCAACCACGAGGATTGCGAGGAAAGTGTCAACGACACCTACTTCCGTGCCTGGAATTCCATGCCGCCCCAAAAGCCGGGGATCCTCTCCATCTATTTGGGGAAGCTGACCCGGCAGCTTTCCATCGATCTGTACCGGAGAAAGACCCGGGTAAAACGGGGGGGCAGTGAATATGCCCTCTCCCTTACCGAGCTGGAGGACTGCGTCTCTGGCGGGGACACCACCGGGGAGGAGCTTGACCTCCGCCTTTTGGGGGCAGCTATGGAGCGGTACCTCCAGGGGCTTCCCGCCGATACCCGCACGGTCTTTCTGCGCCGGTACTGGTTTATGGACCCCCTCCGGGAGATCGCCGCCAGCCACGGCTTCACCGAAAGCAAGGTGAAAAGCCTGCTGTACCGCACCCGTCAGGGCCTGCGGGAATATTTGGAACAGGAGGGCTTTTCCCTGTGACAAGGAGATTCCCTTTGGAGAAAGGAAGGTGTACAGAATGAATGCAGAACAGCTCATTGACGCTATGAATTTCCTGGATGAAGATTTGATCCGGGAGGCCGAGGAAACCCGGAGCCGTGTCATCCGCCGTTCCTCCTGGCATAGATGGGGGGCCTTGGCCGCCTGTGTGGCAGTTGCCGTATTCGCAGGCACCCAGCTGATGCCAAAAACAGCACCCCAGCCGCCCCAGTCCCTTGAAATCCCTTCCTCGGGGGCCAGCGGGCCCAGCCAGCCCGCTTCCGCCGATCTGCCTATGATCACCATTCAGAGCACAGGGGCCAGCGGCTTTGGCTTTGAGGGCTATATGGCCTTTGACATTGACGAGCTGGAAAGCGTCAACCCCTGGACCAAGGAGGTGACGGTAAAATTTCTGCCGGTCTACGAAAACCCCATCACCTACGACAGCATGCTCCGGCCCACCGGGGCAAACGAGCGGAAGATGAAGGCCCTGCTGCTGGATACGGCCCAAAAGCTGGGGCTGGATATCCAAAACACCCCCATCACCGACAATACCCCCAGCGAGGAACAGCAGAAAGCCATTACCGAAAAGATGGCCGCTGTAGGGGAGGAGGTCCCGGAGGGCTACTTTGACCCCACCACCCTGATCATGGAGGGAAACGGCATAAAGATCGAGGTGGATTCAAGCCTTACCGCCCTCATTGAATTCGACCCGCCGGTGGAGCTGCCGGAGGGCTACCGCTTCCGCTTTGACGCAACCAGCGCCGAGATGAAAAAAGCGGCGTCCTGGCTCTCGTTGGAATACAGCGGCCTTCTTTCCGGGATGTCCAAGCCCCTTCTGGACCAGGGGATGGCAGACCGGAACATCTACCAGGAACGCAGCTATGATGTGGTGTTCTACGATGGCTCCGGCTCCCTGGAGGAACAGATCATAAGCTACAACTTCAACCGGGTGGCCTTTTACAACAACGATGACGGCAAGCTGTTCCTGGCCCGCGTCTACGCCCCCGACCTTTCCCAGAAGCTGGGGGACTACCCCATTATTACAGCGGACAAGGCAACGGAGCTGCTTCTGGCGGGGAATTACGCCACCTCCTGCCCCTACGAGATGCCCGGGAAAGAACACATTGCCAAGGTAGAGCTTCTGTACCGCACCAGCACCTACGAGAAGGTGTGGCTCCCCTATTACCGGTTCCTGGTCTACCTGCCGGAGGAAAAAACGGTAGAGGAACAGTACGGCATGAAAAGCTACGGCGCCTATTATGTCCCCGCTGTGGAGGAAAAATATATCACCTCTATGCCTACCTATGACGGACGCTTTAACTGATCAAACGAAGCAAAGGTGCCCCTCCGGCCTGGAATTTCGCAGACCGGAGGGGCACCAACGCTTTTGTTCAAGGCTCCCCGGGAATCGCGGGGCCTTGGAAAACTATGCGGTTTTCGCAGAATGTACTCAATGGTGCTGTTCTTTATTACTTCAGCTCCACAATGGTGACACCGGCTTCCCCTTCCCCGTACATTCCGGGGCGGAAGGATTTGACATGCTTCGCCTTTTTCAGGTGATCCTGGACCGCGGCCCGCAGCACTCCGGTGCCCTTGCCGTGGATAATGGTCACCGTCCCCAGCCCCAGCAGCGCGGCCTGGTCCAGAAAGCGGTCCACCTCCAAAACTCCGTCAATGGAATCCATACCCCGAATGTCCACCTCGGTGCGGGCATCCCGGACGCTTTTGCCCCCTACGGCAGCCACCGAGGGCGGCACCCGGCGCTTCCCGTTTACCGTCACCTTGCGGTCCTTGGTGTCCACCAGGCGCAGGTTTTCCTCCTTCACCTTGCTTTTCAGGATCCCCGCCTGGACCATGTAGCAGCCGGCGCTGTCCGGCCCGGAAAGGACGGTCCCCTCCAGGTTCAGGTCGGTGAGAAGGACGGTGTCGCCGCTCCGGAGCTTCCGGGGCAGGACATAGACCTCCCCCCGGCGCTGGGCCACCGGGTCGGCCAGGTCCCGGAGGCACTCCACCCGGCCCTTGTACCCGGCCCGAAGCTGGGCAAACTTCTGGGCGAATTCCTCCTTGTCCTGCTGCTTTTTCAGCTCCTCCATTTCGTTAAGGAGAAGGTCGGTCTGGCTCCGGACCCGCTCCACAATGGTTCGGGCCTGTTCCCGGGCCTCCTGGGCCTCCTTGTCCAGCTGGGCATAGAGGCGCTTTCTTTCCTCCTCCATCTCCCGTTTCAGGGAGTCCATCTGCTGGCGGCGGCTGGCGGCGGCCTGCTGCTCCTTTTCCAGCTCCTGGCGGGTGCGCTCCAGGTCGCTGACCACGTCCTCAAAGCGGGTGTTTTCGCTGCTTACCAGCTCCTTGGCCCGGTCAATGACCGCCCCGGAAAGCCCCAGCCGCTGGCTGATGGCAAAGGCGTTGGACCGCCCCGGCACCCCGATCAGGAGCCGGTAGGTGGGAGAAAGGGTCTCCACGTTGAACTCGCAGCTGCCATTTTCCACCCCGGGGGTGGTGAGGGCGTACATTTTGATCTCGGCGTAGTGGGTGGTAGCAGCCACCAGGGCCCCCTTTTCCCGAAGGGCCTCCAGAATGGCTACCGCCAGGGCGGCGCCCTCCACCGGGTCAGTGCCCGCCCCCAGCTCGTCGGTGAGGACCAAACTGCGGGGCCCGGCCCACTCCAGAATGGAGATGATGTTGGTGATATGGGCGGAGAAGGTGGAAAGGGACTGCTCGATGCTCTGCTCGTCCCCGATGTCCGCCAGCACCCGGTCAAAGACAGGGACACAGCTCCCCTCCCCGCAGGGCAGCAGCATTCCGCAGGCCGCCATCAGGGTGAGAAGCCCCAGCGTCTTGAGGGCGACGGTCTTGCCGCCGGTGTTGGGGCCGGTGATGACCAGGGTGTCAAAATCTCCCCCCAGGGCAATATCCACAGGGACCACCTTTTCCCGGGGGATCAGGGGGTGGCGGGCCTTGTTAAGGCGGAGGGTGCGGTCGGTGCGGATCTCCGGGACAGAGGCCGCCATGGTGTCGGCAAGGCGGGACTTGGCGAAAAGGACATCCAGCTCCACCAGGGCGGAGAAGGACTGGTGGATCAGCTCCGCCATCTCCCCCACCCGGCCGGAGAGCTCCAGAAGGATCCGGTCGACCTCCTGCTGTTCCTCCCCCTTCAGAATGCGGATCTCGTTGTTGGCGTCCACCACCGCCATCGGCTCCACAAAGACGGTGGCGCCGGAGCCGGAGGTGTCGTGGACCAGGCCCCGCAGCTCCCCCTTGCGCTCCGCCTTGACGGGGACCACAAAACGGCCATCCCGGATGGTGACAATAGGCTCCTGGAGGACCTGGGCATACTGGGGGCTTTTAATGATGCTGTCCAGCCGCTCCCGGATGGAGAGCTGGGCCTTTCTGATCTTCCGCCGGATGGAGGCCAGCTCCGCCGAGGCGGTATCCTGAAGCTCATCCTCGCTGAGAATGCAGCGGTCGATCTCCTCCTCCAGAGCCCGGTTAGGGGTAAGGGCCTCAAAGAGGTGATCGACAGAGACCGGTTCCTCGGCCTGGCGGCGCCAATCCTTCACCGAGCGGATGGTGCGCAGCACCCGGCAGACGGACAGCAGCTCCGGAATGGAGAGACGCCCGCCCACCTGGGCCCGGTGGAGCTCCTGGGAGCAATCCCGGATGCCGCCGAGCCCGGGGGTACCGAAGCGCACCGAAAGGGTGTTGACATCGGCGGTTTGACGGATGGCCCGGGTAACGTCCCGGGGGTCACTATACGGAATAAGGGAGCGGGCTTTTTGGGCACTGGCCTCGCTGGTGGTCTTTGCCGCCAGCAGCTCCAGCACCTTATCCAGCTCCAAAGCTAAATAATGCTTATTATCCATAAATCTCCTCCAACGCGGCCTGGAGGCCGCATCCAGACCCTACTCACCGCTGCGCGGCTTAACACTGTGCAGGGACATAGTGGGTGCCTGGAGTCATAATGAGTACAAGGCGGGACGATTCCCCTGCCTTTGACAGACTGGATGGGGACAATTCCCACCAATCCAAGACTCCAGGCAGAACCTTTCGTCCCGCACACACCCTCGTAGGGTCTAAAGTTTAGGGCCGCCCTTTTCAAAGGGCGGCAGGTCCAGGGCGGCGCCCTGGTCGCCCGTCGCAACGGGCGAAA
>JAAWEO010000134.1 GCA_022794295.1 Angelakisella sp. | reverse complement strand
GCGCCTCACGGGGGGACTAGTCCCCCCGTGGGCCCCCTAACCCTCCGGGGGGGGGGATTTTGGTGCCTCCGGCGGAGCCGCTTCGCGGCAAATGCTGCCAGGCGGCTGGGGTGTGCTGGCGGCTTGGATTTGTGCCCCCACCTACGGTCGTCCGGGCTTTCGCGGCCGGAGGCTCGTTGGCCGGATAAGGTGATTTTCGCTGCGGCGAAAATCGGGGCCGCTTCGCGGCAAGTGGCCTGCGGGCCGGGTTGGAACGGGTTTGGTGCCTCCGGTGGAGCCGCTTCGCGGCGAATGGCTGCGGCGGGGCTTTTTGCTGTGTCAGAACCTTTTGCCCTTGCCGGAATAAACTAAAACAGAGGAAACATTCTCTCTTATCCAATTTTCCAAGGGAGTGCTGCGATATGAAGGATACCGATCTGTCCCGGATGCGGGACGGGGAGAAGGCCCGGGTTACTGGGATCACGGGGGGCGGGGCTATGGGGCGGAGGCTTCGGGACATGGGGCTGGTGCAGGGGACCCAGGTGGAATGCCTGCTGCACAGTCCCTTTGGGGATCCTGCCGCCTACCTGATCCGGGGGGCTGTTATCGCCCTGCGGCGGGAGGACAGCCGCAGGGTGCAGGCGGTCCTGCTGTGAGGGCAGAAGGGAGGGATCATAAATGGGACTGACCAGAGGCTCCACCGGCCTGGGTGCCGTGGACACCGGCTTGGTGATCCAGCGGCTGACCAACAGTGACCGGGTTTATGCTCTGGCGGGAAATCCTAACGTGGGAAAAAGCACCGTCTTTAACGCGCTGACCAATATGAACCAGCACACAGGGAATTGGTCCGGAAAGACGGTCGCCACCGCCCAGGGGCGGTGTGTCCGCCACGGGGAGGGAATGGTCTTTGTGGACCTGCCCGGCACCTACTCCCTGCTGGCCCATTCCGCCGAGGAGGAGGCCGCCCGGGATTTCCTCTGCTTTGGGGAGGCGGACGGGGCGGTGGTGGTGTGCGATGCCACCTGCCTGGAGCGGAACCTGAACCTGGTGCTCCAGGTGCTGGAGATCACCCCCCGGACGGTGGTCTGTGTCAACCTTTTGGACGAGGCCGCCAAGAAGGGGATCCAGGTGGATCTGGACGCCCTGGAGCAAAGCCTGGGGGTGCCGGTGGTGGGCACCAGCGCCAGGAGTGGTCAGGGCCTGGAGGAGCTTCTTTGCCGTCTAGGACAGATGGCGGCGGGCCGGGCCCCGGGAAAACCCCTCCAGGTGGTCTACCCCCAGGTGGTGGAGGACGGGATCTCCCTGCTGCTCCCGGTGCTGCGCCAGGCTGCCGGAAGCCGCCTGAATCACCGCTGGCTGGCCCTGCGCCTGCTGGAGGGGGACGAGAGCCTTTCCCGCTCCCTCTCTGCATACCTGGGGGAGGACCTTTCCCGCCGCCCGGAGGTGGAGGAGACCCTGGCCGCTGCCAAAGATCTCCTGGCCCAGCGGGGCTGGGGAAGCCAGGAGCTGGAGGAAGCCATTGTAAACGCCATTGTTGTCACAGCGGAAAGTGTGGCCTCTGGGGTGGTCTATATCCCGGAGGGCTCCCCCCACAGCCTGGACCGCCGCCTGGACCGTCTCTTTACCAGCCGGGCCACCGGTATTCCGGTGATGCTTCTGCTGCTGGCCCTGGTGTTCTGGCTCACCATCACCGGGGCAAACTACCCCAGCCAGCTCCTCTCCACCGGCCTGTTCTGGCTGGGGGATGTGCTCGGCCGGGAGCTGGCCGCCCTGGGGTGCCCCGGCTGGCTCCTCTCCCCCCTGATGGATGGCGCCTACCGGGTGCTGGCCTGGGTGGTGGCGGTGATGCTCCCGCCTATGGCGATCTTTTTCCCCCTGTTTACCCTTCTGGAGGACTTTGGCTACCTCCCACGGATCGCCTTTAACCTGGACCGGTGCTTCCAGCGGGCCCACGCCTGCGGCAAACAGGCCCTGACCATGGCCATGGGCTTTGGCTGCAACGCTGCCGGTATTGTGGGCTGCCGGATCATCGATTCCCCTCGGGAGCGGCTCATCGCCATTATCACCAATTCCTTTGTGCCCTGTAACGGAAGGTTCCCAACCCTGACCCTTCTCATTACCGTTTTCTTCCTGGGCGGCCGGGAGGGCTTTTGGCCCTCGGTCCTGTCCGCCCTGGGGCTCACCGGGGTGATCCTGCTGGGGGTGGGCGCCACCCTCCTGGCCTCCCGTCTCCTGTCCGCCACTATCCTCCGGGGGATGCCCTCGGCCTTTGCCCTGGAGCTTCCCCCCTACCGCCGCCCCCAGGTGGGCAAGGTGCTGGTGCGCTCCATCTTTGACCGGACCCTTTTTGTCCTGGGCCGGGCAGCGGCGGTGGCGGCTCCGGCGGGGCTCCTGATCTGGGGAATGGCCAACGTCACCATCGGGGATGCCACCCTTCTTCATCACTGTGCCGCCTTTCTGGACCCCTTCGCCCGTCTCCTGGGAATGGATGGGGTGATCCTCCTGGCCTTTCTGCTGGGCTTTCCCGCCAACGAGATCGTCATTCCCATTATCGTCATGGCATACCTTTCGGCGGGGACCATCACCGAGATGGAAAGCACCGCCCAGCTCCACGCCCTCTTTGCTGCCAACGGCTGGACCTGGGCCACCGCGGCCTCAGTTATTCTTTTCTCCCTTTTCCACTGGCCCTGCTCCACCACCTGCCTTACCATCCGCAAGGAGACCGGCAGCTGGCGGTGGACGGCGGTTTCGGTTTTGGTGCCCACCCTGCTGGGAATGGGTCTTTGCTTCCTGTTTACCGCCACGGTGCGCCTGCTGGGGCTGGCACCATAAAAGAGCTTTATTCATCTTCCGCAAAAAACGGGGCACACTTCCATAGAAGGAGGTGTGCCCTTTGCGCCGCAGCTTCAAAATTTTCTGGCTTTTTCTGTTTATCCTTTCCCTGTTTGCCCTCCCCGCCCTGGGGCGCCTGGGGGCCTGGCAGGAGGACGGGGTCTCGCTGGTCCGCCATTCTCCGGAAAGCGGGCCTGTTCCCACCGCCTCCCTGCCCCCCGCAAGGACGGATTCTCCGGAGGCGGCCCCTGTGGTGGCGGGGTATTACCCCTGGTATGCCCGGCTGGATGGCTACCTCCCCGGGGACCTGCCGGCAGGGCAGCTGACCCACCTTTGCTACGCCTTTGCCGGGGTGGACGGGCAGGGCCTGGTGCAGCTGGAAAATCCCAAGGAGGACCTGGCCAGCTTTGCCGGGTTCCGGGGGCTCCGGGAGGAATTCCCCCACCTGATGACCCTTCTTTCCGTGGGGGGCTGGGATGGCTCCCGGAACTTCTCCCTGGCGGCCCGGGACGAGGAGCACCGCCGGGCCTTTGCCCAAAGCGCCGCTGCCCTTATGGAGGAGCAGGGGTTTGATGGCTTGGACCTGGACTGGGAATTTCCGGTAGCCGGGGGAAAGGAGGGGACCCTCCACCACCCGGAGGACGGGGAAAATTATGTCCGCCTGCTCCGGGCGGTGCGGGACGAGCTGGACGCCCGGGGGGAGCTGGCGGGCCGCAGGTATCTTCTCACCGCGGCGGTGTCCCCGGGGGAAAGCTTTCTGCAAAATGTCCCCTTGCAGGAGCTGTCCGGACCGGTGGACTACCTTTTCCTTATGGGCTACGACCAGAACGGTCCCTGGAGCAGTAGAACGGGGATGAACGCCCCCCTTGCCGCCGGGGACGGGTCGGGGATTGGGGCAGCGGTAGAGGCCTATCTTTCCGCCGGGGTGCCCCCGGAAAAGCTGGTGCTGGGGGTCCCCTTTTACGGCTATTTTTACCGGCTGGAGGGGACCGGTCCGGGGCAGGTGGGGATGGAATTTTCCTCGGCGGAATCGGTGGGGTATGACGCCATCGCCTCCCGCTTTCTGGGGACCGGGGAGAGGGGGTTCGATCTAATGGGCCAGGTCCCCTGGATCTCCGGGCCGGGGTGGTTCCTCTCCTACGACGATCCCTCCTCCATTGCCGCCAAGGGCCGGTATGCCCGGGAAAAGGGGCTGGGGGGCGCAGGCGCCTGGGAGCTTTCCCAGGACCGCGAGGGACGGCTGCTGGGGGCCCTCCGGACCGGCATCGGCGCCGGAAAGCCAGAATAAGGGGCCCCTGCTTTACCCGAAAAAAGCAGGGGCCTTTCCATTTACTCCAGCAGCTCCTTCCGGAAGTACTGCATCAGCTTCTTTTCCCGCCGGGAGACCTGTACCTGGGTCATCCCCAGCTCCCGGGCCGTTTCGGTTTGGGTTTGGTTGCGGTAATACCGCAGGATGATCAGCCGCCGGTCCCGGTCCTCCATCCGGTCCATGGCCTGCTTCAGGGCTAGGATATCAGAAAGGAGCTCCTCGGGGGAATCTACCGGCAGGTCCATTTGGCCGCCGCCCTCCTCCTCGCTGCCGGTCAGGGACACCGGGGGGGTGGTGGCTGCCAGGGCCTCGGCGATCTCCCCGGGGGTGCGGTCCATGGCGCCGGCCACCTCGCTGATGGCGGCGTCACGGCCCAGGGCGGTACTCAGCTGTTCCCGGACCTTGGCGGCCTTCACCCCCAGCTCCTTGATGCTCCGGCTCACCTTTACCGTGCCCCCGTCCCGGAAAAGGCGGCGGATCTCCCCCAGGATCACCGGCACGGCATAGGTGGAAAACATCACTCCCCGGCTTTCGTCAAAGGCGGCAGTGGCCTTTACCAGGCCCATACACCCCGCCTGAAAGAGGTCGTCGTACTCAATGCCCCGTCCCCGGAAGCGGTGGGCACAGGAGTGCACCAGCCCCAGGTTCTGCTCCACCATGGTACCTCTGTCCTCTGTGATCACCGGTCCCGCCTCCCTTCCGGATCATGGTTTCCGCTACTCTCTGGCCTTCAGGGTCCGCTCCATGGTAACGATGGTGCCCTCCCCCAAACGGGAGCGCACCTTTACCTTGTCCATCAGCTCCTCCATTACCGCAAAGCCCAGTCCGGCCCGCTCCCCGGTGGTGCAGGTGGTGAACAGGGGTTCCCGGGCCTTTTGGATATCGGCAATGCCGCACCCGCGGTCCCGTATGGTAATGATCAGGCGTCCCCCGGGGTAAAGGGCAGCGGTTATGTAGACCACCCCCAGGGTATCCCGGTAGCCGTGGACGATGGCATTGGTCACCGCCTCCGAAACGGCGGTTTTAATATCGCAGAGCTCCTCCACGGTAGGGTCTGCCAGGGCCACGAAGGCTGCTGCCAGGGAACGGGAGAGGCCCTCGTTTACCGAGCGGCTGGGAAAGCTGACGCGCATAAGGTTTTCCGGTTTTCTGCTGGTCACAGGGTACTTCCTCCTCTCTTTTCCTGGATATCCAGGCTGCTGATTCCCGCCACCTGCATCACGCGGCGGATATGGGGGGGCAGATTCCGGAGGGCCAATTTCCCTCCCATATCCTGCATCAGGCGGTACCGTCCCAGGACGATACCGATACCGGAGGAATCCATAAACTCCACGCCGCCGAAGTCCAGCACCAGCAGACGGGGGCAGGTACGCCGGACGCTGTCATCGATCGTTTCCCGGAGTCTGCTGGCTCCATGGTGGTCGATCTCTCCGGTCAGCAGGGCAGTGACGGTATCAGCCTCGGGGGCGATTTCGATAGCAACAGGCACAAGCCTCACACCTTTCTATAAAATCAATTAAAAGCGGGGGGCATAGAAAAAAAGCCGCATCCTTTTTAGGAGCTTGTCCATAGGCACGAACAAGTTCGTCTTTAAGGATACGGCTTTTTAGCGAAAAATTCTGTTACACCCTGTCGACGCAGGTTAGCACCCGCTGGCAGACCATCAGCCCCTACCCGGCCCTACGGGCCTTAACGGTGTGCGAAAGGGATAGTGGGTGCCTGGAGTCCGAATGGGTGCAGGGCGGGGCGATTCCCCGGCCTTTGACGGACTGGGGCGGGCGAGGTTTCTATCGGCGCAGCACCATGCCCGAAGGCCAACGCCCAGTACCGGGTAGCCTTTCTGTCACCGGACATCAGTCCGGTCCGGGTCCAGGGCGGACAGCGCCTGGT
>JAAWEO010000133.1 GCA_022794295.1 Angelakisella sp. | reverse complement strand
GTCAAAAATGCTCGGAATACATACAGTATTCCCTGCGCTTTTCTCCTTGCAATCACTCCCTCCTTGCGAAAAATCCAGGCACCCCGACTTTAGGGACACGCCCTGCCCAGAGAAAAATGCAGAAGGGGCCTGGACCGGTCCCCCGGCTGGGGGAGGGGCGGGTGTTCCCGCCGCCCGTTTCTGCTTGACAGGGACAGACGGGATGGGGTAAAATAATATCATACCGATTCCAGCGTGTACGCTGTGTTCCCCGCAGGCTGCGGGAATAGAGCCAGGAGGTGCGTTTTATGAGCCCACGGGAGGAGAAAAACAGCGAGACCGAAAAGGATACCGGCCACAAGTCCATGCTCCTTTCCCTTTGGAAAAAGGTCACCGGAGCCGGAAAAGGCGAAAAAAAGCACCAGGATCCCAAAGAGCAGGAGGAAGCACCGGCCGCGGCCGGGGAGACCCCCGAGGGGGAGCCTGCCCCGCCGGTGGAGCTGCCCTTTGAGAAGCTCCCGGCTCCGGAGGAGCTGATGGAGTATTACCTGCTCTATTGTAAAAGCCAGGGACAGGAGGGGGAGCGGTCCAATGTAGAGGACTTCTGCGCCGCCTCCCCGCCGGACACGGCGCTGCTGAAGCAGATCCTTTCCCAGGTGGAGTCCAAGGCCGCAGTGATCATGCGGGCCCACCGCAAGCAGGCCCAGCTGGCTATGATGAAAGCGGAGCGCCAGCTGAAGCAGAAGGAAAAGGAGCAGGCCCGGGAGGGAGCCCCTGCCCCCGCCGAACCGGAAGAGGCCGCCATCGACGCCGGGGAGCTTCCCGTCCAGCCGGTGGACGGCCAGGTGCTGGTATTCTGCGCCCCGGACTGGAGCGCCGCCTGGGGGATCGCCCTGCCCGCCCTGGGGGAGGGGAACCCGGTGACCTGGGAAACGGTCCTGGTCGGCCTGAATGACAGAAAGGTCTCCTTTGGCATCGACCAGGAGGCGGTGAACCGCCTGAGCACCCCGGAGGCCGCCCTGACCCTGATCCGGCTGGCCGCCTGTGTTCCCCCCGTGCCCGGGGAGGACGGCAGGACCGAGGAACACTTCCCCCGCACCGTCGGCACCCCCCAGATCATGGAAAACGCCCAGGGGATCGTGGACTTTGACAACCTGAACTGGCTGACCCACATTGAAGCGGGGACGGTGATCTGCGACATTATACAGCCCACCCAGGGGAAGCCCGGCACCAACATCCAGGGCAAGCCCATCCGGCCCTACAACGGCAAAAAGGCGGTCCTCCCCAAGGGGGACAATGTGATCCCCAACGAGGCCGGCACCTCCCTGATCTCCAAGATCGACGGCCAGATCTCCTTTAGGGATGGTAAATTCCATGTGAACAATGTGATCGTTATCCAGGGGGATGTGGACCTTTCCACCGGCAGCATCGACGTCCAGGGGGACGTGGTGATCCACGGCAACGTCCGGGCCGGCTTTACCGTTACCGCCAGCGGCAACGTCACCATCGGCGGCCTGGTGGAGGGCTGCCAGATCACCGCCGGAGGCTCGGTGGTGGTAAACCGGGGCATGAACGGCAACGTCACCGGCAGCATCACCGCCGGGCAGGACGTGGTCTGCAAGTATATGGAAAACGCCACGGTCCACGCCATGGGGGAGATCCGCATGGACAGCATTGTCAACTGCGATATCGCCGCCCGGGGCAAGGTGGTGGTAAAAACCGGCCGGGGGGTCATCATCGGCGGAACGGTCCGGGCCATGGGCGGCATCGAGGCCAAGACGGTGGGCAACATCGCCGGGCGCCTCACCACCCTGTCCATCGGTCCCACCCCCTGGTTCCTTCAGGAAAGGGCAAAGGTGGAGGAGGAGCTGGAGGCGATTCAGCAGGAGATCCACCTGAAAAAAGGTACCAATGCAGCCGCTCTGCTCCAAATGAAGGAAAAGCCGCTGAAAAAGACACTGGAGGAGATGGAGTTCCAGATATCCGCAGCGGCCCAGAAGCAGATTGTGGCCGCGACCCTTTACCCCATGGCCCAGATCTCCATCAATGGCATACAGAAAAACCTCACCCATTCCTATTCCCCCTGCCGCATCTACCTGGATGCCAAGGAGGGGGTCATCAAGGTCATTGGGGTGTAAGTGCCTATTCAAGATCTCTAAGTAAAAAATTTTTTCCCCTTGTGAATGGATCTGCCCTTCTGATTCGTGTTTCTGTCAGGAGGGCAGCTTTATCTGTCCGGCCAAATTACAACGGAGGGAAACAAGACATGAAGAAACGAATTTTAGCGGTGATCCTGGCATCCGTCCTGGTGCTGTCGGTTGGCACCGTCAGCGCCTTTGCCCACGGGCACGGCCATGGCGGCCGCGGCTACCACTATGCGGATGCAAACAATGATGGCATCTGTGACAACGCCGGGACCGGCTGCGCCCATGTGGATGCCGACGGGGACGGTGTCTGCGACTACGGCTGCGGCGCCTGCTTTGTGGACGAGAATGGCGACGGCGTCTGTGACAATGCGGCCTCCGGCCTTTGCCCCGGCGGCGGCGCGGGCCATGGTCACGGCTGTGGAAGGGGATACAGCCGGTAACAAAACGGCGGCTGGTGAAGCAATGCGGAGCGAGCAAGAGGCGAACAGGGCCATCCGGCAGTACGCCGATACCGTGCGGCGGCTCTGTATGGTGTACATGAAAAACGACGCTGACACTGAGGACATATTTCAAACGGTATTTTTGAAGTATGTCCTTTCTTCCGTGTCCTTTCGGGACGGGGAGCATGAAAAGGCCTGGTTCATCCGTGTCACCATCAACGCCTGCAAGGACCAGCTGCGCAGCTTCTTTCGCCGGCAGACGGTCCCCCTGGAGGCGGCGGCGGAGCAGGCCGCCCCGGAGGGGACAGAGACCGGCGGGGTGCTGGAGGCTGTGCTCTCCCTGCCCCAGAAGTATCGGAACGTGGTGTACCTGCACTACTACGAGGGCTACACCGCCCCGGAGATCAGCCGGATCCTCGGCCGGAACGTCAATACCGTCTACACCCTCCTGACCCGTTCCAAAAGGATGCTCCAGGAAAAGCTGGGAGGTGAGGAAGGATGAGGGAGAGGATCCGAGAGGCCTTTGACCGGGTCCATGCAGAGCAGGAGCGAAAGGACAGGACCCTGGCCTTCCTGGCGGAGCGGACCCAGGGGTTTACAGACCGCCGGAGTGCCCTTTCCTTCCCCCGGCAGCTGGCTGCCGCCGCCTGCTTGCTGCTGGCCCTGGGGGGAGTCTACTGGTTCTGTCTGGTCCCCACGGCGGAGATCAGCATCGACATCAATCCCTCTATCGAGCTGGCGGTCAACCGCCTGGACCGGGTGATCGCCATTGAGGGGCGCAACGACGACGGGCAGCAGCTGGCGGATACCCTGCGCCTTCGCTTCACCGGCTGCTCCGAGGCGGTGGAGGCGGTGCTGGAAAGCCCCCAGGTGGCGGCCCTGGCCGCAAAAGGGGAGCCGGTGACCATCACCATCGTCGGCGGGGACGAGGGGCAGTGCGCCCGGATGCTTTCCCAGGTGGAATCCTGTACCGCCCAGCGGAAAAATACCTACTGCTGCTCCGCCCATCCCCAGGAGGTTTCCCAGGCCCACGAGGCAGGGCTCTCCTGTGGAAAATACAGGGCTTTTCTGGAGCTGCAGCGCCTGGACCCGGACGCCACTGTGGAGGAGGTCCGGGGCATGACCATGGGGGAGCTGCTCCGGCGCATTGAAAGCCTGTCCCCGGAAGGGGAGGCCAGACCCTGGCCCGGAAACGGCCGGGGCCACGCCCACCATTCCCACAGAGAAGACTAAAGAATCACCCTGACAAAAAAAGGACCCGCTGCAAAGCAGCGGGTCCTTTTTCGTCAGGCTTTGGGCTCTTCCTTGCCCAGCTCCTCCAAAAGGTAGGTCATGTAGCTGACATAGTGGTAAAAAACGATCCCCGGCTCCTGGAGCTCCCGGTTCCACCGCTTGGTCCACTCCAGGGTGATATACCCCTGGTAGCCGGCCCCCTTCAGCGTCTTCAGGGCGTCAAAAACAGGCACGTCCCCATAGCCCATCATCCGGTAGGAGAGCTTCCCGTCCTTGAAGACCGAGTCCTTCACATGGGTGTTTTTTACATACCGGCCGATGTTCCGGAAGGTGAGCTCCGGGGCCTCGTGAAAGAAGCGGTAGGGGTGGTGGATGTCCCACAGCACCCCGGCGGCCTCCGGGTCGGTGCCCTCCATAAACTCCGCCATCACCTGGGAATCTGCCAGGACCCCGTTGGTCTCTGCCAGCAGGCAGACCCCCCTGGCCTTGGCGTATTCGCAAAGCTCCTGGTAAAGCTTTTTCCCCTGTTCCAGGTCCACCGGTTCCGGGCCGGGCTGGGGGGAGATCATGACCCGGATGTAGGGGACCCCCAGCTTCTGGGCCATATCCACATAGTCGGTGATCTCCTGGCGGCCCGCTGCGGGGCTGTCGGGCATTCCCAGGGTGGCCCCGCTGGTAAGCTGGGTCAGGGCGATCCCCGCCCCGGACAGCTGCTGGAGGGTGGCCTCCCGGTTTTGGCTGTCGAAGATGCGCACCCTGGGGGCGTACATTTCGTTTTCGATGCCCCGGATCTCGATGCCATCAATCCCCAGGTCCTTGGCGGCGGCGAAGATCTCCTTCCAGGGCCAGTTGGGGCAGCCCAGTGTGGAAAATGCCAGTTTCATAGTCGATCCGTCCTTCTCTAGTCGATGGGGAGGGCCTCCCTCCCGAAAAGCTGTAAAGAGCCTTGTAGGGCCGCGCGGCAGCCCCGGGGTGTAGCTATTTTGAATGCAGAGGGATCATTCCTCTGCGGGTGTGCTGGATGCGCTGCTTTCCGGTTCGGTGCGGATGGTGAGGCGGACCTTGTATCCCGCTGTCACCTTGGAGCCCGGGGGGGTGTCGCACACCACCGTCCCCACAGGGACGCTGAGGCTGGAGTCCTCCCGGATGTCCTCGTACCAGGTGATGCCCAGGCTGTCCAGCATGGATTGGGCGGCGGAAAGGGTACAGCCCTCCACCCGGGGCATGAGGACGAACTGGGGCCCCTGGCTGAGGGTGAGGGTCACCTGGCTTCCGGCAGGGTATTCGCTCCCCGGGGCGATGGACTGGTGGAGGACCACCCCCTTGGGCACCTCCTCGTCAAAGGTTTCCTCGGTCTGGAAGGTGAGGGTGGGGTACTGCTCCAGCCGCTCCTGGAGCATGGGCCAGTATTCCCCGGTAAAATCCTCCATCACCAGGGCGGGCTCCACCGGCTCCTCCGACAGGGAGGAGGACTCCTCCTCCGGCGGCTTTGCCGACAGCCACCCGGCCCCCAGCACCATGTTCAGAATCAGGCTGGCGGCCAGCCCCAGGATCAGCAGATGCTTCCCGTCTGCAAAAGGAAGCACCTGTTGCTTTTGGGGCTCCGGGCGGGTCTGGGGCTCGGAGCGGAACACGGTGGTGTTGGAGCCGGTCTCCTCCAGAAGGGCGGCGGTAAACAGGTCGATGGAGGGCTGGCGGTCCTTCCGGTCCGGGGACATGGCCTTTGCCACAGCCGCCGAGACATACTCCGGGATCTCCGGGTGGAGGGCCGACAAAGGGGGGAGGGCATCGGACCGCACCCGCTGGGTTGCGGGGATGGGGTCGCTGCCGGAAAGGGCCCGGTATAAAATGGCCCCCAGGGCATAGATGTCGCTCCACTCCCCCTGCCACTGGTTCCGGGCGTACTGCTCCGGGGCACTGTACCCGTCGTAAAGCTGGGGAGAAAGACCCTTGCCCACGGTGCGCAGCTCCGGCAGGGCAAAGCCCATCAGGCGCAGGGTGCCCTTGCGGTCCACCACAATGTTCTCCGGGGAAATGCCGTAGTGGATGATCCCGCGGTTGTGAAGGGTGGAGACCAGGGAGAGAAGGGGCATGAACAGCCCCTTGACCCGGGTCCAGTCCAGGGGCCCCTGTTCCTCCAGGTACTGCTCCAGGGTGGTGTAGGCAATGTAAGGGGTGACACAGACAGCGGTGTTGTTTACCGTCAGCAGCTCCCGGAGCTTTAA
>JAAWEO010000132.1 GCA_022794295.1 Angelakisella sp. | reverse complement strand
AACGCGCCTGCGGGCGCAGTGCGGCGGGCGACCAGGCGCTGTCCGCCCTGGACCCGGACCGGACTGATGTCCGGTGACAGAAAGGCTACCCGGTACTGGACGTTGGGCTTCGAGCATGGTTCTGCGCAAGCAGAAGCCTCGCTCGCCCCAGTCCGTCAAAGGCCGGGGGAACCGCCCCGCCCTGCACCCGTTCGGACTCCAGGCACCCACTATCCCTTTCGCACACCGTTAAGCCGCGAAGCGGCGGGTAGGGTCTGATGACCGGTCATTTTCATGGTGTCCCGCAGTTCGCCAATGATCTTTTCAAAATATAGCCGTACACCTTCGGCACCGCCGCCATAGGCCGCCGTGATCACCGGCCTGCCAATAAGGACCCCGTCCGCCCCCAGGGTCAAAAGCTTAAAGACATCCGCCCCTGTGCGTACACCCCCGTCGGCAAAAATCTTCATCTGTCCCCCTACCGCAGCCGCAATCTCCGGCAGTACCTCGCAGGGAGCCGGGGTGTGGTCTAGTACACGCCCCCCGTGGTTGGAGACTACGATCCCCCAGGCCCCGGCCTCCAATGCCTTTTGGGCCCCTGCCACAGTCATGATCCCCTTTACCAGGAAGGGTACCTCCGCTGCCTTTGCGATCTGCCGGAGGGCCTCCACGCTTTTCGGCCCTGCATCGCCCCCCTGGGCTGCCAGGAAAGGAAGCCCGGCGGAATCCACGTCCATAGCGATGGCCGGGGGATTGGCGGCCTTTGCCTTGGCTACCTTTTCCAGCACCGTCTCCATCCCCCAGGGCTTGATGGTGGGGACCCCCAGCCCGCCCAGCTCTGCCATATACTTCAGGGGCATCTCCAGCAGGTCCGGGTTTACCCCGTCCCCGGTAAAGGCCAGCACTCCGGCGGCGGCGCAGCCCTCCACCACGGCCTTGGCCCAGTCCACTTCGGTAAAGTCCGGGCTGTAGTTGTTGCCCATGCCGCTAATGGGGGCGGCAAACACCGGGGCGGCAAACTTCCGCCCCCAAAAGGTGACGGTGCTGTCCTGGCCCTGGTTTTCATAGATCACATCCATATCCAGGGTGATCTCCCGAAGCTTCGCCACACTGCGGACAAAGGCTTCCCCGGTGCCCTTGCCCCCCATTCCGGGGACCTCCCCCCGGCAGGCAGTGCCGTTGCACTCCCGGCAGATGCGGCACTTGGCGGGCTTCTTCTCCCTGGCGTTTGCCAGTACTTCCTGGTAGGTCATTTTTATTCCTCCTGTTTTATGTAGTCGTTTATTGCTTCCTCTATTTCCGGGTCATTCCGCTGGTGGGCGTAGTCTATCCACCAGGCCAGCAGCTCCGGAAAAGGCTTTTCCAGCATCTCCGCCAAACGGCGGAATTCCCATTCCTCCCAGCCTGGCTCCCGGAAAAGGCAGTCGTTTACCGCCCCAGGCAGATTCTCCCGGAGCCATTCCCCGGGCAGCCGGGCCAGGGCCTCCCGGGCAAGGCAGATGTTGGCGGCATTCTGACTGAGGCACCCGGTTTCCAGAATCTCCCCCAGGATGCCCCGGGCGGCTTCAGGCGGGAAGACGGTGATCTGCTCCAGCTGTTCCCAGGCTCCCGCCTGGATGGCATCCAGCCGCCGGCGGAAACGGTCCTTGTAGCTCATAGGTCAATCGTCTCCGAAAAATCCCAAAATGGCCAGCACTACCCCGATGATCGGGCAGACCACCCCCAGCAGCTGATAAATTCCATTGTTCCAGGTAGGCAGATCCAGCCCCGACAAAAGGATGGAACAGCCGCCAAAAAGCAGGATGGCAATGCCTGCCAGCATCAGCTTGACACTTTTCATTTTACTCCCTCTAACCTATCGCTTAAGTAAATCCGCATGACTTCCTGTTTCGACGGCAGAAAGGATCAGCCTATCGCCCTGTATTTGATAGATCAATAACCAATCTGGTTCAATGTGACACTCCCGGAAATCCCGCAAATTTCCTGTTAACTGATGATCTCTATATTGTGCTGACAGCTTACTTCCATTTGCAAGCAGATGCAAAACTTGGATGAGCTTCTCCATATCCTTGCCACGTTTTTTCATTGTTTTAACATCTTTTTTCATTTGTCTGGTAAATACAATGCTATACAAGTTTAGTCCTCCAACATGGCAGCGACTGCTTCTTCTGCGGTAGCAAATGGACCAATTAAATTTCTTCTATATCTGCTGTCATAAATCGCTTCCTGTAGGTGTTCCGGAATTTCCCGGTGTTGTACAGAAAAGGGAATACCTGCATTTTCCACTGCGGCGTTTAAAAAAATGCGAACCGCTGTGGTCGTATCCAATCCTAAGCTGGCAAAAAGCGCGTCAGCCTCTTTTTTCAAGGTGTCGTCGACCCGAATTTGTATGGTAGTCATAGAGTACCTCCAATGAATTTATAATGATATTATACCTTTTTAGCACAGAAATAGCAATGCTTTTTGTATTTATAAGTATTTGGTCATCAGCAGGGCGTCCTCCCGGGGGTCGGAATAGAAATTTTTCCGCCGCCCCACCTCCTGGTAGCCCTCGGCGCGGTACAGCTCCACTGCGGCCAGGTTGCCGGGGCGGACCTCCAGGGTGAGGAAGGAGAGCCCCAGCGTTTCCTTCCCCCTGGCAGCCAGCGCCCGAAGGAGCCCCCGGGCCAAGCCCTGGCGGCGGTGTTCCGGAAACACCGCCACATCGGTCAGGTACCCCTCGTCCAGGACATGCTCCAGCCCGGCGTAGCCCAGGAGGGCGCCCTCCCGTTTGGCGGCGACCAGGAGGTACCGCTCCGGCTGGCGGAGCTCCTCCAGAAGGGCGGCCTCGCTGCGGGGATGGGCAAAGCAGGCGGCCTCCAGCCGGGCCAGCTCCCGGGCATCCCCGGGAAGGGCGGGGACGATCTGGAAGGGTGCCCGGCTCAATGGGCCTCCCCCCAGTCCTTCCCCACCTTGGCGTCCACCTCCATGGGGACCGCCAGCTTAACCGCTGCCTCCATTTCCTCCCGGACCAGGACACAGACCTGCTGGGCCTCCTCCTCCGGGCACTCTACGATCAGCTCGTCGTGAACCTGGAGGATCAGCCGGGACTGGAGCCCCTCCGCCCGAAGGCGGCGGTAAACCTTTACCATGGCGATTTTAATAATGTCGGCGGCGGTGCCCTGGATGGGCATATTCATCGCCACCCGCTGGCCGAAGGCCCGAAGGTTCCGGTTGGAGGATTTCAGCTCCGGCAGGTACCGCCTGCGCCCAAAGAGGGTGGAGACATACCCCTTTTCTGCGGCCCCGGCCACGGTGCGGTCCATGTAGGCCTTGACCCCCCGGTAGGTTTTCAGGTAGCTTTTGATATACTGGTCAGCCTCCGAAACGGTGACCCCAATATCCTTGGAAAGGGAATAGGCCGAAATGCCGTAAACGATGCCGAAGTTTACCGCCTTGGCCCGGCTGCGCATCATGGGGGTGACAAACAGGGGAGGCATGTCAAAGACCTGGGCTGCGGTGTTCCGGTGGATATCCTCCCCGGAGAGAAAGGCCTCGATCATGTTTTCGTCCTCTGCAATAGAGGCTAACACCCGCAGCTCGATTTGGCTGTAGTCGGCGTCAACCAAAAGGCAGCCCTCCCGGGCGGGGAAGAAGCGGCGCATCCGGCTGCCCGGGTCGGTGCGGATGGGAATGTTCTGCATATTGGGCTCGGCGGAGGAGATCCGCCCGGTGCGGGTCTCGGTTTGGTTGAAGGTGGTGTGGATCCGCCCGTCGGGGCCCACGGCCTCCTTGAGGCCTTCCACATAGGTGGAAAGGAGCTTGGAATACCGGCGGTACTCCAGGATCTTGGAGATAATTTCATGGTGAGGGATCAGCCCCTCCAGCACCTCGGCGTCGGTGCTGTAGCCGCTTTTGGTCTTTTTCCCTGCCGGCAGACCCAGTTCTTCAAAGAGGACAGTTCCCAGCTGCTTGGGGGAATTGATGTTAAAGTCATGTCCTGCCAGGTCGTGGATCTTCTGCTCCAGGGCGGTGATCAGTCCCCGAAGCTCCTCGCCAAAGGCGGCAAGCTCCTTCTGGTCGATCAGGAAGCCGGTAAGCTCCATGGAAGCCAGCACCTGGGCCAGGGGGATCTCCACCTCCCGGAGAAGGGATTCCTGGCCGTTGGCAGCGATCTCCTCCCCCAGACGCCGGCAGAGGGCAGGGAGCCAGGCGGCCCGCAGGGCGGTGTCCGGGATTCCGGCGCCCTCCGAAAAAGCGGGGGAGGGAACGGCGTATTCCCCGGCCAGACGGTGGGGGGTGTACTCGGTGGAGTTGGGGCTGAGAAGGTATCCCGCCAAGCGCAGGTCAAAGGCGGCGGGGATCTCCTCCGCCCCCAGGGCCAGGAGGGCCTTGCACCAGGGCTTGCTGTCCTCGAAATACTTCTCGCCGTGTAGTCTGTTCAGGGCCAGGAGCAGCTCCGCCTCCGGGTTTTCCACCAGCCAGACCCGCCCGGCCCTGGCTGCTGCCAGGCGGACGAGGGTATCCCCCTTCCAGTCCCCGGCGAGGGCGAGGGGACCTTCCAGTCCCCGGAGCTTTTCCGGGTCCGGGGCACCGGGGAGAAGGGCCCAGTCCTCCCCCCGGACGGGGGGAGCGTCCTTCGCCTCCAGGGGGGCGGCAGAGGGGTCCACCTTCAGGCGGGTGATCAGGGTATGGAGCTCCAGGCGGCTGAGGATGGCATAAAGCCTTGCATGGTCCACAGGTCCCCGGTCATACTCCTCCAGGGCGGTGGAAACGGGGGCCTCTCGGCAGATGATCCCCAGCTCCCGGCTGAGGGCCGCCTGGTCCTTGCCGGCCAGCAGCTTTTTCTTCACCCCGGGGGAGACCTCCAGGGCCTCCACATCCTCATAAATACGGGCGACGGTGCCATACTGGCGGATCAGGGAAAAGGCAGTTTTCTCCCCGATCCCGGTCACACCGGGGATATTGTCGGAGCTATCCCCCATAAGGGCTTTGGTTTCGATCAGCTGGATGGGGTCCACCTCATACTTTTCCCGCACCGCCTCCGGGGTCATGGAAAGGTACTGCGCACCTCCGGCCCGGGTGGCGGCCAGGATGACGGTGATCTTTTCGTCTACCAGCTGGAGGGAATCCCGGTCCCCCGTCAGAAGAAGGGCTTCCCCGCCCTGATCCTCCACAGCCCGGGAAAGGGTCCCCAGAATATCGTCGGCCTCATAGCCGGGGCACTCCACCACCGGCCAGCCCAGGGCGGAGAGAAGCTCCTTCACCACCGGCAGCTGCTGGGCCAGTTCCGGGGGCATTCCTTTCCGCTGGGCCTTATACCCCTCATAGAGCTTATGGCGGAAGGTAGGGGCGGGGAGGTCGAAGGCGAAGGCGGTATGATCTGGGGAAAGGTCGTCCATCAATTTCAGGACGATGTTAAAAAAACCATAGACGGCGTTGGTATACTCGCCATTTTTAGTAGAAAGCAGTTTGATGCCATAAAAGGCACGGTTGAGGATACTATTGGAATCGACGACAAGGAATTTCATAGCTAGTTCTCCCTTCGGGGTAGGAATTACAATTATTATACCATGAAGCGAAGCGGAATGGTATAATCGGCCATCTTTTCCGGTTGTCCCCGAAGGGGACGAGGAAAAGGGCCTTTTAAATTTTGTATAATGGCTGCTTTGCGGACATTATACCATACATTCCGGCCAAATTCTAGCACAGTCGGCCTGATGGCCGCTGACAGACCCTACCCGGCGCTGCGCGCCTTAACGGTGTGCGAAGGGGGTAGTGGGTGCCTGGAGTCCGAACGACTACAGGGCGGGACGATTCCCCTGCCTTTGACGGACTGGGGAGGGCGAGATTTCTGCCGGCGTAGCACCATGCCCAAAGCCCAACGCCCAGTAGCGGGTAGCCTTTCTGTCACCGGACATCAGTCCGGTCCGGGTCCAGGGCGGACAGCGCCTGGTCGCCCGCCGTAGCGGGCGAAACTCCCCGAAATGAGGCAGCAGCTTTCGATATAGGCCGCGGCTAACAAAATGGCACTGTGAAAGGCACGAACCGCCTCCCCCTGTATCCTTGTATTCTCGAAGTGACAAGCCGCGGCCGGAACGAGAGCGACCGACACCCAGCCGCGGAGAGCGCCAGGCGTTTGCGATTTTGCCTGTCTATCCTTCAAGACAGGCCCCCAGGGCCGCTTCTTGAACGTGTCTGCCTCTCGGTCCTGGATATGGGCTTCTGTTCGTGACAGTGTCGTTTTTCTTTGACTGCCACGCGATGGTCTCCCC
>JAAWEO010000131.1 GCA_022794295.1 Angelakisella sp. | reverse complement strand
GGCGACCAGGCGCTGTCCGCCCTGGACCCGGACCGGACTGATGTCCGGTGACAGAAAGGCTACCCGGTACTGGGCGTTGGGCTTCGGGCATGGTGCTGCCCCAGCAGAAACCTCGCCCGCCCTGGTCTGTCAAAGGCCGGGGAATCGCTTCGCCCTGTGCACGTTCGGACTCCAGGCACCCACTATCCCCTTCGCACACCGTTAAGCCGCGAAGCGGCGGGTAGGGTCTGGATTCGGCCTCCAGGCCGCTTAGGCTATGGTTAGGCCGGAATGGGAGTAGAACCAGGGCTTCTGGTCCTCTAACCGGCTGTCCAACGTCTCGTCCAGAAAAATCCCCGACGATTGGTTCATTACCTTGATCCCACCAATGTGGATCGCTTCCTCCGCCAGGATCCGCACGTTCTTCCCAAAGTGCTCCCCCAGCTTCGCCGCCAGGTGGTAATCCTCCCGGCGCAGCATGACAATGGTCCCCTCCATGGGGCACCGTGCCCCCAGCTCCTTGGCGATCTCGTTCATCAGGTCAATGTATGCCGGCGTCTTGGTAAAGTCCAAAAGCCGCTTCTTGACCTGCTCGAATACCGCCCGGGTGATCTCCTCCCGGCGCAGCAGCAGCTCCTGCCGCTCCTTGCTCTCCTTTTGGGAGACGCTCCGGGTCGCGCTGGTGTGGATCTCGCTGATCTCGTCCTGGATGCGGCTGTAAAGCTCCTGAAGGACCTCCGTCTCCGCCTTCTTCATGGCGGCTTCCTTGTAGGCCGCTGCCTCGTCCCTCAGCTTCTTGGCCTCCGCCTCCGCCTGGTCCAGGACCGATCTCTGTATCATTTCAAACCGTTCTTCAATGGTCGCCACGTTTTTTCACGCCCTTTCTTAGGTGGAATTGGGCCCTGTTAAATGGTGATGCCGACGGCCTCCTGAACATACCGTGTAATGGCGTCGGAAAGCTGCCCCGCCCCGTGGCGGTCGGTGACCTCTACGATCAGGGGGCGCTTTCGGTTCAGCTTCAGGTCGTAGACCAGCTCCGGACAAAGGCTGATCAGCCGGTTGGTCATGAGCACTACCCCAATCTCCGGGTCGTCCATCACCCGCAGGAGCTCCTTCTGGACCTCCTCCGCCTCGTGAAGCACCACCCCGTCGATCCCCGCCAGGCGCATCCCCATTTTGGTGTCGATGTTGTCACTGAGGAGATAGAATTTCATCGCAGTTCCTCCTCCCTGCCCGGCAGCTTACAGGTTGTTGATGATCAGAATGGAGATCAGCAGGCCGTACAGAGCCACGCCTTCGCCCAGGGCCACGAAGATCAGCGCCTTACCAAAGGCCTTGGGATCCTCGGAGAAGGCACCAATGGCGGCGGGGGCGGCGGCGGCTACGGCGATACCGGCGCCGATGCAGGAGCAGCCAGTAACCAGGGCGGCGGCCAGGTACCCCAGGCCGGCGCCTACGGTCATGCCGGCCTCAGCGGCCATGGCGGCAGCGGCAGGCTCAGCCTCGGCCAGGGTGATGAACCCGCCCATAGGCAGAATGACCATCAGGGCAGCGACCCCGAAAAAGGCGCACAGGTTAAAGAGCACAGCGTGCTTGGCCTTCTGACCGGTGGTGACCCCCTTGTAAATGGGCACCAGGGGCATCATCAGCATCAGCACAGCAGCCAGGGGAAGCACAAAGAATGTCGCGTTCATATTCGGATACCTCCAAAAACTATTTTTAGGTTGTCCCAGGAGCGGCCGCTATGCAGCCTCCTGAACAGAATAATCCACCTTGGCGGGCAGGAAGGGCTGACCCTTGCCATCAAAGAAGCGGCTGAAGATCTCGTAGAACTCCAAACGCAGCACCTGGATGCCCACGATCAGGCCCTCCATGGCGGCGACAAAAATGTTGCCCGCAATAATTACAGCAATGGAGCCTGCTCCCCCCACCATGCCGGAGAGGGTAAAGACCACCACCATCATACCGGCGTGGACCAGGACAAAGGCCCCCACACGGAGGAAGGACATGGTGTTGGTGACAAAGCTGAGGAGAACCTCGAACATCTCAAAAAAGTTTTCCACCACAAAGCCGCCCACACCCTCGGGGAACAGCTCCTTTTCCCCCCGCAGCAGCTTGCCCAGGGGCTCCTTGGCAAACATGAGCAGCAGCGGGACCACAAGGAAGGGGATGATATAGACAGGGGTCAGGACATTCAGCCCAAGCACCATGGTAGCCACCGCGGCAAAGAGCACCGCCAGGTAGAACACCAAGCCGGCCAGGCCGTTGTTGGAGAAGAAGACCCGTTCCCAGTCCTTTTGCCGCACACCCAGCAGGATGTTAAAGCTGATGGAGACAATGATGATAACAGCGCCGACCCCAACCGCCGCCAGCAGCAGGAAGTTGGTGTAGCTCCCTTCCATCACCTGGATCAGGTGGGGGCGTCCGAACAGGGCTTGATGAACAGGAATGAGCAGCTCCTCAAAGCCGAATACCGACCCGTACAAAAAGCCGAATACCATAGAGGACAGTCCGATGCGGGACATGATCCCGCCGATAGCCATTCCCTTCTTCTTATAAAGGAACAGCCCCAGCAGGGAGACCATCAGCCCCTGGCCCAGGTCACCGAACATAATGCCGAACAGCAGGATGTAGGTAAAGGCCACATAGGGGGTGGGGTCCAGCTCCTGGTAGGAGGGGAGCCCGTACATGTCCACAAACATCTCGAAGGGCTTTACAAAGGCCAGGTTTTTCAGGCGGACAGGAACCGAGAGCCGGGGCTCCTCCAGGGGGTCCTTCAGGGTGACGGTGACCTTTTCCAGGTCGCCGAAGTCCTTTTCAAAGGCGTTCACCGCTCCCCGGGGGACGTAGCCCAGCACCACAAAGTCGTTTTTCACAAAAGCGGCCTTGTCCCGCAGCTCAAAGGCCTCGCCCAGCAGGCACAGCTTGGCATACAGCCGCTGGACCCGGTCCTTCTCCCCGGCGGCAATGCCGGCGATCTCTCCTTTAATGTCTGCCAGCACCTTCTGCTCCCGCTGGAGGTCCTTTTCAATAAAGTCAATAGCCTCCTGGGGGGTGCCGTGGGCGTAGTCGGGGACCCGGACCCGCTCGAAGTAGAGGGACTGGAACAGGCCGTCGATCTCCTGGACGTCGGCCATAGCGCAGAAGTAGAGGCTCCACACATACCCACCGTCGTTTTCTGACGAGAGCAGAATAAAGGGCCGGTCGCTGTAGCTGCGCAGCTTCTGGTAGCTGTCCACCGGCAGACGGCCGAACCGGAGCTTGATGTACTTGCAGGAAAAAAGGCTGTCGAAATTTACATCCTCCAGACCGGTAAGGTGCCGCAGCCTTTGCAGCGCCTTTTCGTGGGAGGCAATCAGCTGCTCCGACCCCCGTTTTTTAGAGAGGAGCTTTTTCAGCTTCCCGTCCAGTCCGTCGATGTAGCCGGGGATCTCCTTGTTCTGGAGGTCCAGCCCCTCGAAGCTGGTATTGCCAAGATCAATGTCCGCGTCCAGGGCGATGGCGCTCAGCTTTTTTCCCAGGGCGGCGTAGGGGTTTTCCTCCTTCATTACCGACAGGGAGGAAGAATACTCGCTTAGGCTCCCGGCGGATTCCGGGTGAAAAATACCGGAATCCAGACACCGCAGCAGCACCTCGTCCAGTTGTCCCCGCTCCCCGCGGATGGTCACCAGGGACATCTTTTCAATGGACACAGACTTCACCACCTTTCTGTTGTGATCATTATAGTACAAGCATGGACCGGATCTCCTCCGGCGGCAGACCGTACCGGACCGATTCGATGATGTTCACCAGGTTCCCCAGCTCGATCTCCAACTGGGTGATATAGGCATGGAGCACCACCGGCGGACAGCCGGAATTGCGCAGGTCCTTTTTGCTCTGCTTGGCCCGGATGCGCTGCACCGTGGTTTCAATAAAATCGGTGTCCTCCTCGCTACCGCTCTGGACCAGCCCCGCCTTTTCCAGCACCCCGTGAAGGGAGCGGACGTCCTCGGCCTCGATCATTCTGTCAATGACCTTGCTCAGGGGGGTATGGAAGGGGAGAAGGCTTTCCCGGATAAAGGCCGGGTCACTGCGGAAGAACCGCTTAAGACGGTAGACCTGGGAGAGGTTCTGGTTGTCAATGCACCGGTAAAAAACCTCCCGCATGGCATCCCGGGCCGCCCCCCCCAGCTCCTTGTCCAGGATATCCAGCTGCTGCCGGTAATACTGGGCAGAGATGGCCTGCTCGCACTTCATCAGGTCCAGCTGGCCATCGGTGTCCGGCGGGAACTGCCGCAAAATTTTTCCGTAGGGGCTTTCCCCCAAAAGCTCGATCAGCTCCTGCCAGCTTTTCACCTCCACCAGCTTTTCCAGGTCGTAGCTGGTATGCTGGGCCAGCCGGCGGTCATAACGGTATTGGTACCGCTCCCCGTCCTGCTTCCCCTGCTTGCTGCCTAAAAAGCGGAGAAGGGCGATCAGCTGGCGGCTTTCGTCCCAGGCGTAGATATACCGGTAAAGCTCCTGCTGGCCAAAGTCGAAGGCGATCAGCCGTTGGTACTGGATATACCGCAGGCTCCGCAGGAGGTTTTCCAGCTGCCCCCGGTGAATGGCGGCGGAATCCGTCTGCCCCAGGACCTCCCGGTAGTGGGTGTTGTCCCTAAGGTAGGCCGCGGCCTCCCCCACCGAACGCTTCTTGATCAGTTCCTCGTAATCGGCGGCGGTGACCCGGGCCCCGTACATCGCCCTGGCCTTGGTGGCGATGGCCTTGTTGGAAAAGGATTTGAGCATCCCTTCGACGCTCCTTTCCGTAATGCTACTTTTCGACGCACCGCTGGAAGATCTCATCCTCCCACTGGGTATGGCGCTCCTGGTAGGTTTTTTCCAGGCCCTCCATCAGGGAGTGATACCGCTGGGCGATGTCCATCAGCTCCGCCTGGGAGGCTCTGCCCTCCTCGTCCCGGACGACACCGATGCGCTGAACGGCCTTTTGGGTGTACTCCTCCCGGAACCGTTCCATGTCCCGTTCGGTATTGGCCAAGGTATCCTCCAGGCCCTCCTGGGCATCCTCCACCATAGCGCAGGCCTTTCGGTCCAGCTCTACCAGCCGTTCCAGGACATTGCTGCCTTTGTTCATTCCTGTTCATCCCTCCTTGCCATTACAAACCGGAGAAGGGAAAAACCCTGTTATAATCTGTTTCCATAGGTCAGCTGCAAGGATCCCCGGGAATGATCCTGCCGGAAAGACCGATGCAGAACTTATGGAAACAGGCCATAATCCCCGATTTTGAATATGCCCTTATGATACACCCAAAGCAGGGGTTTTGCAAGAAAAAGCATGGACAAAAAGGCAGCGGTTTTCCCAAAAAAACGGGGTATAATAACCAAAAGCATGGGGGAATATTCATCAAAAAGCCATCCGTTTGGTCTTCCAAGTGGATGTGCTTGGGTGTCACTGGGAAGGGACTGGTGCCGGGACATAAAAAATCCCCCCGGGAACGGGGGGATGGGTTACAGGGCGGTCCCCTGTTTGGGCAGGAAAAAGCGCTGGGTATCCACGCCTTCATGCTGTAGGAGGCGGACCTTTTTTTCCAGGCCGCCGGCATAGCCGGTGAGGCTTCCGGCTGCTCCCACCACACGGTGGCAGGGGATAATAATAGAGATGGGATTATGTCCCACAGCGCCGCCCACTGCCTGGCTGGACATCGTTGCCCGGCCGAGCTTGCCAGCCATTTTTTTTGCCAGCTCCCCATAGGTAGTCACCTGGCCCCAGGGGATCTCCTGGAGGAGTTTCCAGACCTCCTGGCGGAAGGCGCTGCCGGCGGGGGCCAGGGGAAGCTCATGGGGAGAGGGACATTCCCCGGCGAAATAGCGGTTCAGCCAGGATTCGGCCAGGGAGAAGATGGGGAGGTTTTCTTTTGGGGACAGGGCTTCCGGGTGGCCAGCGGCGAAATACTTTTGGTTTTTCATCCAGAGGCCGGTAAGCTGTTCGCCGTTGACGGCGAGGGTCAGGGGGCCCAGGGGGGAGGCATATTCGGTGGAATAGTACATGGCAGAGTGCACCCTTTCTTGGCAGGGATTAGAATATTTGTTCTTACATTCTGGATTATACGTGAAAAAGAGCCGAAAGTCAAGACATAGCGGGTGAGACTTTTGCCGGCGCAGCACCATACCCGAAGGCCAACGCCCAATACCGGCTAGCCTTTCTGTCACCGGACATCAGTCCGGTCCGGGTCCAGGGCGGACAGCGCCTGGTCGACCGCCGCCTGCGCCCGCAGGCGCGTTTCGGA
>JAAWEO010000130.1 GCA_022794295.1 Angelakisella sp. | reverse complement strand
GTTCTTTGGTTACTTTCTGTCGCAACAGAAAGTGACCCCCCGCCGGGGAGGCGAAACGAGACAAAGGGCCTTTAGAACGAGACAGGAATGCGAAGGGCCAGACCATCGCGTGGCAGTCAAAAGAAAACGGCGCTGCTAATAACAGAAGCCTATATCCAGGATCGAAGGACAGACACGTTCAAGAAGCGGCCCTCTGGGCCTGTCTTGAAGGATAGACAGCAAAAAGCGAAAGCGCCTGGTGTTCCCCGCGGCTGGGTGACGGTCAGTCTCGTTCCAGCCGCGGCTTGTCACTTCGCACAAACAAAAAAGAAAGGACAGCTCTGCCATCCTTTCTTGAGCGCCATGTTTTTTGCCGCGGCCTTAGTCGAAGGATACTGCCTCTAGCCAGGAAGTTTCGCCCGCTGCGGCGGGCGACCAGGCGCTGTCCGCCCTGGACCCGGACCGGACTGGTGTCCGGAGACAGAAAGGCTAGGCGGTACTGGGCGTTGGGTGTCGGGTATGGTGCTGCGCCGGCTGAAATACCTCGCCCTGTACTGCCCAAAACCCCAAACATCCACCCCACCCCCCTTGAAAGCGCAAACAAAAGCATAGTATAATTTTCAGAAAGAAATAAAAAGGAGCACATACAAATGAACTTTCTGAATATTGCACTGCTGCAAATCACCCCCCGAAATACCCTACAGGAAAACCTGGAAAAAGGAATCGCCTCTTGCAGACAAGCAAAGGAATTAGGTGCGGATATCGCCCTGTTCCCCGAAATGTGGAGCAATGGCTACCGCATCGGAAACCGGCCCGCCGGGGAATGGACCGCCGAAGCAGTCCCTGCCCAAAGCAGCTTTGTCCAAAGCTTCGCTGCCCTTGCCCAGGAACTGGAAATGGCTATCGGCCTTACCTTTTTGGAACAACGAGAGAACGCCCCCAGTAACTCCCTGGCCCTTTTTGACCGGTTTGGAGTGCAGCAGCTTCTCTACCGAAAGGTGCATACCTGCGACTTTGAGGTGGAACGGTACCTGACCCCCGGAGAGGATTTTTATACCGCTGTCCTGAATACCGCCAAGGGGGACGTGAAGGTGGGCGGGATGATCTGCTATGACCGGGAATTCCCGGAAAGCGCAAGGATCCTGATGCTGAAGGGGGCGGAGCTGATCCTGGTGCCCAATGCCTGCCCTATGGAGATCAACCGCCTTTCGGAGCTTCGCGCCAGAGCCTATGAGAATATGCTTGCTGTCGCCACCTGCAATTATCCGGGAACCGTGCCGGATTGTAACGGCGGCTCCAGCCTTTTTGACGGTGTGGCCTACCTGCCCGACCTGGAGGACTCCCGGGATACCTGTGTGTTCCAGGCGGACGATAAAGAGAGGATCTGCCTGGCTAAGCTGGATCTGGATCAGCTGCGCCAGTACCGGGAAAGGGAGATGCAGGGGAATACCTTCCGGCGCCCCTCCCGGTATGGGATCCTCCTTGACCCGGGGGTGGAGGCCCCCTTCATCCGGGAGGGCCGCCGAACGGAAAGTTAGGTCCCTATTTGCAGGAATTTGCAAAAAAACTTGCATTTTTGTATCGAAAGCTCTTGATTTTTTCCCGGCTTTCCGGTATCATGTAGGGCGGGAATCGAACGAAAATGGAAAAAACCTTGCAATCAACCTGTTTTATTGAGGTGTTACTGCCATGCCAATGGACCTTTTAGCAGTGATCGAGCGGAATATGTCCGGCTTTTCCAAGGGGCAGAAGCTCATTGGAAAATTTATCACCCAGCATTATGACAAAGCTGCCTTTATGACTGCCGCCAAGCTGGGGGATACCGTGGGGGTCAGCGAGTCCACCGTGGTGCGCTTTGCCACCGAGGTGGGCTTTGAGGGTTACCCTCAGCTCCAGAAGAACCTCCAGGAGATCATCCGCAACCGCCTTACCACCGTCCAGCGGATGGATATTATTGATGGACAGATGGCCGGTGCCGACGTTTTGACCAAGGTGCTGGCCCTGGACAGCGAGAAGATCCGCCGCACCATGGAGGAGGCGGACCGGGGGGCCTTCCGCCAGGCGGTGGAAAGCATCGTTGCCGCTCGGGAGGTGTATATTCTGGGCATCCGCAGCTCCAGTATGCTTGCCAGCTTTCTGGCCTTCTATTTTAACCAGATCTTCCCCCATGTCCGGTGTGTTAACTCCAATTCCACCAGTGAGACCTTCGAGCAGATGTTCCGCATCAGCGAGGAGGATGTTTTTATCGCCATCAGCTTCCCCCGGTACTCCCAGCGGACCCTGAAGGCCGCCCAGTATGCCAAAAGCCGGGGGGCCAAGGTCATCGCCCTTACCGACTCCACCTCCGCCCCCCTGGCCCAGGCCGCCGATATCCTCCTCCTGGCCCGCAGTGAAATGGCCTCCTTTGTGGACAGCCTGGTGGCCCCGCTCAGTGTCATCAACGCCCTGATCGTGGCGGTGGGGCTGAAAAAGAAGGAGGAGATCAGCAAGACCTACTCCACCCTGGAAAGCATCTGGGAGGAATACCAGGTCTACGAAAAGACCGAGGGGGCCCAGTGACCGCTATGACCTACAACGCTATTATCATCGGCGGAGGTGCCGCCGGGCTCCTTTGTGCCGGGACCGCCGCCCGCCGGGGGCTTTCTGTCCTGGTGACAGAGGGCCGGGAGCGCCCTGCCCGGAAGATCCTGGTCACCGGCAAGGGGCGGTGCAACCTGACCAACGACTGCACCCCGGAGGAGGTCCAGAAAAACGTCTGCCGCAACCCCAAGTTTTTGTACAGCGCCTTGTGGGGGTTCCCCCCGGCCGAGACTATGAAGCTGTTTGAGAGCCTGGGGGTGCCCCTGAAAACAGAGCGGGGAAACCGGGTCTTTCCCGTTTCTGAAAATGCCCGGGATATTGCCGACGCCCTGGTGCGCTTTGCCCGGGAGGGCGGGGCGGAGATCGTCCAGGGAAAGGCTGCCGAAATCCTGCTGGAGGGGGGCGCCGCCGTTGGAGTCCGCACCGAGACGGGCCGGGAATACCGGGGGCGCAGCGTCGTTCTGGCTGCCGGGGGAATGAGCTACCCCGGCACCGGCAGCGATGGCAGCGGCTTCCGGCTGGCGGAGGCAGCGGGTCACACCATCGTTCCGCCCCGGGGGAGCCTGGTCCCCATCCACTGTAAGGAGGGCTGCTGCCCCCGCCTGGCAGGGCTTTCCCTGCGGAATGTCACCCTGACCCTTTGCCAAAAGGGAAAGAAAAAGCCCCTGTTCCGGGAGCTGGGGGAGATGCTGTTTACCCACCAGGGGGTCTCCGGGCCGTTGGTTCTTTCCGCCAGCGCCCTGATGGACAAGCCCATGGGGGAGTACACCCTGCTGATCGACATGAAGCCCGGCCTCACCCCGGAACAGCTGGACGCCCGGCTTCTCCGGGATTTTGCAGCCTCCCCCAACCGGGATCTGGGCAATGTCCTGGACAGCCTCCTTCCCCGCAGCTTTGTCACCACCGCCCTGGAGGCCGCAGAGCTGCCGCCGGACCGGAAGGTCCGGGAGATCACCCGGGAGGAACGGACCCGTCTGGGGGAGACGGTGAAGGCTTTCCCCCTGACCCCCGCCGCCCTGGGCCCGGTGGCGGAGGCGGTGGTTACCGCTGGCGGGGTAACGGTCACCCAGGTAGACCCCAAAACAATGGCCTCCAGGCTGGTCCCGGGACTCTACTTTGCCGGGGAGGTGCTGGACATTGACGCCCGCACCGGGGGCTTTAACCTCCAGCTGGCTTTTGCCACCGGCCATGCAGCAGGGCTGGCACTGCCCAAGGGTTAGTTCCATAAAGATCGCCCCCATCCGGGGGCTTTTTCTTATGTCCGGTGTAAGATTTCTGTACCGCCCTGCGTAAAAGAGGGTGAAAGGGGGAAGTGCCATGGATATTGTCAGTCTGCCGGATGCCGAGCTGGATGCCCGGTGCCGGCCGGTGGCCCTGGCCGCTGCCCGGGCCCTTCTGCGGGGACTGCCCCGGGAGGACGCCGAGGAATGCGCCAACGATGTGATGCTCCGGCTGCTCACCCGGCGGGAGCGCTACGACCCGGCCCGGGGCTCTTTGGAGACCTTTGTCCGGGTGATGACCCGCACCGAGGCCCTTTCCCGGCTGCGGAAAAAACGCCCCGATGCCCTCCCCCTGGAGGACCTTTCTCTTTCCGGCGGGGCAGAGGAATACATTGGGGACATTGTGGAGCAGGTGCTGGACAGCCTGACCCTGCGGGAGCGCCAGCTGTTTACCCTGCGCTTTCTCTATGGCCTGGAAAGCAAGGAGACCGCTGGCCGCCTGGGGATGACCCGGGGCGGCGTGGACATTGCCATCCTGCGGCTGCGGAAAAAACTAAAGAGGCTTTTGGAGCAGCAGGGGATCACGGTGGAAGGAGGATATGGCAGATGAAGCGGCTTTTAACTGACTGCATCCCGGAGGATGCCCTATACCGTCTTACAGAGGAAGCCTTTGAGCAAGCCCCCGCCGGGGAGAAAAAGGCAGGCAGAACAGCACCCCGAATTTTGGCCCTGGCCGCCTCCCTGGCGATTGTGGTAACGGCCCTTCGCTTTGACCTGGTTTACGCCGCGGTTCGGGAGCTGCTGTATTTCCTGCCCGGCAGCGGCTCGGTGGCGCAGGAGGAGCAGCTGGAATACTGGCTCCCCGGCCGGGAATTTTCCGCCCAGATCAAGGACACCCGGTATTTTGTCACCTACCTTTACCGCAGGGGGGATACCCTGGCTATTGGGGTGAAAAAGGAATCCGGTCCTGTCCGGACAGAAAGCAGAAGGGATGGGGCGGACACCAGCCCCTATAACAGCAGTATTTCCCTTGACGATGAAGAAAAGGCCAAGCTGCTGGCAGGGATGGCCGGCGACGACTATCAGTTTTTTAAGCTAGCAGAGGGCCCGGAATCCCACTTTGAAGAGGCCCCGGCCAAGGAGGAGCCCTACAGCCACCCCGATTTTGCCGCCCCGCCGGAGAGCCGCCCCGCTGACCCGGCATATGACGGAGCCACGCTCCTCCCCGCTGCCCCGGAAAAAATGTCCGCCGGTTTGGAAATCGCCTTTCTGGATGAAGACGGAAACCCGATAGAGCTGGAGCACGCCGACTGCAGCAGCTCCTCGGCCTATGACGGAAGACAGATGGAGGTCTGGGAGGCACTGGAAATTGAGGGCTTTTCCCTGGAACGCTTCACCCTGGAGCTGGACGGGGTTGTCCGTTTCCCGGTGGAGCTGCACCGGGTCGATTTGGAGGACTATGCCCTGACCAAAAGCACCGTGGCGGAGGACGCCGGATACCAGGTCTCCCTCCTGCCCCTGAATGAAGGCTGCACCCGGTTTGCCCTGATCCCCGTTCCGGTGGGGGAACAGGCAGGGCAGGCCCCCAAGGGCAGCTACTGGACCCCGCTCTCCTTTGGTCTGGAGGTGGTGGGGGAGGACGGGAAGGTTTACGAGGCAGAGGCGGTGAACAGCCGCCCGGGGTGCCAGGAATACTACCTCCCTGCCATGCCGGAGACCAGGATCAAGACCATCACCCTCACCGCCATCTTGGAGAGCACCCGGTACGAAAAGCCTGCCGCCGCCGTTGTCCTCCCCGCCCTGGAGCCGGGGGAAATCCAGGAGGTAGGGCAGGAGCTCAGCCTTTGGAACCTGTCCCTGACGGTAAGAGCCGCGGGCCTTACCGAGGACGGGACCCTGTGGGCAGAGATCGCCTGTAAAGGCGGGGAAGGGGTCCGCCTCAACCAGCTGGACCTGGAGTGGCCCCGGGAGGACCACGGCCTTTCCCTGACCCATACCGGCCTGGAGGAGGGCGGCCAGATCATTGCTGCCCATGAGATGGCCCACCGGGCAGGAAAAAAGACCCGGCTGCCAGTGACCTTTGTATCAGTAATTCATGAAGGTCACTGGACATTCTCAGACCCTACCCGGCGCTGCGCGCCTTAACATTGTGCGAATACTTAGTGGGTGCCTGGAGTCTTGACGAGCACAGGGCGGGGCGATTCCCCAGCCTTTGACAGACTGGATAGGGGCAGCTCCTGTCAGCTCAAGTCTCCAGGCACAACCTTTCGCCCCGCACAACCTCCCGTAGGGTCTAAAGTTTAGGTCCACCCTTTTCAAAGGGTGGCAGGTCCAGGGCGGCGCCCTGGTCGCCCGTCGCAACGGGCGAAACTCCCCCGTTCCTTACCGGAGGGCGCATTTTTCTTTGCTCCTTTCTTTTTGAAAGAAAAAAAGAAAGGAGAAGCCTGCTCGCCCTGCACCCAACCAACCTGCAAATACAC
>JAAWEO010000129.1 GCA_022794295.1 Angelakisella sp. | reverse complement strand
CCTTTGTCAATGGATGCTGCCTCATGCAGGAGTATTTCGCCCGCTGCGGCGGGCGACCAGGCGCTGTCCGCCCTGGACCCGGACCGGACTGATGTCCGGCGACAGAAAGGCTAGCCGGTACTGGGCGTTGGGCTTCGGGTATGGTGCTGCGCCGGCAGAAGCCTCGCCCGCCCCCGTTTGACTTCTTCCCCAGAAAGGGGTATCATAAAAGCATTCGTAAAGGGGGAGGCTCTGGTATGTCCGCTGTTACTATTGAAGAAAAACTCTCTGCCCTTCTTCTGGCCCACCAGAAAGAATACCTTTCCGGGGAGACCGTCAGCCGCGAAATGGGGGTCACCCGCTCCGCTGTCTGGAAGGCTGTGGACCACCTGCGCCGGCAGGGCTGGGAAATCGATTCCGCCAGCAACCGGGGGTATTGCCTTACCAAAACCCCCGACCTGCTCACCACCCCGGTGGTGGAGCACTTCCTGGCGGAAAAACGTCCCGCCCCGGTCCTCTGCTTCCCGGAGCTGGATTCCACCATCACCCACGGCCAGCGAATGGTGCTGGAAGGAGTGGAAAACGGCACCGTCCTGATCGCTGACCGCCAAACCGGCGGCCTGGGCCGAATGGGCCGGGGGTTCCTCAGCCCCGGAGGGGTGGGCATCTATCTTTCCTACCTGCTGGCTCCCGGCTGCGGGGGGGAGGGTCTCAGCCTTCTCACCTCCTGCGCCGGACTGGCGGTGTGCGGCGCCATCACCGCCTGTACCGGACTGGAGCCCAAAATCAAATGGCCCAACGATATTATCCTGGACCACCGGAAGGTTTGCGGCATCCTCACCCGCCTGGTCTCGGACGGGGAGAACGGGAGCATCGCCTGGGCCATTATCGGCATCGGCATCAATGTGGGCCAGGAGGATTTTCCCCCGGAGCTTCAGGACAAGGCCATCTCCATCCGGATGGCGGGGAAAACGGCCCTCCGGGCAGAGCTTGCCGCCCAGCTGATCTGGCGGCTGGATGAAATCTTCGCCGGCAGTGAGTGGAGGGAGGGCGGCCCCGGCATTCTGGGGGAGCTCCGCCGCCTTTCCTGCACCCTGGGACAGCCGGTGCTGGTCTCCTCCCCCACCCGGGAGGAACGGGGGACAGCCCTGGACCTGGCCCCCGACGGAAGCCTTCTGGTCCGGTTCCAGGACGGGGTCCGGGCGGTGGGCTCCGGCGAGGTAAGCGTCCGGGGCCTTTTGGGATACGTCTGACCCATCCCCCCTGAAAACTTCTTTCTGGAGGCTGATCCATATGGAATTCTGTACCCCTGACCGCTGGGAAACCCGGCGGTATATCTCTGAATGCGAGTGTGATTTTACCCTGCGCCTCACCATGGGAGGACTGCTGCGGCTGGTCCAGGAGGCCAGCACCCGCCACTGCACCCTGTTGGGCATCGGACCGGAGCATTACCAAAAGACCCACACCGCCTTTCTGCTGGCTAAGCTTTGCGCCCAGGTCTACGAGGACATTCCCGCCGGGTCGGAGGTCCTTCTTGTCACCCGGCCCTCCTCCCCGGTGCGGGCGGTGTACCACCGGTATACCACCCTTGCCCTGGGGGACCGGCCGGCTGCCGCCATCGATGCCCGCTGGGTGTTGGTGGACACCGATACCAAACGGATCCTTCGGAAGGCGCCGGAGGCCCTGGGCCTCCCCTTCGCCAACGACACCGTGCCGGAGCTCCCCATCCTGATCCCCAAGGCCACCGGGGAGGAAATCCTGGTGGGGGAGGAAGCCGCCCGGTACTCCCGGTGCGACCAGAACCGGCATATGAACAACACCCACTATGCCGATCTTATCTGCGACTACCTCCCTCCGGACCGTTTTCTGGCCGGACCCATTCGGGAGTTTTCCATCAGCTACCACCGGGAGGTCCCAATGGGACACACCCTGGGGATCTACTCCCGGGAGGAGGAGCCGGGGCGGTACTTCTTCCTGGGCAAGGAGGAGGGGCAGATCTGCTTTGAGGCCGGGGTAAGGTTTTAACTGGATTTACAGACAACAGAGAAGGGGCGCCGTTTTGACACGGCGCCCCTTTTTCTGTATGGCGGGATTTAGGTTCAGTCTGCGTCGAAATCATCCAGCTTGCCCCTGCCGCTGCGCACCACCAGCACGGTGGCGGTAATGACCCCGGCAATAGCCAGGATCAGAAGGGGCACCAGGACCGGGATCCCCTCCTTGGGCTGGGTCTCGTTTTCCACCGGGGCGGCAGGCTCCTGGGAGGAGGAGGACGGGGGCGCCGGCGGCGGAGCGGGCTCGCTGCTCTCCGAGCTGCTTTCGCTGGAGGAGGAGCCGGAACTGGAGCCGGAGCTGGCCGGAAGGGAGCTGGAGGAGGCTGGCGGCGTGGTCACCGAGGCCACCGGTGGGTAAACGGTGACCGGGCCGTTTCCGGAGCCCACCAGGCCGCCTCCGCCGGAGACAGGCTTTTCCCCGTAGAGGGCCTTAGAGGTGACCGCATAGGCCCCCAGGCTGCGGGTCATCACAAAGGTGGCGTCCCCGTTGTTATCCGCCAGGGCATTGCCCTGGTAGGTGAGGCGTTCCTTGTCCTCGTCATAGCTGTACAGGTACATGGTCTTTTTGGCATTGCCCACCCCCACATCCACGGTGAGCTTCATATCCCCGTAGAAGCTGCCAATATGCCGCACCTTAAAGGTCCTGACGTCGTAATCCCGGCAGAGGCGGGTCAGGGTCTTGTCCTTGTAGGTCTCCACATCCATAGGGATGAAGATCTGCCCGGCGGGAAGCCTTTTCAGGGTCTTTCCGTTGACGGTCCAGGTATAGTTGTTCCCCACCTTCATCTGAAGGTTGACGTCCCGGCCCCGGGCGCTGTCGAAGATATAAAAGGGCACCTCGGCGTTGCCGGTCAGGTTCATCTTTACAGTGCTGCCCCGCTTGGCGTCCTCGATCTTGTCCTCGTAGGACTCCCAGATGTAGGAATCGTCGTCGTCATCGTCGTCGTAGGAGGGCGCAGTGGGAATGGTACGGTTCACCTCCACGGTAATGGCGGTGGATATGGTGTCCGCTCCCTCTACATAGGCCTGGAGCTGAATTTTTGTGGTTCCCTCTGGGAAAGTATTCCCCCGGATGGTCAAATAAACGGTGTGGGGGTCAGAACCGTCGGTGGCTGCATCCGCCTTGGCATTGTCCGGCAGTCCGGTCACCTTCCACTTGATTTTATGATTTTTATCGTCGTGGGTATCGGTTCCAAAATCACAGGTGCCGCTGGTAACAATACGGCTGGCATCCAAGGTGAACTTTTCCGTCACTGTACTGGTGGTAACCGGGATCGGCGATTTTCCCGAAATCGGAGATTGCTCCCCCTGTGTAAACCCGGTGATGGTCTCATCGCATTTCTTGCCGCGTGTGGCTTTTATTGTGACTGTACCTTGAATCGAATTGCCGTTGTTGGAGGTTACTGTTGCAGTTGCGATTGTGGTATTTTCCATATCGGGGAGATCGTTCCCGGTAATGGTCAGCTTCGCCGTTCCGTCCGGCTGTTGTTCGAGCTTTGCCCAGGGTCTATCAACCGACCATTTCACTGCACTGACATGATCATTTCCGGTATGTGTTACAGTACATCCATTCAAGTTCCATGTGATTCCCGGTGTCAATGTAATGGTTTGGGCTGTGGCGAGCTGATCCGCCGCAAAGCTCACTTCTGCTTTGTCTGGTTTTGGATTGACACTGGTAGGAACAGCATTGCAGATTGCTCTGCTTTTAAAGGTAATATCTTCCTTTGTGGTATAGCTGGCCTTTGTTTTGTCATCGGTTACAGTAACTGACAGCGTCAGTGTTTCCCCGGCAGCGGGCAGCTTATCCTGCTTGAAGGTGATCTCTCCGCTTGCCTGGTCCAGATTGATAATGTAATTATCTTCCCCTGTGGCCTTCGGGGCGGTAAGGGACCAGCTGGAATTGCCATAGCCGTGGTTGGCCTTTTGGTGGTCCGGAATATTACAGGAGGCCTCATTTTCAAAGCCCCATTTAATATCATACCGGAGAGGCGTAGCGGTGTTTTCGTTGATATCTGTTTTTCCTTCGATGGTCAGGACCGGGGTCACACCGCATTCCTCAATTTTTCTGACCTGGAAGGAAATCGTTATCTCCTTTTCCGTTTTTCCATTGGCAGCCTTTGCTTTCAGCTGGACCTCCTGACTGCTGGCAGTCAGCTGATCCGCTTTCAGGCTCAATTTATCCCCATTCAGGGATACTCCGGCCGGGGCACTTAACAATTCCCATCCGGTGACGGTATATCCATGGGCCGTATCGTGGGAAAGGGCGGCCTCGCAGTCCCCTTTGGCTACAACCTTAGCGGTCAGGGGAAATTCCCGGTCTTCTTTTGTTTCCAGAAGGGTATCTGCCTTTAGGACGGTATCCCCCGCTTTGGCGGTAATGCTTTCCGGCTCTGCCAAACAGCCTGTGATGATATTGATGGTTCCTTCCTTTGCTCTCCCCGCCCCATCCAATACGGTGCAGGTATAGGTCCAGCTGCCGGGGTCTCCTCCTACCAGAATAGAGCTTGCCGTATCCGGAAGGAGCGTTCCGTTCCTTTTCCATTCATAGGTACAGCTGTTTGCATCGCCTGCTTGATTTTGGGGAGTTGCAGTGATTTTCCTGGTCCCTGAAGTTGTTTCTTCTTTCAACGATACAGTATAATTGCCATCCGGTAATGTATCGATAGAAATAGCATCAGCAGTATATAGAGCTGCATTGTCATCTAATACCATAATCGATACACCATTACTCTCAATCGTACCGCCCCCACTGTTTAAAAATTCACTTTTGGGCGGCAGGTAAATAGCGCTGTCTTTATTAAAGCCGTTAATAGTAATCGTGTTTCCTGCTTTAGCAAGGGATTTGATCACAATAATATTGGTCCCTGCCCCGCAGTTAATGACATCTCCGACCGAAGCATAGTAGTAGTTTGTACCATTGCCGCCGGTCATTACCGATCCAGACAGCCAATGTGTATCCGCACTGCACCCACTGGCATCTGTCACATTATGCTGATTCTTCCCATGGTCCGCGGGGCAGCCGCTCCCCCACCCCACAACAGCTCCCATCTGTCCCACCAGGGCGGCGGACAGAAACAGAGACAACAGCTTTCTGGTTCGTTTCATGACAAACCCTCCTTTACCAGCGGTAATAAAATACAAAAGCTCTTTTGAGTATACCTTTTCAAGCTAATCATACCAGACTTTTGGCCCCTTGGCTAGTGGTTTTGAAAAGATTCCAGCCATTTCCTTCCCTGCCGGGGCCTTTCCCTCTACCCATACAGTGGCGTTTTTCTTCCGTTTTCCTGCACCCCCGGATAAAAAAAGACAGAGGGAGGCGTAAGTTCCTTCCTCTATCTATAACGACAAAACTGGGAAATTATTTCAGAAGCACAGGAATTTCTCCCCCCAGGGTGATCTCCAGGGGGGTGACAAAGCAGCGCCGGGCGATGATCTGCACCCCTGCCTCCCGGGCCTCCAGAAGGGCCCGGCCAAACTCCGGCTGGGTGTCGTCGTTGGGGGCAAAGGAAACCGCCTCCTCCAGCTGCACCACAAAGAGAACAGCCGCCCGGTACCCCTCCTTCACCGCCCCGGTCAGCTCCCGAATGTGCTTTAGCCCCCGAAGGGTGGGGGCGTCGGGAAAGCGGACCACCCCGTTTTCCTCCAGGGTGACCCCCTTCACCTCGGCGTAGAGCCGCTCCCCAGGGGCCTCCAGGTAAAAGTCGAAGCGGCTGTCCCCGTATTTCGCCTCCCGGCGGATCAGGGTGGGAGGCTCCCGGGTCAGGGAAAGGCTCCCCCCCTGGAGGGCCTCCTCAACCACCCGGTTGGGGGCCTGGCTGTCCATGTTGATCAGGATGCCGTTTTTCTCCACGGCTATTAGGGTATGCCGGGTCTTTCTCCCGGGATCGTCGTGAAAACGGAGGAACACCCGGCACCCCGGGACCAAAAGCTCCCGGCAGCGGCCGGTGTTAGGCACGTGGCTCTCCTGAACGGAACCATCAAACATGCGGCACCGGGCAACAAAGCGGTTAGGCCGCTCCAAAAACGTCGCCATCTGAACCTTCTCGTAGCGCATGAAAAGCCACTCCCTCTCTGTATAAAGACATTTTGTTGAAAAACAGCCCCCACCCCCGGCCCGCAGGCCATTGCCGCGAAGCGGCTCCGATTTTCGCCGCAGCGAAAATCACCTTATCCGGCCAACGAGCCTCCGGCCGCGAAAGCCCGGACGCTGGCAGGCGGGAAGAAACATCCAGGGCGCCACCTAGCCAGCCGCCGTGCGGCATTTGCCGCGAAGCGGCTCCGCCGGAGGCACCAAAATCCCCCCCGGAGGGTTAGGGGGCCCACGGGGGGACTAGTCCCCCCGT
>JAAWEO010000128.1 GCA_022794295.1 Angelakisella sp. | reverse complement strand
ACCAGCGTCCGGGCTTTTGCGGCCGGAGGCTCGTTGGCCGGATAAGGTGCTTTTTTCTGCGGAAAAAAGCGGAGCCCTTCGGGCAATGGCCTGCGGGCCGGGGGTGGGAACGGTTTTGGTGCCTCCGGCGGAGCCCTTCGGGCAAATGCCGCTTTGCGGCAAGCGCCGCCGGGCGGCGGGGAATGGGGGTTACTTTGGGGTCAGTCGGCTTGGTTTAGTTTCATTTCGTAGTACCGTTCTTTGGTCAGCAGGACCTGCCGGGGCTTGCTGCCCTCGAAGGGGCCGACGATGCCGCGCTGCTCCATTTCGTCTACCAGGCGGGCAGCGCGGGCGTAGCCTACTTTCAGGCGCCTTTGCAGGAGGGAGGTGGAGGCCAGCCCGGCTTCCACTACCACCTCGATGGCATCGGTGAGGAGCTCGTCCTCCCCTTCGTCGCCGCTGTCGCCGCCCCGGTCGGAGGAACCGCTGCCCTTTCCCCCTGCGGCGGCCGCCTGGCGGTCGATCTCCTGGAGGACCTCCTCGTCGTAGGCGGGGCGCTCTCCTTCCTTGATGAAGGTCACCACCCGCTCTACCTCCTGGTCGGTGACAAAGCATCCCTGGACCCGCATGGGCTTGGGGGCTCCCACTGGGGCAAAGAGCATATCCCCCCGTCCCAGAAGCTTTTCTGCCCCGCCGCTGTCCAGAATGGTCCGGCTGTCCACTGCCGAGGAAACGGCGAAGGAGATGCGGCTGGGAATGTTGGCCTTGATCAGGCCGGTGATCACGTCTACGCTGGGACGCTGGGTGGCGATAACCAGGTGCATCCCCGCTGCCCGGGCCAGCTGGGCCAGGCGGCAGATGTGGTCCTCCACATCCTTGGGGGAGGCCATCATCAGGTCGGCCAGCTCGTCAATAATAATGACGATTTGGGGCATGGGGGCAAGGTCCCCGCTTTCCTCCGCCAGGTGGTTATACCCCTGGAGGTTCCGCACCCCGGTGTCGGCAAAGAGCTTGTACCGCTTCATCATCTCCCCCACCGCCCAGGCCAGAGCCCCGGCGGCCTTTTTGGGGTCGGTGACCACCGGCACCAGCAGGTGGGGGATGCCGTTGTACACCCCCAGCTCCACCACCTTGGGGTCCACCATGAGAAATTTCACCTGGTCCGGGGCGGACTTGTACAGGATGCTGATGATAATGGAGTTGATGCACACCGATTTGCCGCTGCCGGTGGCCCCGGCCACCAGGACATGGGGCATTTTGCCAATGTCCCCCAGGGCCACATTCCCGGTGATGTCCTTCCCCAGGGCGATGGTCAGGGGGCTGGCCGCGTTCTGGAAGGCGGGGGAATCCAGCATTTCCTTGATGCTGACGGTGGCTACCACCTTGTTGGGCACCTCAATGCCGATGGCCGGCTTGCCGGGGATGGGGGCCTCGATACGCACCCCGGTGGCAGAAAGATTCAGGGCGATGTCGTCCGCCAGGTTGGTGACCTTGCTGATCTTCACCCCAGCGGCAGGCTGGAGCTCGTACCGGGTCACTGCCGGTCCCCGGGAGGCGTTGATGATCCGGGCCTGAACCCCAAAGCTTTTCAGGGTGTTCTCCAGCAGCTCCGCGTTGGAGCGCAGCTCCCGGGTGGTGTCGGTCTGGGATACCAGCGGCGGGTCGTCCAGCAGGTTCAGGGGCGGGAAGGAATACTCCGGGGGCTCCGGCTCCTTCTGGCCAGGGTCCTCCATGGCCGGGGCCACGGTGTTGTCCGGGTGGGTCCCCTCCCCGGAGGGCTCCACAGCCGGAATGACCCGAGGTTCTTCGGTTTCCTCCCGGGTCTCCCCGGTGTCCCTGGGGATCTCCCGGTCCTCCGGGAGTTCCTCGGGCCAGGGAAAGGGCTCCGCCGGGGGGGCCGGTTCCTCCTGGGCCTTTGCGGCGTTTTGCCGGGCCAGGCGGGCAGCGGCCGCGGCGGCAGGATCGGGCACATCAGACCCAAAGTCCAGCCGCCCCTGGGCGGTCTCCGGAATATGATCCATCTGGGTCTCTCCGGTCACCGCCCGGGCGATCAGCTCCTCCAGGGCCTGCTCTGCCGCCTCCTGGGGGGTGAGGGGCGCCGCTTCCTCCGGAAGGGCAGCAGCCACGGGCTCCGCCGCCGGGGGCTCCTGGACCTCTACAGGGAGGGGCTCGGGACGGATGGCGGTTTTCGGAGCCCGCTCCCCGTGCTTGGGCAGGGGTTCCCCCTCAATGGGAACATTAATATCAAACCGCTTCCGCAGAAAGGAGGGGGGAGCGGCTTCCTCCGGCTCCGGCAAAGGCTCCGGCGCCTTCACCTCCCGGCGGGCCGGGCGCCGGGGCGGAGCCTCCTCCCGGGCGGCCCGGGTCTCCACTGCGGAGGAGTAGGCCTCCTCCAGCTTTTTTACCGGGGCAGCGGCGCCGTTCATCAGCCCCACCAGGGTCCCCCCGGTGAGTATCATCACAAAGACAAAAATCAGCAGCAGGATAATAATGGCTGCCCCCAGGAAGTTGGTGAACTTCAAAAGGGGCACCCCGATGATCAGGGAGAACACCCCGCCCCCGGTGAGCTCCTGCCCCTGGGTGTAAAGCTCCCCCACCAGCTGGAAGAAATTTCCCTCCGGGTAGCTCTTGTGAAAAATCTGGAGGGCCCCGGAAAGCAGGAGCACCAGCACCGAGGCGGAGACGGTTTTGGCCGCCATGGGGTAGCCGGTTTTGTCGGTGGCGATCATCACCGCAGTGGCGATCACCAGGGGGCCCACCAGATAGGCGCACCAGCTGAGGCACCCCAGGAGGAAACTGTGGAGAGCCAGCCAGACATTTTCCCCCTTGATCACAGCCACAGCCAGCAGCAGGATGCCCGCCGCAAACAGGACAATGGCTGTCAGCTGGTTTCTGGCCTGCTGCTCCTTTTTGGTCGTCCGCTTTTTCCCCTTGCCCCGGCCGGAGGAGCTGCTTTTCCGGGCAGAGGATGAAGATTTTTTCGTTGCCATATGTACTTCCTTTTATTGTTGTATTTCGGTCTCGCCGCCGGGCTGTTCTTCTTCCTCGAACAGCCTGCACAGCCACTGGCGGTCATCCACCAGATTGAAGCCAAAGACCGTTTTGTCGTTGTAGTCCACGATCATCCGCAGGTATCGGGGGACGCCATCCTCCGGGGGCAGCTCGTAGAAATACCAGATGTTCTCGGCGCAGGGCTCCCCGAACCGCTCCACGAACTGGTCGAAGGTCTTTTCCCCCTCGGCCAGGAAGGCTCCCACCTCCTCCAGGTCCAGGGGGGCCTCCGGCGGGGTGTACTTATAGGCGTCCCCCCTGATAGCCCGGACCTCGCAGTCCAGGGTACGCTCTGCGTAGACCGCAAGACCGTCCTCCGCGGGGATATCCCAATCGTCGTAGTGGACGCCGCAGAATTCCTCCGCCGTAAAGAACCGGATGCTCTTGACCCCTACCTTCTCCGGTTCGCTGTTCTGGTACATCAGAGTGATCCAGCACCAGTAGTCCTCCCCACCGCAGGTGGCATAGACGGTGCAGGCTGCGGTGTTGTAATAGCTGCCGCCGCTGCGCTGCTTGGTCCCGCCGTCGTCCTCCCAGCCGTACTGGCCGGTGGGCCCGGGGTAGACCTCCAGGAGCCTGTTGACCTGGTCCACCATGTCGGCGTCCCGTTCCCGGACATAGGGAGAGAAAAGGGCTTGGATGGCTTCCCCGTCCCGGGCGTCCAGGGCGGAAAAGAGGCCGTTTACTGCGTCGTCCAGAGCTTTGTGCTCCCCGGAGACATCCAACACCCGCCCGCCGCCGGGGGCACATCCCCCCAGACAGAGGGCCAGGACCAGGGCCAAAATAGCAGTTTTCTTTCTCATGTCACACCGTCACAAACACGGCAAACAGGGTGTTTGCCAGGTAGCTCTGGATGGCATGGCCGGTGAGCTGCTCCGAGATGCCGATACCCAGCACCGCCACCCCCAAAATCAGGGTGTACCAGGCAAAGATGCCGAATTTATCCGAGCTTACCAGGTACTTCACCAGCTTGATAGACAAAAGCCCGGAGAGCAGGGCCACCGCCATCCCCACCAGGGCGGGGCCAATGGGGATACCCAGCTCCCCCGCCTCCAGAACGTCCTTCAGGTCCAGAAGGCCGGCGGCCAAAATGGCGGGCAGCCCCAGAATGAAGGAGTAGCTCACCGCAAAGCTGCGGTCCAGGCCCATAAGCAGCCCGGTGGAGATGGTGGAGCCGGACCGGGAGATCCCCGGCAGGGTGGCAAAGACCTGAGCTGCACCGATAGCCACAGAATCCTGGGCGGTCATGCTCCGGGCGGTTTTGATGCCCTTTACCGATTTGTCCGCCAGGGTAAGGAGCAGGGCGGTAATGAGGAAGAAGCAGCCCTCGGCGATGATGCTGTTGTCGGTGGAAAAGCCCTTGATCAGATCCTGGACAAAGGGGATCACCAAAAGGGGGACACAGGAGAGCATTAAAAAGTAGAGCATCCGCCGGTAGGGCTTGGGGTAGCCCTTAAAGAGCCTGCCCCGAAACAGGTCGGCAAAGATGGACAAAAACTCGATGAACAGCTGCCAAATGGTGGGCCAGAAGGCGATGACCACCGCCCCCAGAGTGCCAAAGTGGAGCATCACCGAAAAAAGGAGCGAGCTTTCCGAGCTGGTGCCGGTGAAATACTGGTAAAGGGACAGGTGCCCCGAGCTGGACACCGGTAAAAATTCGGTGAATCCCTGAATGAGCCCCTGAATGACGGCGCTGAAATAGGACATTATGTATTACCTCCTCTGGTGTAGTTCTGTCAATAAGAACGAACGGTATCTCTCCCCGGCTTCGCTTCTGTATGTAAACCTCCCTAAGCGGGAGGCTGCGATCAGCTTTTTCCTTCCGGCTGGAAGATGGCCCCGGGGGCAAAGGCTGGGTCCAGATAGGCCGCCGGGTCGGTGGAGATGACCCGGCTGATCTGGAGCCGCCCGTCCGGCAAGGGCAGACAGTCCACAAGGCCGTAGGGACAGGGCTTCTCGATCCGCTCCACCGGGGGCTGCTCCTCCAGGTAGGCCTCCGGGGGCAGAATGGAATGGATGGACACCGCTTACCCCTCCTCCTTCCGGGGGCGGCCCGGGCGGCGCTTCGGCCGGGGGTCCCCCTTGCTTTCTGCCCTGTCCTGGGGGGGCAGGGGGATGGGCATGGGATGGGGGAGCTCCGCAGCGGCGGCCCGTTTCTTTCTGGGGCGGCCGGGGGAACGTTTTTCCAGGGTCTTTTCCGGTTCCGCCTCCCGGGCCCTGGGGCCGGGCTTCTTCCGGGTCTCCCCGGCCTTCCGGGGGCCCTTTTTGGCGCTGGGGGGCTGTTCCTCCAGCTTCTCCTTGGGGGGCTGGGCCTCGATCAGCTCATAGAGCTTTTCCACCGCCTCGTTAAGGCCTCCCAGGGAGTCGATCAGCCCTTCCTCCACCGCCATCTCCCCATCCAGCACGGTGCCGATATCCATCACCAGCTCCCCGCTCTCCATCATCAGCTCCTTGAACCGCTCCGGCGGAATGCTGGAGTTCTGGCAGACAAAGCTGGTGATCCGCTCCTGCATCTTGTCGAAGTAGGAGAGGGTCTGGGGCACCCCTAGAAGGACACCGTTCATCCGCACCGGATGGACGGTCATGGTGGCAGTGGGGGCGATAAAGGAGTACCGGGCGCTTACCGCCAGGGGCACCCCGATGGAGTGGCCGCCCCCCAGCACCAGGCTGACGGTGGGGGTCTTCATACCGCTGACCAGCTCCGCAATGGCAAGGCCGGCCTCTACGTCGCCCCCTACTGTGTTCAGGATGATCAAAAGCCCCTCGATGGAGCTGTCCTGCTCAATGGCTACCAGCTGGGGAATGACATGCTCGTACTTGGTGGTCTTGTTCTGGGGGGGCAGGATGTAGTGTCCCTCCACCTGGCCGATAATGGTCAGGCAGTGGATCTTGTGCCGCCCGCCCTCCGGCGTCACAGAGCCGGAGTAGTAGATCTGATCCCGATTTTCCTCCCCCTGGTTCTTGCCGTCCTCTTCCCCGCTGTCCTCCTGCTCCTCGTCCAGGTATTCGGTCTGGCTTTCTTGGTTTCTGCGCATGGCGCTCCTCCCCTTCTTTTTTCCCGGCTCTGCAAACCGGAACTTTACCCCTAGGATGGGCAAAGGAGAAGAAATTTATACAACCCAAAGCCCGCCAAAGCCTCTGAGAAGAAAAGCGGTCTTTGTTCCGCACAAACCCGAAACAGCCTTAAATTATAGTATAACACAAATCCCCAGAAAATGCTCGCAGAATTTTACCCCCAGAGGCTCCAAATCTGAACCGTTCCCACCCCCGGCCCGCAGGCCTTAGCCCGAAGGGCCCCGCTTTTTTCCGCAGAAAAAAGCACCTTATCCGGCCAACGAGCCTCCGGCCGCGAAAGCCCGGACGCTGGTAAGCGGCA
>JAAWEO010000127.1 GCA_022794295.1 Angelakisella sp. | reverse complement strand
TGGTGGGCAGTACCTTGATCTATTACCAGCGTGTTCCTACTGATGGCGCCAGGCGGCTGGGTTGTGCTGGCATCTTGGAATTGTGCTGCCGCTTACCAGTGTCCGGGCTTTCGCGGCCGGAGGCTCGTTGGCCGGATAAGGTGCTTTTTTCTGCGGAAAAAAGCGGAGCCCTTCGGGCTAATGGCCTGCGGGCCAGGGTTTGGAACGGCTTTGGTGGCTCTGGTGTGCTTTGGGGCGGGGGCTGTTAGAGTTTGCTATACTCGATGGCAATTTTGGCGGCGGTGCGGGCGTTGTTGTAGGCCAGTTGAAGGTTGGAGGCCAGGGAGACGCCTTTGGTATAGTTTTTGATGTGGTCCAGGAGGAAGGGGGTGGTATCTTTGCCGTGGATGTTCTCCTCCTTGGCGGCTTCCAGGGCCTTGGTGATCACGGCCTCCATTTCGTCAAAATCCAGCTCGTATTCCTCCGGGATAGGGTTGGCGATGACAAAGCCCCCCTTGAGGCCCAGATCCCATTTGGTTTTCATGATCCGGGCGGCGGTGGCGGCGTCGGGGATGCTGGCGTCTACCTTGTGGCCGCTCCGGCGGCAGTAGAAGGCGGGGAAGTCCTCGGTATTCATCCCCAGGACCGGAACCCCCATGGTCTCCAGGTATTCCAGAGTCTTGGCAATATCCAGCAGGGATTTTGCCCCGGCACAGACCACTGCCACCCCGGTGCTGGCCAGCTCCTGGAGGTCGGCGGAGATATCAAAGGTGGTCTCTGCCCCGCGGTGGACACCGCCGATGCCGCCGGTGGCGAAGATCTTGATCCCTGCCATTTCCGCCAGCATCATGGTAGTGGCTACAGTGGTGGCCCCGGTCTTGCCGGTAGCCAGGTAGACTGCCACATCCCGGCGGCTGACCTTGCCCACGGTGGGATCCTTGCACATAAGCTCCAGCTCGCTAGAGGTAAGGCCGATCTTCAGCTTGCCCCCGATAATGGCGGTGGTGGCAGGGATGGCGCCCTCCCCCCGGATGATCTCCTCCACCCTGTGGGAAAACTCCCAATTCTCCGGGTAGGGCATCCCGTGGGACAGGATGGTGGATTCCAGGGCGACCACCGGCTTCCCGGCCTTTACAGCCTCTGCAATTTCCGGGGCGACAGAAAGATACGCTTCAATGTTCATGGTTCTCGATCCTTTCTTTACAATATGTATAAAATTTAATTAGATATACCGCTATGAAAGCTCTTTGATGGTGATCCCATCCTGTTCCATCACTGCCAGGACGTTTTCCGCGCTGATGCCGGGGTTGATGGTGCTTTGGTGGGAAATTGCCATCCGGGAGGCTGCCACGGCGAAGGGAAGGGTCTTTTCCGGGGGCCATCCCTGAAGGAAGGCGTAGGCCAGCCCCCCCATAAAGGCGTCTCCGGCGCCGGTGGCGTTTACCACCTGGTCCATGGGCTTTCCCCAGGCCCGGAGGGCGCGCCCGTCCTGGTCCCGGTAATAGACCCCCTCCTTGCCCAGGCTGATGACCACCTGGGTGAGCCCCTGCTGAAGGAGCCGCTGGGCAGCCTCGTCCAAGGTTTCCCTTGAATCGATAGTCATTCCGGCCAGGATTTCTGCCTCCAGAAGATTGGGCTTCAGGGTGTGGAACCCCCGGAGATGCCCCACCAGCTTTCTGGCGTAGGTGGTGCTCACCGGGTCCACAAAGATAGGGGTCTCCGGGCCGTAGGCGGCGGCCAGATATTGGAGGATCTCCTCCGGTAGGCCACAGTCCGCCACAATGGCCCCCGCCCCCCGGAGGATGCCGCTTTTTCCCTTGAGAAACTCCACCGAAAGCTTTTGCAGAACCCGCATATCCGACATGGCAATGGCCATTTCCCCGGTGTCGTGGTGCAGGGACAGGTAGATGGAGGAGCTGTCCCCCTCCACCACCATAAAGCCGCTGGTGTCAATGCCGGCGGCCTGACACTCCCAACGGATCTTCTCCCCATAAACATCGTCCCCGGTGACAGTGATCAGACGGACCGGGGCACCCATCCGGGCGGCGTTCTCACAAATATTATGGGTTACCCCTCCCACCGACATACCAATAAAGCCGGGGTTGGAGTCCTCCTTCACCAGGGGGGCGCGGCTGCGGCCCATCAGGTCGATGTTGGCGGCCCCCACCCCCACGATATACCGCTCCTCCTGGTCCGAGAGGACGTAGCCCTTCCCCAGAATATGCCCCTTCTTGCCCAGGTTTGCCAGGTGGACCCCCACCGAGGACCTGGTGATGCCAAGGTGCTTTGCCAGCTCCCCCTGGGAGAGCATGGGGTTCTGGCGCAGAAGCTCCATGATCTGACGCTCCCGCTCGGTCATAAGCGGCCCTCCTTTTGCTTTTGCTTATGATTTAAGCAACTGCTTATATTATACCAGGTTTTCAGGTGGGAGCAAGCCGCGTTTTCTCCAAAATTTTCGCCTTCTCTTTATGAAAAATGCCGGACCGCCTATTACTATTGAATTTATGAGTGTCTTATAAATTTCTTAATATATTGAAGACCAGAAGTCAATCTCGTATAATGAGCATACGCCGAAAGAGCGAATACAAAAACCGGAGGAAACAACGATGAATGAGAATGTTGTCAAGCTGCTGAAAGAGGGAATGTGGGACCTGGCGACCTGCGCCAACGGGGAGCCCAATGTTGTGCCTGTGGCCTTTAAGGATGTCACCGCTGATGGCAGGCTGGTGGTAGGGGACGTCTTCCTGGAGACCACGCTGAAGAACATCCGGGAGAACGGCGGGAGGATTGCCATTTCTGTCTACGACGCCAAGACCCTGGAGGGGTACCAGCTCAAGGGCGTGGCCGAGTATGTCACCACCGGCGCCGTGGTGGATGCCTTCAAGGCCATGGTGGAAAAGGTGTTTAACGGTGCTGCCACCGCCAGGGGGGCCCTGGTCATCACCCCGGAAAGGGTCATTGTCACCACTCCCGGTGCGGACAACAAGAAGGTCCTGTAAATACAAAGGAATGCCGGCAAGGGGCGGGCAAGGGAATTTCCTGACGGAGGAAGCGGTTGCCGGGACTTCCTGGAATGTGATATAATCCTGTTATCAACAGCTGGGAGGTCTCATGATGTATCAGAAAAAGCTGAAGGCGGACATTCGCTGTCCCCTGGAATATGGCCTGGAGATCTTCGGGGGGAAGTGGAAATCCCGGGTAATCTGTGTCCTGGCGGCCAAGGGTACCTTGCGGTACAGCGAGCTGCGGGGGGAGATGTGCAACATCACCGACGCGGTGCTGGCCGCCACCCTAAAGGAGCTGATCGCTGACGGGGTGATTGCGCGGCGCTCTTACGACGAGATACCTCCTCGGGTAGAATACTCCCTCACCGAAAAGGGGGAATCGTCGGTGCCGATTCTCCAGAGCATCTGCCAGTGGTCCGGGATGTTTTACAAGGAGGACCCGGAAAACGCCATGACCCAATGCCAGCGGTGTGACCACCGGTGAAGGCAGCAAACAAAACAGGCGGGGGAGCCGTTTCGGGCTTTCCCGCCTGTTGATGCTTATGGTCTGCTCCGCGTCCCAGCAGGCCGCTTCCTTTCCCGCCGGTGGGGGGTCAGGCTGCCCGGTACGCTGCGTACCACAATAGGAAGCTTCCCACCGCCCCGCAGACAAGGCAAAGAGAAAGCTTTTCTCTGCCTCGAAGAAAAGAGACGATACCATACAGAATAAAAATTACGCCGATTACTGCTTGAATAATCTGATTCACAGTTTCCCTCTCCGTTTCTGCCAGTGTTTTCCCGGTCATCTGCTGGCGGTCCGCTTTTACCCAGACCTTGCTCCAGAAGGAGGCCGCTGCTCGAATGGCCTGGATGAAGCGTCAAGTGTGTTTATAGTATAACATAAACCGGAAAGGATGAAAATAGCAGGCTGTCCCGGCTCGCCGGATGGAAAGAAAACGGGCGAAAAAGCCTGCTTTTCCTGGTGGATTTCTTCCGGCGGTTCCGGTATACTGAGGACACACCAAAACGACAGGAGGAACTGCCATGAAACTGGAAAACAGCTTGCAGGAGGCCCAGAAAAAAAAGGATATCCTGGCCCAGGTATGGACCCAAAGAAAAGCATGAACCACCGCATCCCGGCATACCTTCTCTTAGAGACGATTCAAGATCCCCAAGTATGCGCCAGGGCGGGTGTCCTGGCGGCACAGGGGGAGATTTTGAATGGGCTCTTAGAGGGGAGGGAGCCGGGATGCTTTACTGTTGTGTGGGAAAATGGAAGGCCCGGGGCCTGGCCCTTTGTGCGGCCCTGCTTCTGGTCCTGGGCGTGGCCGGGGGCTCTGCGGTGGTCCGGGCCCGGGCGGCCCCGGAAAAGAAGTTCATCAAATGGGTGGACTTCGGTCCCACCTACTCCGCGCTTTCCGCCGCCTTGGACGAGGATATTTCCTCCCACCGGGAGCCTAAGGAGGACCAGGTCCAGCCGGTGGACTGGGTGGAGCTGCTGGCCTGTCTGGGGGCTCGGTACGGCGGGGATTTCTCCCGGTACCAGGAAAAGCACCTTCGGGAGATGGCAAAGGCCCTCCGCCAGGGGGAAACCCCGGAAAAGCTCCTGGGCAAGGGCCCGGACCAGTATTATGACTACTACCGGGAGGCCTACGGGGCGGTGCTGGGGAACCTGGTGGGGAGCTACCTTCTCCAGGAGCCAGACCCCAAGGACCCGGAAAAGCTTATAGAGACCAGCGGCTATGGCCTTACTGCCTTCTGTCCCATCGCCCGGGGGTACGGGTACTCCCACTACGACGATTTCGGGGCGGGCCGCTCCTACGGCTACCGCCGGAAGCACCTAGGCAACGACCTGATGGCCCCGGTGGGCACCCCTGTGGTGGCGGTGGAGGGGGGCATTGTGGAGGCCGCCGGCTGGAACCAGTACGGGGGCTGGCGCATCGGCATCCGGTCCCTGGATGGAAAACGGTACTGGTACTATGCCCACCTGCGGAAGGGCCACCCCTTCGCCTCCGGCATTGCAGAGGGGACAAAGGTGGAGGCGGGCCAGGTGATCGGGTATGTGGGAATGACCGGATACAGCACCACCCCGGACACCAACGGCATGAGCGCCCCCCACCTTCACTTTGGCCTCCAGCTGATCTTTGACGAGAGCCAGAAGGAAGGGAACAACGAGATCTGGGTGGATGTGTACCCCCTGGTAAACCTTCTGGAACGGCGGCGGTGCACAGTAGTCCCAGGGGAGGAGGCCGGGGAGTACCGGCGGAAATATCAGTTTACAGTGACAGAATAGGGGGAATGGACCTTGGTAAGGCGAGGGTTGCGTCTGGCAATGGTCTTTGCCATTACAGCGGCAGTGGTCTGGGGGGTATGGCAGACCGAGACCTCCCTGGGCGGAGAGGTACAGGCTGTGGTCTCAGTAGCGGAGGCGGCCCAGAAGCCCATTCCGCTGCCGGTGCTGATGTACCACAGCATCAACAGCAAGGAGAGCCGGGCCGGGGACTATGTCATCACCCCGGAGGCCCTGCGAAGCGACCTGGAATGGCTGCAAAAAAACGGCTACCATACTGTGGTGGTCCAGGATCTGCTGGACTACGTGGAGGAGGGGACCCCGCTGCCGGAAAAGCCGGTGATGATCACCTTTGATGACGGGTACTACAACAATTACCTCAACGCCTTCCCCATTTTAAAGGAGCTCCAGATGAAGGCGGTGATCTCCATTATCGTATCCGAGACGGATAAATACTCCCAGCTGGACGAGAATCGGGAAAACTACTCCCACCTGACCTGGGAGCAGATCGGGGAGATGATGAACTCGGGGCTGGTCGAGTTCCAGAGCCACAGCTACGACCTGCATAAAAACGGGGGAAACGCCCAGCGCAAGGGGATCGGCAAGCGCAAGGGGGAGAGCACCGAGGCGTACCAGGCGGCCATCCGGGAGGACATCGAAACAGGCCAGACCCGTTTTGTAGAGATGACCGGATACGCCCCCACCGCCTTCACCTATCCCTTTGGCAAGGTGAGCGAGGACAGCTACTCCGTTTTGGAGGAGCTGGGCTTCCGGGCCAGCTTGGATGCCCAGGGGAAGGTGTTCCACCTCACCCGGGACCCGGAGTGCCTGCGGCGGATCCCCCGGTACAACCGGCCCTGGGGAAAAACGGCGGAGCAGATTATCACCAAGGCCTTTCGGTAACAGGGGGAGCTGGGGTGTGTTTCCTTGCTCGCTGGGGCAGTTCTGGTTTGATGGGCGAGTGTGTTTGTTAGGGCCGCCTGGAGGCGGCCTGTAGAGGGTCGAATGGACCGGCCTTATGGGCCGGTCCATTCGAGGGGGGCTGTTGTTGCAAAACACCCCACCGGGGTGTATTTGCAGGGTAGCTGGGTGCAGGGCGAGCAGGCTTCTCCTTTCTTTTTTTCTTTCAAAAAGAAAGGAGCAAAGCCTCTCCGCGCTAAGAGC
>JAAWEO010000126.1 GCA_022794295.1 Angelakisella sp. | reverse complement strand
AAGGCTGGCGAAGCCAGGCTGTCAGAGCTCCTTGCGCTTTTCTCCTTGCAATCTCCCTCCCCCTGCGAAAAATCCGGCCACTTCGACTTTTGGGTCACGCCCTAGGATTACAGCTCCAGGTTCTTCCCGTCCTTGCCGAAAACATGGCAGACGTTTCCGCCAAAGGTGAAGTTGATCTTGGCGCCCAGGGCAAAGGTGTCCTTGTGGTTGCCGGTAAGATCCATGGTGGGGACGATGATGACCACATCCTTGCCGTTGGCGTTGGCATGGAGGTGCACCTCGCTGCCCATCATTTCAGAGACATCCACGGTGGCGGTAATGGCGTTGTCCTCGCCGCTGAGGATGATGTGGCTGGGACGGACACCCAGGGTGATGGGCTGCTCGGGGACGTTCTTGGCGCTGAGGGCCTTCTGCTTCTGCTCCGAAAGAGCGACGCGGAGGGTGCCCACTTCCACCAGGTACTGATCCTTGTCCTTGACCAGCTTGGCGTCGAAGAAGTTCATCTGGGGCATTCCAATGAAGCCCGCAACAAAGAGGTTGGCGGGATGGTCGAAAACCTCCTGGGGGGTACCGATCTGCTGGATGAAGCCATCCTTCATAATGACGATGCGGTCGCCCAGGGTCATGGCCTCGGTCTGGTCGTGGGTGACGTAGATGAAGGTGGTGTTGATCCGCTGGCGCAGCTTGATGATCTCGGCTCTCATCTGGTTGCGGAGCTTGGCATCCAGGTTGGAGAGGGGCTCATCCATCAGCAGAACCTTGGGCTCCCGAACGATGGCCCGGCCGATGGCAACACGCTGGCGCTGACCGCCGGAAAGGGCCTTGGGCTTGCGGTCCAGGTACTGGGTGATGTCCAGGATCTCGGCGGCCTCGCGGACCCGGCGCTCGATCTCCTCCTTGGGGGTCTTTTTCAGCTTCAGGGGGAAGGCCATGTTCTCTGCCACCGTCATGTTGGGGTAGAGGGCGTAGCTCTGGAACACCATGGCGATATCGCGGTCCTTGGGCTCCACATCGTTCATCAGGTTTCCGTCGATGTACAGCTCGCCGCCGCTGATCTCCTCCAGACCGGCCACCATCCGCAGGGTGGTGGATTTACCGCAGCCGGAAGGACCGACCAGGACGATGAATTCCTTGTCAGCAATATCCAGGGTGAACTCCTGGACCGCAACAACACCTTGCTCGGTGACCTGGAGGTTGACCTTTTTCTCCTCCGCAGGGGCGCCCTTCTTGGGCTTCTTCTTTTTCTCGCTGTGGGGATAGATCTTGGTGATGCCTTTCAGATTCAGACTTGCCATGGCGTCCGGTTTTGATGGAAGGGCCTCCGCCGTTTCCACCTCGCCGCCAGGGGAGCAGCCCCCGGGGCATTACGACAGGTCTCCACACTGCCGCACCGCAAACCGCAAACGGAAATGGTTTCCTCCTTCTTTACAGTACCCCCGGCTATGGAAATGGAGTAGCAGAGGGCCAGTCAAATCATTGCCGTTTTTATAGAAAACGGCTAATTTTATTGTATCATAAAAAATGGATTTGTCAATTCTGCCGCGCCCCAAAAAGAGAAATTTTTGCTGACGTCCTCCCTCCCTTATGCCCGAATACGGGCATAAATGGCATTTTTTACTGCTATCATGAAAAATACCACAGACAGGTAGATTTCGATGATAGCAGGATGGTGGATGATGGGGGACAGATATTCCGAGCTTCTAATTGACAGGATATTATCTTTGTGCAAAAAGCGTGGGATTACGATTTATTAGCTGTCCCAAATGAGCGGGGTCAGCCATTCTACTTTGGATAATATCGTAAATAGAAACACATTTAATCCAAGGATCAAAACACTCCATAAAATTGCAACCGCATTTAGCCTGACAGCGGCAGAATTTTTCGATTTTGATGAATTGAATGCCTTCTCTTTTGACGAAGATACAGGGGATGAAAGACACAAAAGCTAAAACCCGACCAGCATCAAAGACTATGTGTTGAACCCCAGCACCGTTTTTGCGATGTTGACAGAAGCACTTATGCGAAGTATGAGACCGGAGAATAGAATATTCGGGTAAACGGGTAAATATTCTGAACCCATGACGATCTTTTCCCGGGACTTGATGACCAGAACAACAGCGAGCACTCTCGATTGGACAATCGCAGAATGTCCCTCGCAAAAAAACAATACTGAAAATGCTTTTGCTATTATATTATATTATTATATATATTTATATTATAATAATATATAATATAATATTATATATATAATAGGCGAAGCCTTTTATAGACCCAAGGGCTATGAAAAGGCTTCGCTTTTTTCCCCATAAAAACACCCCGATCCCGCCCCTTTGTACCTCCCGGCCCGCAGGCCATTGCCGCGAAGCGGCTCCGCCGGAGGCACCAACCGCAGAAGGTCCGCGCGCCTGACCCCCCGCCGGGGAGGCGAAACGAGACAGGACTGCGAAGGACCAGACCATCGCGTGGCAGTCAAAAGAAAACGCGCCCACCCCACACAACCGACAAACCCCAGCAAGAAGCCCAACCCACAAGAAATTCGCCGCGAAGCACCTCCGCATTTTCAACAAGTGAAAAGCTTGCCCAAAATCCAAGCTCCCGGACTTCAGGCACACGCCCTAGTCCTTGGGATCAACCACGATCGTCTGGTGAGTGTAGTATTCTTCCATTGCCCCCAGAGGGATCACACTTTCCTTTTGAGACCAGTCAGCAGGGGAGTCTGCAAAATCCGGCACACCGTGCCAGCTGCCCATGGCAAGAAGCTGACGGGAACCCCCCGCCGGCGCGGAGCGCAGATACCCGTAGGGCGCCCCCCGCAGGTAGAGCCGGATCACCGGGTACCTGTCCCCGCATTCCAGCTGGAAGTACTGGCTGGTGGGCTCCTTTAAGATGATCCCACGGTCCAGCTCCCCGGCGGTGACCGGTATCACCCCGTTTTCCGGTTCCCACATCCGGCTGCCCCGGGTAAGGAATCCCGCCCCGTCCTGCTCCAGAACGGTAAGGACCTCCGGCTGCTCCAGGCGCACCTGGCACCCCTCCCCGCCCCCCGGGCAGCTGAAGGCGGTGGTAAAGCCGCACCGGAAGTACATCTCCTTTTTGTCGTAGTTCAGCACCTTCATCCGGCTGGAAACCCGGTTCTCCTTTAGGGCGAAGGTGGTCTTTACCGCGAACTTGCAGGGAAAGACAGCCTCGGTCTCCGGGGTGCTCTCCAGCCGCAGACAGATCAGGTTCTGGTCACAGCATACCAGCTTGTGGCGCATCCCCAGGGCAAAGCCCCCCGGAGGCATCTGGTACTGCTGGCCCTCCACCTCAAAGCGGTCGTCCAGCAGGGGGCCGCACACTGGGAAAAGGAGCGGGGCCCGGTGGGCCCATACCCCGGGGTCCCCCTGCCAAAGGAGCTCCCGGCCGGTGCTCTTGTCCCGGATCGAGGCAAATTCCGCTCCAAACATATCGACTACCACCCGGAGGCGGCTGTTTTCCATTACAAGCTCCATCTGGCCATCCTTTCCCAGCCCCTTTTGCCGCCAGGGCTGTCCCTTTTCGTCTTTTCTTCGCTTTCCTGCCCGTTCTTTCCTTGCACTTTCCCCAATAACGTGTATAATAGTTAGGGAGATTGGAAAGAAGCAGCTCCTTGTGTTCCTGCCCTTTACCTTGCTGCTCTTTCTATTCTATACTTTTTTTGGGAATATTTCTAGCAAAAAAGGACCGTTTCTAGGGGAAACCGCAAAATTTTACTGGAAATTTACATTTGAGGGAGATTTTTTATGGCGCCGATCATCACCACAGTCATCAACGTCCGGGCCTTTTTGGATGGCAGGCCCAAGGACTGCAACCTGCGCATCAGCGAAGGGCGCATCCAGGGCATCCTGCCGCCGGGGGAGGCCTACGGCAGGGTCATCGACGGGCACGGGATGCTGGTGCTCCCCGGTCTCATTGATGCCCACCTTCACGGGGGCTGGGGGATCGACCTGGGGGCGGTCACCAGTCCCCGGGAGGTCCGCACCCTCCGGGATTTCTGCGCCTCCCACGGGGTCACCACCTTTCTCCCTGCCCTGACTGCCGATACCGAGGAGCACCTTCTCCGGGCAGCGTCCGCCATTGGGGGGGCCAAGCGCCAGGGCTGCCCCCAGATCGCCGGTATCCACCTGGAGGGCCCCTTCCTGGCCCCGGGCTGGCAGGGGGAGCGCACCCCGGCAAAGCTGCTCCGGGAGCCGGATTATGCCCTCTATAAGCACATCCAGGAGGCCTCCGAGGGGATCGTCACCCGGGTGACTGTTTCCCCGGAGCTTCCGGGCGCCGCCGATTTTACCCGGCGCCTTACCGCCGAAGGGGTGCGGGTCTTTCTGGGCCACTCCGGGGCCAGCTATGACCAGGCGATGGAGTGTGTCCGGGCGGGGGCGGTGGGGATCACCCACATTTTCCGCCACACTGCCCCCATGAGCCAGCAGGACCCCGGCCTGGTGGCTGCCGCCCTGGAACAGGACCTGTTCTGCGAGGTCATCTGTGACCCGGCCTGCACCCCGCCGCCCCTTCTGCGGCTTCTTCTCCGGGCCAAGGGAGCGGCCCGGACGGTGGCGGTCACCGACAGCCTTTCTCTGGCGGGGCTCACCGATGGACTCTATCCCCTGGGGGAGCGCAGCGCCGCCCTCCGGGACGGGCGCCTTACCTACCTGGACGACGAAAGCTGGGCGGGAAGCGTTCTTACTGCCAGCGAGGGCCTGTGGCAGATGTCCGGCACCGCGGAGCTCTCCTTTGCCCAGTGCCTGCCCCTTTTTACCTCCTCCCCGGCCCGGATGCTGGGTCTTGCCCACCGCAAGGGCAGCCTGGAGGTTGGCAAGGACGCCGACCTGGTCTTTTTGGACAAGACCCGCCGTGTGCGCCTGACCATCAGCCAGGGGAACACCATCTACGATGCTTCCAACTAGGGTGGTCCTAGACGCAAGAACAGCCGGGACGAAAGAAGTCCCGGCTGTTCCCTTATGGCGGCGGGTACCCGGCGGGGGGCTGTTCCTGGGCCTCCCCGAGGGAGAGAAGGCCACCTCCTGCCCCCGCCGCCTGGCTGTCCTTTCCCGTTCCTCCACCCTTGGCGGGGGAAGGCTTCCAGCCGCAATCCATCCTATGCGCCAGGGGCTGCCCTGGTGCAGAAAGGAAGTGTCTTATGCTTTACAGACTTCTCGAGCCCCAAAAGGCCGCCCCCCTCTTTGCCGGTTGGGAGGAAACCATTCTCTGGTCCTGCCTTTCTGGGGCAATGGGAGAGATTTTCGCCAACGACCCGGAGCGTCCGGCCTCTGCTATGGCGGTGCTGGGGGATTTCCGCTTTTTCGCCGGGGAGCCCAACCGGGAGCTGGCCCTTTTCCCGGCTGGGGAAGGGGACGGTCCCTTTATTGCGGTGCCCCGGGACGAGGCTTGGGCTGCGCTTCTGGCCGATTGCTGGGGGGAACAGGCCGCCCCCGCCCTTCGCTACGCCACCAAAAAGGAACCGGATGCCTTTGACCGGGATGCTTTGGAGAAAGCCGCTGCCGCCCTGCCGCCGGGCTGCTGCCTAGAACGTTTGGACCAGGCCCTTTTCCACCGGTGCAGGGACATCCCCTGGTGCCAGGATTGGGTAAGCCAATACCGGGACTACCGCCACTACCAGCAGTACGGTTTGGGCGTGGTGGTAACAAAGGACGGGGAGCCGGTGTCCGGAGCCTCCTCCTATTCCGGGTGGCCCGGCGGCATTGAGATCGAGATCGACACCCGGGAGGATCACCGCCGCAGAGGTTTGGCCCGTGCTGCCGGGGCGGCCCTGATCCTAAGCTGCCTGGAGCGAGGCTGGTACCCCAGCTGGGACGCTCAGAATCTCGCCTCCCTGGCCCTTGCAGAGAAGCTGGGATACCACTTCAGCCATCAATACCCGGTTTTCATCGTAACAGCGCACACCCAAAGCCCGCCCACCCCGTAAAGTCCCGGCTCACTGTAAACTTTCTGTGAATATTTGTGTGATTGTGCCAAAAAACAGCACAATTCTCCTTTCTCCCACCGGTAAGGTGAAAGGAGTTGTAACACATGCCCCAAAACCCAAAAGTATAGCAAAACCACCCCCCGGCCCGCAGGCCATAGCCGCGAAGCGGCTCCGATTTTCGCCCCAGTGAAAATCACCTTAGCCATTCCTAACCCCCGCCGCCCGGCGGCGCTTGCCCGAAGGGCCCCGCTTTTTTCCGCAGAAAAAAGCACCTAATCCGGCCAACGAGCCTCCGGCCGCAAAAGCCCGGACGCTGGTAAGCGGCAGCACAAAACCAAGATGTCAGCACAACCCAGCCGCCTGGCGCTACCAGTAGGAAAACGCTGGTAATAGATCAAGGTACTGCCTGCAACGGACCTCCAAACCGTGGGTGAGCTCAGGCGGCCTGTGGGTACTCCGCCCAAGGCCGGAGCCTTTGGCCGGTTCCCCGGGTCCAGGGAGAATCCCTGGGCGCTCTTTGCCTTCTTTCTGTCGCTACAGAAAGAAGGTCCGCC
>JAAWEO010000125.1 GCA_022794295.1 Angelakisella sp. | reverse complement strand
GCAAGCGCCAGGCGCTCCCCGCGGCTGGGTGACGGCCAGTCTCGTTCCGGCCGCGGCTTGTCACTTCGATTTTACATTGTAAAGGCAGATACCTTGCAATCCTTTCACAGCGCCAGGTTTTTAGCCGCGGCCTATGTGGAAGGATACTGCCTCTATCCGGGGAGTTTCGCCCGCTGCGGCGGACGACCAGGCGCTGTCCGCCCTGGACCCGGACCGGACTGGTGTCCGGTGACAGAAAGGCTACCCGGTACTGGGCGTTGGGCTTCGGGTATGGTTTTGCACCGGCAGGTGCGTCGGATTCTCCAGTCCGTCAATGGCCGGGGAATCGCTCCGCCCTGTACCCGTTCGGACTCCAGGCACCCACCAAGCCCCCGCACACCCTCAAGGCCCGAAGGGCCGGATAGGGAAGAAAAGTAGGTGAAAATAAATTGAAGGAACAAATCCTTGTCGTGGATGACGAAAAGGAAATCGCTGACCTGGTAGAGCTTTACCTGAAAAATGAAGGATATGAAGTGGCAAAGTTTTATTCCGCCCTTCCAGCCCTGGAATATGCCCAAAAGGAAAAGCTTAGCCTGGCAGTCCTGGATGTGATGCTCCCGGATATGGATGGCTTTACCCTCTGCCAGAGAATCCGGGAAAACTATCTTTACCCCATTATTATGCTTACCGCCCGGGTGGAGGATATGGATAAGATCACCGGCCTGACCCTGGGAGCGGATGATTATGTCACAAAGCCCTTTAACCCCCTGGAGCTGGTGGCCCGGGTCAAAACCCAGCTGCGCCGGTATACCCGTTATAATGTCTCCGGCGCGCAAAGGGCAGAGGAGGATACTCTGGAGCTCCGGGGCCTCTCCATCTCCCGGGAAAGCCACCGCTGTACCCTCAATGGGGAGGATATCCCCCTTACCCCCCTGGAGTTTTCCATCCTCTGGTATCTCTGTGCCCGCCAGGGAAAGGTGGTTTCCTCTGAGGAGCTGTTCGAGGCGGTCTGGGGAGAGAAATATTTGGATAACAACAATACCGTCATGGCCCATATCGCCCGCCTGCGGGAAAAGCTCCACGAGCCGCCCCGCCGCCCCCGGTTTGTCAAAACCATCTGGGGCGTGGGCTATACTGTGGAATAGGAGGGAGGCCTTTTGACAGTGCTGCGCCGTTTTTTGACCAGCCTCCGGGACTGGAGCGCCGACCTGCTGTACCGCCTGGGGATTGGCCGCCACAGCTACAGCCAAGGCATTACCCGGCGGCTCACGTGGGAGTATATCCTGGCCCTGTTGGGGACCCTGGTGGGAGTTGGGGTCGCGGAGGTCCTTTGTGCTTTTCTGTTTGCCGGCATGAATGGCTGGCGGACGATGCCCCTTCTCTCAGACTTTATTCGCTTTTGCGCCGATTCCCCCCTGGTGGCTTACCTTTTTGGTGCGGTCCTGGGGTGGCTGCTCTGCACCGTTCTGTTCCTCCGCCGCCCGCTGCGGTACCTGGACGAGATGATCTATGCCGCCGAGGACCTGACCCGGGATACCAGCCGCCCTATCCTCCTGCCGGAGGACCTCCGGGAGGTCCAGGATCACCTTAACTATGCCCGGGAAAAGGCCCTGCGTGCCGCTGCCAGCGCCAGGGAGTCGGAGCAGAGGAAGAACGATCTTATCGTCTACCTGGCCCACGATCTGAAAACCCCCCTCACCAGTGTCATCGGCTACCTGACCCTTCTCCGGGATGAACCCCAGATCTCCCCGGAGCTGCGGGGAAGGTACACCGGCATCGCCCTGGATAAGGCTTTGCGTCTGGAGGACCTGATCAACGAGTTCTTTGACATCACCCGCTTCAACCTTACCACCCTGGTGCTGGAGCCGGAGCGCACCAACCTCAGCCGGATGCTGGAGCAGGTGACCAGTGAGTTTTTGCCCATTCTGGGGGAAAAGGAGCTCACCTGGGAGACCTCCATCCCCCCGGATGTGGAGCTTCTCTGCGACCGGGACAAGCTCCAGCGGGTGCTGGATAACCTGATCCGAAACGCGGTAAACTACAGCTATCCCAGCACCGCCATTACCCTGGTCGTGGAGCCCGGGGAGGAGGCTGTCACCCTCCGGGTGCAGAACCACGGGCGGACCATCCCGCCGGAAAAGCTCTGCCATATCTTTGAGCAGTTCTACCGGGTGGATTCCTCCCGGGCCTCCGCCACCGGGGGCGCGGGTCTGGGCCTTGCCATTGCAAAAGAGATCGTGGAGCTTCACGGAGGCAGCATCACAGCAGAAAGCGCTGGCGAAAGCATCGCCTTTACCGTGGTCCTGCCCTTTGAGGGCAAGCGCCGCCAATCCGCGCCGTAAGAAATTCGTATGGATTTTTCCCGTCTTTTTTCAGAAACTCCCAAGGAAAATCAAAAACAAAGGACGTCCCCTTTTGGTAAACTGATAGTACCAAAGGGGGACGTCCTTTTCCGGTCCCCCAAAAAGGAGGACCCGCCCATGACCAGAAAACGACTGACAGAACGATTCCCCGCCCTGCTCCCCCTGCGCCAGGCCCAAAGAAAGGCCTGCTTCTACCTGGGGATGCGCCTGGATGGTCGCCGCTACGCCGGTACCCTTTCCCGGCCCCTGCCCCTGGTGATCTTTGGGGAGACAGTTCCCCTTTACAACCGGGAGACCGGCTTTCCCATGCTCTACCAGGAGAACAAGGTCTTTAATCTCCAATTGGCGGCCCAAAAGCTGAACGGGCTTCTTATCCGCCCGGGGGAGACCTTCTCCTTCTTCCAGGCGGTGCGGGAGGCAGACCGGGAGATCCCCTACCGGGACGGGCTCATTGTGGTAAACGGCCAGCTGACCACCGCCCCGGGGGGCGGCCTCTGCCAGCTTTCCAACCTGCTGTTCTGGCTGTTCCTCCACTCCCCCCTGACTATTGTGGAGCGCAGCGGCCACCGGGAAAAGGACTTCCCGGATCTGGGGGATCAGCCCGCCGGGGTAGACGCCACTGTGGCCGAGGGCTGGCTGGACCTGAAGGTGAGAAACGACACCGGGGAGACCTACCAGCTGGGCCTTTCCTTCGGGCCGGAGACGATGACCGGCCTGCTCCGGGCCGACCGGGAGACAGGGGTGGAGTACCAGGTGGAGAACCGGGGGCTCCGGTACCACCGCAGGGGCGGGGAGGTTATTGAGGAGGTGGATGTTCTGCGGCGGGAGCTTTCCCGGGCCACCGGGGAGCTGCTGAGGGAGTGCTTCCTCTACCACAACCGGTGCCGGATCGGGTATCCCCTGCCCGGGGAGATGGCGGCCGCCGAATAGACCCCCATCCTCCGGCCTGGCCCAAGGGCAGAATATTTTTGACAAGAAGAAAGGACAGAGAATATGAACAAAATTACCATCGCCATTTTCTTCGGGGGCTGCTCCCCGGAATACAGCGTTTCCCTCCAGTCCGCGGCCGCGGTGCTGGAGGCCCTGCCCCGGGAACGGTACGAGGCCGTCCCGGTGGGCATCACCCGGGAGGGCCGGTGGTACCGGTACACCGGCGGCGTTCAGGCCATCCGGGAGGACCGCTGGCTGGAGCAGGGGAGCTGTGTCCCTGCCATCCTTTCTCCGGACCGGGCCGACCGGGGGCTGTTTCTCTTTGAGAGCGGCGGGGTCCGGCGGCTGCCCCTGGATGCCGCCCTGCCGGTGCTCCATGGCAGCTTTGGGGAGGATGGGACCATCCAGGGGCTGATCGCCCTTTCCGGTATTCCCCTGGTGGGGTGCGGGGTGCTGGCCTCCGCCCTGGGGATGGACAAGGTCCGGGCGCGCCAGGTGGCCGCCAGGGCGGGGATCGGGACAGCCCGGTCGGTCACCCTGGAGGCCGGGGAGGGCCCGGAAAAAGCCCGGGCCTTTGCCCGGGAGATGGGGTATCCTGTCTTTGTCAAGCCGGTGCGGGCGGGGTCCTCCTACGGGGTGAGCCGGGTGGGGGAGGAGGCGGAGCTGGCCCCGGCCCTGGAGGCCGCCCTGGGGTACGACACCCGGGTCCTTGTGGAGGAGGCTATTCCCGGCTTTGAGGTGGGGTGTGCTGTCATCGGGACCGGTACCCTTACTGTGGGGGCGGTGGACGAGGTGGAGCTGACCCGGGGCTTTTTGGATTTCACCGAGAAATACTCCCCCAAAACCTCTGTCACCCATGTCCCTGCCCGCCTCCCCCGGGAGACTGTGGAAAGGATCCAGGAGACGGCCAAAAGGGTTTACCGGGCTTTGGACTGCTCCGGCTTTGCCCGGGTGGATCTGTTCCTCACCCCGGAGGGACGCATCCTGTTCCATGAAATCAATACCATCCCCGGCTGCACCCCACACAGCCGCTTTCCCGCCATGCTGCGGGAGGCGGGGCTGTCCTTCCCGGAGGTGCTGGACCAGGTGATACAGGAGGTAATAGCATGAAAGAGCGGATCCTTTTTGAGCGAGAAATGGGCACAGGCAGCCTGATCCTGGTAAACGCGGCCAACCCCTGCCGGGAGGCTCCGGCCTCCGGGCTGACAGAGGTGGGAGGGCCCGGCTCTGGGGTGCAGATGGAGCGCCGGGCGGCCATCCTCCTGGAGGAACTGATGGAACGGCTTCGGGGGTGGACGGGCATCGCCCCGGTAAGCGGCTGGCGCTCCCTGGAGGAGCAAAGGGAGATCTGGGAGGAGAGCATGAGGACAAAGGGGGCGGAGTTTACCCGGAAATTTGTGGCTGCTCCCGGATGCAGCGAGCACCACACCGGCCTTGCCATCGACCTGGGGGAGCGCAGGGAGGAGATCGATTTCATCTGCCCGGATTTTCCCGCCGGCGGTCTCTGCGGCCGCTTTTCCCAGATGGCGGCACGGTACGGCTTTGTGCTCCGGTACCCCGCCGGGAAGGAGGCGGTCACCGGCATCGCCCACGAGCCCTGGCACTTCCGCTACGTGGGGGTGCCCCACGCCCTCATTATGGAGGAGCGGGGGCTGGTGCTGGAGGAGTACCTGGAGCTCCTCCGGCTCCATCCCTGGGGAAAAGATCCCCTGTACTGCCGCACCCAGGGGATGGAGGCGGCGGTCTCCTTCCTCCCGGCCGGCCCCGGGGGCACAGCCCGGCTGAGCCAAAGGGAGGATTCCCCCTGCTCCATCTCCGGAAACAACCGGGACGGATTCATCATCACCCAGTGGAACGGCAGGCTGCTCCGGCGGCAGCTGGAAGCGGGAAGGGGATGCGCAGCAGGGTAACAACAGCATAAGTGAAGGCAGGGCACCGGTACAAGGTCCCCTGTTCCTATTTGGCGGCCGGCGGCGCATGCCCGCCGCCGGTTTTCCAGACGATTGCGAACGGAACCTTTTTGTAGTATAATGGATGCAGATAAACGAGCTATGGCTTAGCAAGAGGTGACAGCATGGTAAAGGAATTCCGGCAGGTGACCCGAAAGGACGTGGCTCAGCTGGCAGGGGTCAGTGAAACCATTGTATCCTATGTCATCAACAACAACCGTTATGTGGATAGGGAAAAGCGCCGCCGTGTGGAGGAGGTGATCCGGGAGCTGAACTACCGTCCCAATACCATTGCCCGGGCCCTCAAGGGAAAAAGCACCAACCACATTGCCTTTATTGCGGACCAGATCATTACAGAGCATTTCAGCTTGCTGATCAGCGAGCTGGATAAGCATGCCTATGACCTGGGGTACATGGTTTCCCTTTGCTCCAACCGGAACTCCCAGAAGTTTATCAACGATATCATCAGCCGCCGGTACGATGGCATTATCATCAGCTCTATCAGCTTCCCCAGCGAGTACATCCAGCAGCTGATCGACGCCAGGATCCCAGTTGTGCTGCTGGCTAACCGGGATTACCGGGAGATCCAGGGGGCAGGGCTGATCCACAATGGCCTCTATGAGGGGGCCAAGGCGGTGGTCCGGTATCTGGCGGGGAAGGGCCGCCGGAATATTATCTACATCGACCGGTTCAGCAATCAGGGGCATTTCAGCGATTACAACGACCTGCGCTACCGGGGCTTTGTGGAGGAAACAAGGGCCCTGGGCATTTCCCAAAACCCCGGGGAATTGGTCATTACCGGCTGCGCCGATCCCCAGGAGGTGGCAGGGGCGGTAAAAAAGTACCTGGAGGAGTACCCGGTGGACGCCATCTTCGGCCGGAACGACAAGGTGGCCTGTATTGCCATGCAGGCGGCCCAGCAGCTGGGACGCCTGGTGCCGGGGGACATTGCCGTGGTGGGGTTTGATAACTCCACCATGAGCCAATACACCTCCCCCCCTATCACCAGCATGGAGATCCCAAGGGAGGGGATCGCCAAAAGCGCAGTGGAGATGCTCCAGCAGATGATCGAGCAGGGGGAGATCCCCCAGCCGGTGACCTATTCCACCCGGCTTATCGAACGGGCCAGTACTTCGCTGTGACCCCGCTTTCTAGGGGATGCCCCTAAAGTCGCCGCGCCCGTCTTTTTCTACAGGGGAAGGGAGCTTGACGACGTCGAAAATGCTCGGAATCCACCAAGGATTCGGCGTAGCCGACGGGCTCGAAAGGCTGGCGAAGCCAGGCTGTCAGAGCTCC
>JAAWEO010000124.1 GCA_022794295.1 Angelakisella sp. | reverse complement strand
CCGCCCCGAAGGGGCCTGGACCTTCCGCAGAAGGTCCGCGCGCCTGACCCCTCGCCGGGGAGGCGAAACGAGGCAAATGGCCTTTAGAACGAGACAGGAATGCGAAGGGGTAGACCATCGCGTGGCAGTCAAAAGAAACGACATTATCACGAACTAAAACACTGCACCCAGGACCGAAAGGCAGTTCGTTCAAGAAGCGGCCCTGCGGGCCTGTCTTGAAGGGCAGATAATACAGGGCGTTAGGCTTTTGGCGCTCCCCGCGGCTGGGTGTAGGCCAGTCTCGTTCCGGCCGCGGCTTGTCACTTCGAGAATACAAAGGATACTGGGCGGGACGGTTCGTGCCTTTCTTGGTGCCATGTTTTTTGCTGCGGCCTTGATCGATGGATGCTGCTTTTTGCGGAGTATTTCGCGCCTGCGGACGCGACCAGGGCGTCGCCCTGGACCTACCGCCCTTTTCAAAGGGCGGCCCTAAACTTTAGACCCTACACTGCGCTGCTGTTGTCCTGGCTTGTGCCTGGAGACTTAGCCTGTTGTTGAGAGGAGGCTTTTTTTATGTCTTTACCTTTCCTTTTCGGTGTCCGCCACCTCTCCCCCGCCGGAGCCTGGCACCTCCGCCAGGCCCTGGACACCTACCGCCCCCGCCTCGTCCTCATTGAGGGCCCCAGCGACCTTACCCCCCTCCTGGATGACGTCGCCCGCCCCGAAATACATCCCCCCATTGCCATCCTGGCCTACACCCAGGAGGCCCCCATCCGCTCCATCCTCTATCCTTTCGCACACTATTCCCCCGAATACCAGGCCATCCTCTGGGCCAAGGAAAACAACGCCCAATGCCGCTTTATGGACCTCCCCTCCGAGGTCTTCCTGGCCCTCCGGGACCTGGAACAGGAAGCCCCCCAGGAGGAGCCCGCCCAGGAGCCCTTTAACGCCTACCGTGAGCTGGACCGCCTGACCGGCCCCGATGGTCACGAGATGTTCTGGGAGCGCACCCTGGAGCACACCACCGCCCCCGGGGCCTACCAGGAGGGCGCCGCCGCCTTTGGCCGCTCCCTCCGGGAGATCACCGCCGGCAGGGAACAGGATTGGGCCGAAAACCTGGTCCGGGAGGCCCAGATGCGCCGGGTGATCGAGGACGCCATTGCCGAGGGCTTTGCCCCCGGGGAGATCGCCGCCATTACTGGCGCCTACCATGTGGAGGGCATCAAGGCCGCCTCCCCCCTGACCGACAAGGAGCGGAAGTCCCTCCCCAGGGTGGCCGCTAACGCCACCCTGATGCCCTATTCCTACTACCGCCTTTCCACCCGGGCCGGGTACGGTGCCGGGAATAAGGCCCCCGCCTATTACGCCCTTCTCTGGGAAGGGTTCCTCCGGGGGGAGGGGGACTTCGCTGCCCGGAGCTACCTTTCTCAGGTGGCCCGTACCCTCCGGGAGACGGGAAACCCCGCTTCCTCTGCCAGCGTCATCGAGGGGGTCCGCCTGGCCCGGGAGCTTGCCGCCCTTCGGGGCTCCCCCCAGCCGGTCCTGCGGGACCTGCGGGACGCCGCTGTCACCTGCCTGGGGGAGGGAAGCTTCTCCCTGGTCAGCCGGGGCATCGCCTCCGCCGAGATCGGAACCAAGATTGGCTCCCTTCCCGAGGGGGTCAGCCGCACCAGCATCCAGGAGGACTTCTACCGCCAGCTCCGGGAGCTGAAGCTGGAAAAATACCGGGCCCTCTCCGCCCAGGACCTGCCCCTGGACCTGCGGGAAAACCGCATGGTAAAAAGCGAAAAGGCTGCCTTTCTGGACCTGGCCCGCTCCTTCTTCCTGCACCGCCTGCGGGTGCTGGGGGTATCCTTTGCCGAGCCCCAGGCTGTGGACCAGGAGTCCGCCACCTGGCGGGAGCTGTGGGTCCTCCGGTGGAGCCCCGAGGCGGAAATGGCCCTGGTGGAGGCCGCCCTGAAAGGGGATACCATCCCCCAGGCGGTGTCCTTCCGCCTGGGAGAGCGGGTGGAGGCCGCCGCCGGAATGGCAGAGCTGGCCTCTGTCCTGGAGGACGCCTTTACCTGCGGAATGGAAAAATCCGCCCGCTACGCCCTTTCCGCCCTCCAGGGAATGGCCGTGGATGCCGCCTCCCTGGAGGATCTGGCTGCCACCGCCCACCGCCTTTCCACCATTGTCAAGTACGGGGGCATTCGCCGCCTGGACCCCGCCCCCCTGGTCCCTATTTTGCAGCAGCTCTACTACCGCTGCTGTCTGATCCTGGCTTCCGCCTGTATCTGCGATGACAAGGGCTCCAAGGGGGTCATTGCCGCCATTGAAAGCCTTAACGCCGCCCAGCTTGCCCACGAGTTCCTGGACCCCGCCCTTTGGACCGGGGCCCTTGCCGAGGTGGCGGAGCGGGATGACCTGAACACCCTGCTTTCCGGCTTTGCCGCCGCCATCCTTCTGGAGCGGGGGGCCATGGATAACGAGACCCTTGGCCGGGAGGTGAGCCGCCGCCTTTCCCCGGGGATCCCGGCGGACCTTGGCGCCCGGTGGTTCGAGGGTCTTTCCCTCCGCAACCGCTACGCCCTGATCGCCCGTCTATCCCTGTGGGAGAGCCTTTCCGGCTACCTGGACGGGTTGGACGAGGAGGAGTTCAAACGGGCCCTGGTCTTTCTGCGGCGGGCCTTTGCCGACTTTTCCGCCAGGGAAAAGGACAGCATTGCGGAAAACCTGGGGGAGATCTGGGGGCTGAACCCCCAGCAGGTAAGCGAAGCAGTAAACGCAGTCCTTTCCCAGGAGGCCCAGGAAATGCTGGACGGCCTGGGGGACTTTGACTTTGATCTGTAAGGGGGGATCACAATGGAAAACGCAGCAAGACTTCGCCGCTGGCGGCTGATCCTGGGCCAGGAGAGCCAGCAGCGCCTGGAGGGAATGGGGGACTGCTCCCTGGGCGCCCAGGGGGACCTGATGGACCAGGCCCTGGCCGCCATCTACGACCGCACCGGGCAGTTCTCCCAGGGCAGCGGCGGCGCGGGAAAAGGCCCCTCCAACCCCCAGATCTCCAAATGGCTGGGGGATGTGCGCAGCCTCTTTGACAAGGAGCTGGTGACGGTGATCCAGGGGGACGCCATGACCCGGTGCGGCCTTCAGCAGCTTATTTTTGAACCGGAGCTTTTGGAGGATCTGGAGCCGGATGTGAACCTGGCCGCCACCATCCTTCTCCTAAAGGACCAGATCCCCAAACGGAGCAAGGAATCGGTGCGGGCCTTTATCAAAAAGATCGTGGAGGAGATCAACAAGCTTCTGGAGCAGGACATCCGCAGGGCGGTGACGGCGGCGGTAAACCGCCGGCAGCACTCCCCCATCCCCTCGGCGTCAGCCCTGGACTACAAGCGGACCATTGCCCGGAATCTGAAAAACTACGATCCCTCCCTGGGGACCATCGTGCCGGAAAAGTTCTGGTTTTTCGACCGCACCACCGCCACAGCCGCCAACAAGTGGACCGTTATTCTGGACATTGACCAAAGCGGGTCCATGGGGGAATCGGTGATCTATTCCTCGGTAATGAGCTGCATCCTGGCCAGCATGGCCAGCATCCGGACCCGGGTGGTGGCTTTTGATACCAACGTGGTGGACCTTACCGACAAATGCGAGGACCCAGTGGATCTTTTATACGGCTTCCAGCTGGGGGGCGGCACCGATATTGACAAATCGGTGGCCTACTGCCAGCAGTTTGTGGAAAACCCCCGGAAAACCCTTTTCTTCCTGATCACTGACCTGGAGGAGGGCGGAAACCGGGCGGCCCTTCTGCGGCGCCTGGAGGAGATGAAGTCCGGGGGGGTGACGGTGATCGTCCTGCTGGCCCTAGCAGACGGAGGCCGCACCTACTGTGACCAGCAGATGGCCCAGCGGGTGGCCGGACTGGGGATCCCCTGCTTTGCCTGCAACCCCCAGCTGCTGCCCCGGCTGCTGGAGCGGGCCTTCCGGGGGGACGACCTGAGCAGCTGCCGGAAGGAATTTGAAAAAACCGGGTCCAAAGCCCCCGGGGCGTGACCAAAATAGTCTTTCCATATGATCTTTATTTAGAAAGGAGCATCATTTTTCATGGAGTCCCTCGCTATCCTCCGGGACCGTGCCCTTCGCAACTCCATTCTGGGCATCGCCGTTCCCATTGCGCTTCAAAACCTGATCACCTATATGACGGGTATGATGGACACCGTCATGCTGGGCCAGCTGGGGGAGGTGGAGCTTTCCGGCGCAAGCCTTGCCAACCAGTTTGGCATGATCTACATGGTCCTGACCTTCGGGATCGCCAGCGGCACCAATGTTCTCCTCTCCCAGTACTGGGGCAAGGGGGACACCAAGTCGATTCGCAGCATCCTTTCCATTATGTACCGGGTCACCCTGGTTCTTTCCATCCTGTTTACCGCTGTGGCCCACTTCTTCCCAGAGCAGATCCTCTCCCTGTTCAGCAATGACCCGGTGGTCATCGCCGCCGGGAGCCGCTATTTGGCCCTGGTCTGCTTCAGCTACACCCTGAACGGCATGACTAACGCCATGCTCATGTCCCTGCGCTCGGTGGGGACGGTGGGCATCTCCATCGTGGTTTACATTGTTTCCTTCTTTGCCAACACCTCCCTGAACTGGGTCCTTATTTTCGGTAAGCTGGGCTTCCCCGCCCTGGGGATGGAGGGTGCCGCCATTGCCACCATCATTGCCCGTGGCATCGAGCTGACCATTGCCACCATCTACCTGCTTCGGTTTGAAAGAAAGATCGGCTACACCCTGCGGGATGTGGTGGAGTATGACCGCAGCTTTGCCAAGGATTTTGCTATCAATGTCACCCCGGTGATGCTCAACGAGCTGATCTGGAGCCTGGGCAACTCTATGGTGATCGCCATTATGGGGCGCATGGGCCGGGACCTGGTCTCCGCCAACGCCATTGCCAACATCACCGCCCAGTTTACCCAGGTCTTTATCATCGGCATTGCCAACGCCACCTCGGTGGTCATCGGCAACAGCATCGGCATGGGGGAGCAGGAGCGCACCCGCTCCCTGGCTAAGGCCATTATGATCGTGGCTGCCGGCTTTGGTGTTGTGGCAGCTGCTTTGATGCTCCTTCTCCGGGGACCGGTCATCGGCCTTTACAACATTCCGGAGGCCACCAAGATTCTCACCAACCAGATCATGGCCGTTTTTGCCCTTACCACCTTCTTCCGCTCCATGGAATTTGTGGGGCTGATCGGCATCCTCCGCGGCGGCGGCGACAACCGCTTTGTTCTGTTCTGTGATGTCTTTTTCCTATGGGCGGTGGCGATCCCCCTGGGGGCCATTGCCGGGCTGTGGTTGAAGCTCCCCGCCCCCCTGGTCTGCTTTATCCTCCAGTGCGATATTGTCATCAAGCTTTTGGTGAGCACCCCCCGCATCTGGGGCGGAAAGTGGGTCCGGGATGTCACCCGCCAGGAGGCAACTGCCTGAAAAAGGCCCCATCCACTGATTGTGGATTCTTTCTGTGCAATTTGTCTGAGATAGGCGGAAACAGGGGAAAAGCCCAAGATATCGTGGGTTCTCCACAACGACAACACAGAATATAGTAGGTTCTCCCCATTTTTGAAGGCCATTTCCCAAACATTACCGGAAGGGCCAAACATTTTTTGTAAGATTTCTACAAAAACCACTTGACAAATAGAGCTTTTCGGTCTACAATAAGGAAGCCATTAGGTAAGCCTGCCGGTACCAGGAGAGAAGCATGACAAGGGCACTGAAAAACCTTACAGATGAGGCGCTCATCCTCTCCGCCCGGAAGGGGGACGACGCAGCGGTCACCGAGCTGGTGACCCGGTACCTCCCCATGATCCGCCGCCGGAGCGCCCGATACTTTCTGCCGGGGGTCGAAGCGGAGGACCTGGTCCAGGAGGGACTGATCGGCCTGCTAAAGGCCATCCGTCTTTACGACGGGAGCCAAAGCGCCTTTCCCACCTTTGCCTACCTTTGTGTAGGCTCTACCATGGCGGCGGCCGCAAAGACCGCCCTTTCCCAAAAAAGCCGCCCCCTCAGCGATTATTCCACCCTGGAGGCCCTGGAGGTCAGCTCCTTGGAGCAGACCATCAGCCCCGAGGAGGAGATCATCATCGCCGAGCAGCTGGCGGAGCTGGAGGAAAAGATCCAGACCCGTCTTTCCGGGTTTGAGCAGCAAGCCTTAACGCTCTACCTCAGCGGACACTCTTATACGGAAATCTCACAACTTCTTCACACTCCCCTCAAAGCTGTGGATAATGCCCTGCAAAGAGTCCGAAGGAAGCTGCGGTCCTGTTGACAGGGACCGCAAGGCCAACACCCAGTCATCAGCCTGGATCCGCCAGGTTGAGAAATAATGCCCCCGGATCTTCAAGCGAACGTCTCGCTTTGGAGCCTGCGGGTAAAAATCCATAAGCGAGGTAGAAAGAGTATGTACGAAGACAAGAAGTTAGTGTGCAAAGAGTGCGGCCAGGAGTTCATCTTCACCGCCGGCGAGCAGGAGTTCTACGCGGAGCGCGGCTTCGCCAACGAGCCCCAGCGCTGCAAGG
>JAAWEO010000123.1 GCA_022794295.1 Angelakisella sp. | reverse complement strand
CCTTGATCTATTACCAGCGTGTTCCTACTGATGGCGCCAGGCGGCTGGGGTGTGCTGGCATCTTGGTTTTGTGCTGCCGCTTACCAGCGTCCGGGCTTTGGCGGCCGGAGGCTCGTTGGCCGGATTCGGTGCTTTTTTCTGCGGAAAAAAGCGGAGCCCTTCGGGCAAGTGGCCTGCGGGCCGGGGAGTGGGGGTGGGGGGTGCTGGGCATATTGTTTGACAACAGAAAAGGAACCCCTTGGCCGGTGGCGGGGGTTCCTTTTGGTTATGTATTCTATGCTTTGCCGGGTTAGCCGCGCAGGCGGAAGGAGGAGGTCATTTCTTCCAGCATCCGGGCCTGGGCGCTTAGCTCCTGGCTGGTGGCGGCGCTTTCCTCGGCGGTGGCGGAGTTGGTGGTCACCACATTGGAGATTTCGCTGATCTGGGTCTTGACCTGGTCCACGGCGTCGGCCTGCTCCTGGGAGGCCCGGGCGATGGCGTCGATGCTGGAGATCACCTCTCCGGCTCCGATCACCACGCGGTCCAGCTGGGCTGCGGTTTCGTTGGCAATGCGGGTGCCCTTTTCCACTGCGGCAAGGGAGCCTTCGATCAGGGCAGAGGTGCTCTTGGAGGCATCGGCGGACTTGCTGGCCAGGTTGCGGACCTCGTCGGCTACCACAGCGAAGCCTTTGCCAGCGGCGCCGGCCCGGGCAGCCTCTACGGCGGCGTTCAGGGCCAGAATGTTGGTCTGGAAGGCGATATCCTCAATGGCCTTGATGATCTTGCCAATCTCGCTGGAGCTGGCGTTGATCTCCTCCATGGCGGAGATCATTTCCTGCATCTTCTGGTTGCTCTCCTGGATCTCGTCCCCCACTGTATTGGCCTGGTTGTTGGCGTCCTTGGCATTGCGGGCGGTGCTGCCCACGTGGTCGGAGATCCCGTCGATGGTCTCTTTCAGGCCCTCCAGGGTGCTGGCCTGCTCCATGGCCCCCTGGCTGAGGGCCTGGGCACCGCTGGACATCTGGTCCGCCCCGGCCGAGACCTGCTCGGCGCTGGAGACGATCTGTGCCATGGTCTCCCCCAGCTTGGCGATGATCGCTTCCATGGAGACCCGGATGGAGGTAAAGTCCCCAATGTAATCCTGGCGGGCCTCCACAGTAAGATCCCCGCCGGCAACCGCCTCCAGCACGGTGGAGATCTCCCCGATGTACCCGCGCAGCCGCTGGATGGTGTGTCCAAAGCTCTGGGCCAGGACGCCGATCTCGTCATCGGAATGGATATCGACGGTGATGGGCTGGTTCCTCTGGAGCCCCAGCTCCCCCTGGTCCATGGTCTGCGCCAGCCGGGTCAGGGCGGCCAAAGGATGGGAGACCGCCTTCTTCAGGTACCAGGCCAGGATCATAATGCCGATCAGAAGCAGGACCGTGCCCACAACGCAGGCCAGGATCACGGCCAGGGTCAGCTGTCCCATCATCTCCGATTTAGAGATGCCGGCAAACAGGAGGCCATTTACCTGTCCGTTTGCATCCCGGGTGGGAACGTAGGAGCAAAGGTGCTCCTCCCCCAGGATCTCGGCCTTGCCAATATAGGATTTTCCCTGACGGAGGACGACCTCTGCAATATCGTCGGAAAGCCGGGTCCCGACCGCCCGCTGGCCGTTTTGGATGATGGTGGTGTAGGCCCGTGTCTCCCCTTCGAAAATGGTAAATTCGCACCCCTGCAGGTTTTTCAGCTCGTCCAGAAGGGCTGTTTTGTCTTTTTGCTCGCTGTTATTCTGGAGGGCATAGGCCAGAATGTTGGTGCCGCTGACGCACTTATCCCGAAGCATATTCGTAGTAAGGCGGTAGGACATAATGATCCCCACCATGGTGGTGATCAGCATACTGACCGCCAGCATGATGGCCACCAGGTTTCCTACCTTTTTCCCGATCCGCTTCTGTTTCTTTGTGTTCATCTTAAAAACACTCCCTATTGAATAAGATTGATCCTGTTTTGCCCACAAAACATTTTACCAACTATTCCGGAAAAAAGCAAGTAGATACTCTTGGGGCGGCGTCCTGGGACCGGCAGGTCACAAAAAGATCCCCACCGCCTCTAAAATGCCGTAGCTGGCAACGCCCATGATCAGGCCGCTGGTGAGCACCCCCAGGGAGATGGCGGCAATGGCCCTGGGCAGGGGCATCCGCAGGAAGGTGGCCGCCACCGAGCCGGTCCAGGCCCCGGTACCGGGAAAGGGGATGGCCACAAAGGCCCACAGCCCGAAGAACTCGTATCTGCCAAAGCCCTGGGCCGCCCGATCCGCCTTGTGGATGATCCGCCGGAAGAAGCCCCCCACATAGGGCCAATCCGACAGCCAGACCAAAAGCCTGCGCCCGAAAAGGAGAAGGAAGGGGACGGGGAGAAGATTTCCCAGCACACAAACCAGATAGACCTGCCAGAAGGGGAAGCCCATCCCCACCCCGATGGGAACGCCCCCCCGCAGCTCTACAATGGGGAGCATGGAAATGGCAAACAGGTACCAGTATTTTTTCAGCATCGATCATTGTCTCCTTAAAGATTGTATCTAAAGTATTCCTTTCCAGTGTACCGAAAAACAGGGAGAGAATCAAGGGGGAGGAGGGAAAATAGGGGAGAATCTTCCGGCGGGGACGCCCTGCCGGGAGCACCTGCTGGCACTCCCGGACAGAGAGCGTCAGCCAAATGTAAATTATTTGTAAAAAGCCTTGACTTCCCGAAAAAATCGGGTACAATAATAATCGTTAGCACTCCAGACAAATGAGTGCTAAGGCGTAAAACCGGAAAACCAGAAGGAGATGATGGCATGGAGCTGGACGCCAGAAAGCTGCGGATCCTCTCCGCCATTGTGGAGACCCATATCGCCACCGGGGAGCCGGTGGGCTCCAAGCTGGTGGCCCAGCTCCTGGACGGGGAGGTCTCCCCCGCCACCATCCGCAACGAAATGGCAGTGCTCTTTGACCAGGGCCTGCTGGAGCAGCCCCACACCTCCGCCGGCAGGGTCCCCTCCCACCTGGGGTACCGCCTTTATTTGGATGACCTGATGAAGGCCAAACCCCTGACCGGGGAGGAAAAGCAGGAGATCGAGGCCCTGTTTAACCTGCGTGACCCGGACCCGGACCGGCTTCTGGAGGACGCCGCTAAGGCCCTTTCGGAATACACCGGCTGCGCGGTGATCTCCACCGCCCTGACCCGGGAAAGCGCCAGGGTGCGGAAGATCGAGCTGATCCCGGTCACCAGCCGGACGGTGGTCATCCTTCTGATCACCTCCAACGGAATGGTAAAAAATAAGGTCTGCCGGGTGGACTTCCTCCTGACCCCCAAGATCCTGGAGTTTCTCCAGACCTTCGCCAACGGAAACCTGGCGGGACAGAGCATCAACGAGGTGACCACCGCCTACCTCAGCTCGGTGGCCTTCACCCTGGGAAAGGGGTATGTGGATATCTTCTCCCCCATTCTCTCCGCCATTTACGAGCTCTGCCGGGAGTGCAGCGATGGGCGCATCTACCGCAGCGGCACCAGCAATCTTCTGGAGTACGAGGACCTGCGCCGGGTGGCGAACCAGCTGTTCCGGGTCATCAACTCCCGGGAGGCGGTGATGGAGCTGATCGACCGGGAGGAGGAGGGCATCCGGGTTTTTGTGGGCAAGGAAAACCCCAACAGCGGCTTTGCCGATTCCTCGGTGATCATCAGCCGCTACCGCATTGGGGCGGATAACACCGGGGCCATGGGGCTTATCGGGCCCATCCGTATGGACTACGCCCGGGTGATCCCCCACCTGGAGTATTTTTCCCAGACCCTGGGCAGGCTGCTGGAGGCCACCCTGGAGGAACAGAAATGACGCGGGGCACCCCGCGAGGAACGGAGGATATCGACTTGGCACCAAGCGACAAGGACAAAATGGAACAGGAGGAGATCCTTCTCCCCCCGGAGGACGCTGTCCCCCAGGAAGATCCGGAAGGCGAGGTCCCCCAGCCCCCGGATGAACTGGAACAGCTGCGGGCAGAAAAGGCGGAGCTGGAGGACCGGAACCTGCGCCTGATGGCAGAGTTCGGCAACTTCCGCAACCGCACCGCCAAGGAAAAGGAAAGCATCTATGGCGACGCCGTGGCCGGCACCCTCCGGGAGCTGCTGCCGGTGCTGGATAACCTGGAGCGGGCCTTGGAAAGCCCCTGCACCGACGAGGAGTACAAAAAGGGTGTGGAGCTGATCCACAAGGGGCTGTGGGAGATGCTGGCAAACCACGGCGTGGAGGAGATCGCCGAGGCCGGTGTCCCCTTTGACCCGGAGCTTCACAATGCGGTGATGCACATTGAGGACGACAGCCTGGGGAAAAATACGGTGGCGCAGGTGCTGCAAAAGGGCTACCGCATCGGGGGGAAGATCCTCCGGTACGCCATGGTCCAGGCGGCAAATTAAGCGGGATAACGTATACCATAAGGGAAAAACACATAGAAGCAGCCCAAGAAAACCAACGGAACGTATGGAGGTAATGAAATATGAGCAAGATCATCGGAATCGACCTTGGCACCACCAACAGCTGTGTGGCAGTCATGGAGGGCGGCGAGGCCGTCGTCATCCCCAATCCCGAGGGAGACCGCACCACCCCCTCTGTGGTGGCCTTTAAGGATGGCGGGGAGCGCCTGGTGGGCAAGGTAGCCAAGCGCCAGGCGGTCACCAACCCGGAGCGGACCATCAGCTCCATCAAGCGCCAGATGGGCACCGACCACAAGGTCACCATCGAGGGCAAGAGCTACACCCCCCAGGAGATCTCCGCCATGATCCTCCAGAAGATGAAGGGGGATGCCGAGGCTTATCTGGGCGAGCAGATCACCGAGGCGGTTATCACCGTTCCCGCTTACTTCACCGACGCCCAGCGCCAGGCAACCAAGGATGCCGGACGCATTGCGGGCCTGGAGGTAAAGCGGATCATCAACGAGCCCACCGCTGCGGCCCTGGCATATGGCCTGGGCAAGGAGGCGGACCAGCTGATCATGGTCTACGACCTGGGCGGCGGTACCTTTGACGTCTCCATTATCGAGATGGGGGACGGGGTCCAGGAGGTAAAGGCCACTGCGGGCAACAACCGCCTGGGCGGCGACGACTTTGACGAGCGGCTGGTAAAGTACCTGGCCGACGAGTTCCAGCGGGAAAACGGCATCGACCTGCGCCAGGATAAGATGGCCCACCAGCGCCTGATCGAGGCCGCCGAGAAGGCCAAGATCGAGCTGTCCGGCATGACCACCACCCAGGTGAACCTGCCCTACATCTCCGCCGATGCCTCCGGCCCCAAGCACCTGGACACCACCATCACCCGGGCCAAGTTTAACGAGCTCACCGCCGACCTGGTGGAAGCCACCATGGCCCCGGTGCGCCAGGCCCTCTCCGACGCCGGCCTGACCCCCGGCGACATCCAGAAGGTGCTGCTGGTGGGCGGCTCCACCCGGATCCCCGCGGTCCAGGAAGCGGTCAAGAGCTTCATGGGCAAAGAGCCCTCCAAGGGCATCAATCCCGACGAGTGTGTGGCCCTGGGCGCTTCTATCCAGGGCAGCGTTCTGGCCGGTGAGACCAAGGGCCTCCTCCTCCTGGATGTGACCCCCCTCTCCCTGGGTGTAGAGACCCTGGGCAACCTTACCGACCGGGTCATCGAGCGCAACACCATCATCCCCGCCAAAAAGAGCAAGATCTATTCCACCGCCGCCGACGGACAGACCTCTGTGGAGATCAAGGTCCTTCAGGGCGAGCGGGAAATGGCCGCCGACAACAAGCTGCTGGGGAACTTCAGCCTTTCCGGCATCCCCGCCGCTCCCCGGGGCGTCCCCCAGATCGAGGTGACCTTCGACATCGACGCCAACGGCATTGTCCACGTCTCCGCCAAGGACCTGGGCACCGGCAAGGAGCAGTCCATCACCATCACCTCCTCCACCAACATGAGCAAGGACGACGTGGAGAAGGCGGTCCGGGAGGCCGAGCAGTTTGCCAGCGCCGATAAAGAGCGCCGGGAGGCCATCGACGCCCGGAACAACGCCGACCAGCTGATCTACCAGGGGGAAAAGACCCTGGGCGAAATGGGCGACAAATTCCCCGCCAGCGAAAAGCAGGACCTGGAGACCAAGCTGGCCGCCCTGAAGGAAGCCCTGAAGGGAGAGGACATCGCCGCCATCAAGGCCCGCACCGAGGAGGCCCAGAAGGCCCTCTACGATGCCTCCGCCATGGTCTACCACCAGGCCCAAGCCGGCCAGCAGCCCCCCACCGAGACCCCCGGCGCCGCCCCCAACGGTGACACCGTCGTGGACGCCGACTACCGGGACGTTGACGAAAACCAGTAAGCCGTAACAAACACAGCCAGGATAGGGGGCAACCGCCTCCTATCCTGCTGCCATGCCCCCAGTCTAACGGCCACAGCTGCGAAGCAGGACCGCCCGCCGGAAACCCCAAAGCCGCTCCCGCCCCGGCCCGCAGGCCATTTGCCCGAAGGGCTCCGCTTTTTTCCGCAGAAAAAAGCACCTAATCCGGCCAACGAGCCTCCGGCCGCAAAAGCCCGGACGCTGGTAAGCGGCAGCACAAA
>JAAWEO010000122.1 GCA_022794295.1 Angelakisella sp. | reverse complement strand
TAGCGCATGGCGATCATCTGGGCCAGGCCGCAGGGCTCGCTCTTGGAGGGCATCAGCAGGATATCACCGCCGGCATACATCTTCCGGGCAAGCTCCGGAACAAAGCCCTGCCAGAAGGCCACGGTGCCGGGATGGGCCGCCGCCTGTTCCCAGAAGAAGTTCTCGTAGATGTAGTCCCCGGTGCCCAGCACAGCAAACTGGCAGCCCAGGCCCACAATCTCCGGGAAGATGTACCGGATCAGGTCCAGGCCCTTCATCCCCACCAGGCGGGAAACCACCACCACCAGGGGCTTGTCGGGGTTTACCTCCAAACCGAGGCGCTCCTGGAGCTTTGCCTTGTTCTCCGCCTTGGCGGCGGGCTTTTTGGCGTCGTAGTGGGCATAGACGTCGGGGTCGGTCTTGGGGTTATAGCCCACCACATCAATGCCGTTAAGGATGCCGCAGAGCTTATAGGCCTTCTCCCGGAGGATCTTATCCAGGCCGAAGCCGAACCAGGAATCCAGAATTTCCTGGGCGTAGCTGGGGCTGACGGTGGAGATCATGTCGCACTGCTCGATGGCGCCCTTCATCATATTCACGGTGCCGTCATAGGCCACCATATTCACCGCATAGCCGGGCAGGCCGCAGATATCGGTGGCGATCTCCATGCCGTACTTGCCCTGATACTGGATGTTGTGAATGGTGAAAACGGTGCGCAGGCGGCGGAACTTTTCCACCCCCCGGTAAAAGACATTGAGGAACACCGGTACCATGGCGGTCTGCCAGTCGTTGCAGTTGATGATATCCGGCTCGTAGTCGATGACGGTAAGGAGCTCCAGCACCGCCTTGGAGAAGAATACAAACCGCTCCGCATCGTCAAAGAAGCCGTAGATGCCGCCCTCCCGCTTGAAGTAGTACTCGTTGTCCAGCAGGTAGTAGGTCACCCCGTCGATCTCCGCGGTAAAGAGGCCGCAGTACTGGTTGCGCCAGGAGAGGGGGACGTTAAAGTGGGTGACATAGGTGAGCTTTTCCCGCAGCTCGGGCTTGATGCCGGAGTAGAGGGGGAGCACCACCCGGCACTCCACGCCCTCCTTTTGCAGCGCCCCGGGCAGGGACCCGGCCACATCGGCCAGACCGCCGGAGGCGATAAAGGGAAGGGCTTCGCTTGCCGCGTAGAGGATCTTCATAGCTTTTCCACCTTTCTGCGGGGAAGCCCCCGCGGGCAGACCCTGCCTGCCTTCTGCCGGTACAGGAGCCCGGCAGCTGTCTGGGTCCTGACCGGCCCATGGGCGGGTCCATTCTTTCTTACTTGCAGACGGAAGAATCGCTTTTTCTGCCGTTTTGCTGCTTGGGGAACCCCCCGGGCCTCCCTCGGGGGGAGAGGCCAGGCAGCAGATCCTAGATGTGGGCCTTCTTGGGGACGTACAGGGGGTAGGTCAGGTAGCCTGCCAGGCGGCGGCCATCCTTGATTAGAACATCCTTATCCAGAATCACATAATCCAGCTCCGCCTTGTCATCGATGACACAGCCCTGCATAATGATGGAGTTTCTGACCACTGCCCCCTGGCCCACCTTGACACCGCGGAAAATAATGGAGTTTTCCACTGTGCCCTCGATGATGCAGCCATCGGCGATTAGGGAGTTCTTGACCGAGGAGCTGAGACCGTACTTGGCAGGGGCCTCGTCCCGGATCTTGGTGAAGATGGGCCGCTCCGGCTGGAACAATTCTTCCCGAACCTGGGCGTCCAGCAGGGCCATATTGGCCTCGAAGTACTCGGTGAGGCTGTGCATATGGTAGAACCAGCCCTCCTGCTTGTAGCAGAGGATGGTGTGGGTCTTGGCCTGGTCCCGGATGATCTCCTCCATGGTGTACTTGCCGTGGCTTACCCCGTCGGCCACCAGGCGCAGGAGCAGCTCCCGGTCAAAGATGGCGATGTTCATGTAGACATCCTGCTCGCCCCGGGCCTCGGTGGACTGGAAGGCGTCCCGGAGGAAGTCATCCTCCCCGATGGTAAGGATCAGGTCCTCCCCGTGGTGAGGGGCTACATCATAGCGGCCGCACAGCAGGGTGATGCCCGCACCCTTCTCCTCGTGTGCTGCCAGCATGGCCTGGTAGTCGATGCTGGCCACAATGTCGCAGTCACACAGGATGACATGCTTGGCCTTGGAGGATGCAATGTAGCCGTGGATCCCGGCAAGGGTCTCCAGGCTGCCCCGGCTTTGTCCGGCGGCGGAACCCTTGGTGGCGAAGGGGGGCAGAATGGTCAGACCGCCGATCTTCCGGGCCAGGTCCCACTCGCGGCCGGAGCCCACGTGGTCCATTAGGGAATGGTAGTTGCTCTTGGTAAGCATCCCCACATCCCGGATGCCGGCATTGACCATATTGGACAGGGCAAAGTCCACCAGGCGGTAACGGCCGCCGTAGGGGACGGAGCCCATGGTGCGCACCATGGTCAGGTCGCCCATTTTATCGTCGTGCATATCGGAGAATACGATCCCCAAAACCTTGCTCTCACTCATGGCTTTCCACCTCCTGGACATCGGATTCGATCATCGCCTTGGGGGGGATAACCGCGTTCTTGCCAATGGTGACCCCATTGCCCACAACGGCCACACCCCACTGGGCCATATCCTCCATCAGCTCGGGGCGCTCGCCCACCTTGGCGTTCTCCTCGATAACGGTGTTCTCCGCAATGATGGCGTACTGGACCAGAGCCCCGGATTTTACCACCGAGCCGGGCATGATGATGGAATCCTTCACCACAGCCCCTTCCTCGATGGTCACCCCGGCAAACAGCACCGAGAAGTCGATCTCTCCGGCTACCTTGCAGCCCTCGGTGATCAGGGAATTTTCCACATGGGCGGTGTCCGCCACAAAGTGGGGGGGCTGGCAGGGGTTGCGGGAGTAGATCTTCCAGCCGGGATCATAAAGGGCCAGGGGATCGCTGGGAGCCAGCAGATCCATATTGGCCTCCCACAGGCTGTCAATGGTCCCCACGTCCTTCCAGTAGCCCTCGAAGGCGTAGGCATACATCTTCTCGTGGTTTGCCAGCATGGCGGGGATGATATTCTTGCCGAAGTCGTTGGAGGAGTTGGGGTTGGCCTCGTCGTCCACCAAGTACTGGCGGAGCTTCTCCCACCGGAAGATATAGACACCCATAGAGGCCAGGTTGCTCTTGGGCTCCTTGGGCTTCTCCTCAAACTCGAAGATCTGGGTATCCGGCTTGGTGTTCATAATGCCAAAGCGGGAGGCCTCCTCCATGGGGACCTCGATGACGGCAATGGTGCAGTCGGCCCCCATCTTCTCGTGGTGCTCCAGCATTTTGGTGTAGTCCATCTTGTAGATGTGGTCGCCGGAGAGAATGAGCACATGCTCCGGGTTGTACCGCTCGATAAAGTTGATATTCTGGTAGATGGCATTGGCGGTGCCGGTGTACCAGTCGGAGCCGGAGCTCTTTTGGTAGGGGGGGAGGGTGTAGAGGCCGCCATCCAGGCGGTCCAGGTCCCAGGGCCGGCCGTTGCCCAGGTACTCGTTGAGGACCAGGGGCTGGTACTGGGTCAGAACACCCACCGTGTCAATGCCGGAGTTGACGCAGTTGGAAAGGGGAAAGTCGATGATCCGGTACTTGCCCCCAAAGGGCACCGCCGGCTTCGCCAGCTTCTGGGTAAGGGTGTACAGGCGGCTCCCCTGCCCACCGGCGAGGAGCATTGCCACCCACTTTTTCTTGCTTGCCATAGTGTTCCCTCCTGTAAAATTGAAAGATGATTGTCGCTGTATCTGCAAAAAGCCATCAGGGCTTTTTGGCTGCGGGGGTCTTTCGGGCAGGGGCCTTTTTTGTGGGGGCCTTCTCTTTTTTCTCCTTGGGGGGCTTTTCGGCAGCGGCGGTCTTTCCGGCGGTGGCCTTTCCGGCGGCTTTCTTTGTGGAAGCACTCTTTGCCTTTGCCTTCTTCTCCCCTTCCCCAGCCTTGGCCTTAGGGGCCCGTTTGGGGCGGGGCTTCCCCACCAGGTACAGGGTGGACATGGGGGGAACTGTCAGGGTGATGGACTGCTGGAAGCCGTGGCAGGGGACCTTGCGGTTCACCTTCATGACACCGGGGTCGCTCCCTGCGCCGCCGAACCGGGCTTCGTCAGAGGAAAGGGCGACTGTATAGCTTACCGCATCGGGAACGCCGATGACACAGTCCTCCCAGGCCACAGGGGCAAAGTTTGTGATGACCACCACCTCGCGGCCTTCTTCGTCCCGGCGGATGTAGGAGAGCATGTTCCGGCTGCTGTCGTTGGCATCGATCCACTGGTAGCCATCCCAGCTGTCCTCGATCTGCCAGAAGGCAGGATGGTCCTTGTAGAAGTGGTTCAGTTCCCGGACGTAGTCCTTCATCTGGCGGTGGGCATCGTAATCCAGGAGGAGCCAGTCCAGCTGCTGCTCATAATTCCATTCGATAAACTGGGCAAACTCGCTGCCCATAAAGATAAGCTTTTTGCCGGTGCAGCTCATCATATAGCCCAGGAAGGCCCGGGCCCCGGCAAATTTCTGGGCATACTCCCCGGGCATTCTGCCAATAAGGGAGCACTTGCCGTGGACCACCTCGTCGTGGGAGATGGGGACGATGTAATTTTCCGAAAAGGCGTACATCATGCTGAAGGTAAGCTTGTCATGATTGTAGCTGCGGAAATAGGGATCGGTGGAAAGGTAGGAGAGGACATCGTTCATCCAGCCCATATTCCACTTGAAGTTAAAGCCCAGCCCACCCACATAATCCGGCTTGGTCACCATGGGCCAGGCGGTGGATTCCTCGGCGATCATCAGCACCTGGGGATGGACAGACAGGATCGCGGAATTGAGCTTGCGCAGGAAGGCCACCGCCTCCAGGTTTTCCCGGCCGCCGTAAACATTGGGGGCCCACTGGCCATCCCGGCGGTCATAATCCAGGTACAGCATAGAGGCCACAGCGTCCACCCGGATGCCGTCAATGTGGTACTGCTCTACCCAGAACAGGGCGCTGGAGATCAGGAAGCTTTGGACCTCGCACCGGCCGTAATCAAAGACACGGGTCCCCCAGCCCCGGTGCTCCATCTTCCGGGAATCGGAATATTCGTAGCAATAGCCGCCGTCAAATTCACACAGGCCATTTTCATCCTTGGGGAAATGGGCGGGGACCCAGTCCATAATGACCCCGATACCCGCCTGATGGAAGGCATCCACCAGGTGCATAAAATCCTTGGGCGTGCCGTACCGGGAGGTAGGGGCAAAATACCCGGTGACCTGGTAGCCCCAGGAACCGTCATAGGGGTATTCGGTGACCGGCAAGAGCTCCACGTGGGTGTAGCCCATATCCGCCACATAGGGGACCAGCTCCTCTGCCAGCTTACTGTAGCTGTAGGGGGTCCCGTCGGGGTAGGTGCGCCAGGAGCCCAGGTGCACCTCATAGATATTCATAGGGGAGGCTGTGGCCTGGGAGGAATCCCGGTGCTTCAGCCATTTTTCATCCCCCCACTGGTACCCCTCCAGGGTATACAGCTTGGAGGCGGTGCCGGGGCGGGTCTCGGTATGGAAGGCAAAGGGATCGGACTTAAAGTGCTCCGCTCCGTCCGGCCCGGTGATCAGAAACTTATATGTATCGTACTCCTGGAGTCCCGGGACACGGCCCTGCCAAAGGCCCTCGTCATTGAGGCGGGTCATGGGGTACTGGTTTTCCCCCTTGCCCCAGTCGTTGAAGTCCCCCACGATGAAGATGCTCTGGGCATGGGGGGCCCAGGTGGTGAACTCCACCGTATCTGCGTCCACCCGATGGGCGCCCAGCAGCTCCTGGGCTTTGTAGTTGGTCCCCTGGTGGAACAGGTAGGCGGGGAAATCCCGGGTATTTTCTTTTTTCCGAGCCATGTTGCACTTTCCTTCCTAGAACAATTTTCGGACCTGCTCTGTTCGGTTTCCGGGTCTTTGGGGGGCTGCAAGCGGGTCCGCCGGTTCCTTTTTTTCTATTCTACCATTATATTCCGCGATTTTCAAGCGTTTATTGTGCGGTTTTTTCAGAATGGGTCAAAAATTTCATTTTTAATTTGTCTAAGATTTACAAAATTTATTTGTTAAAATGTTGCCACTTGCCAATATCCTGCCGGAGGACAAAAAAGTGGTCCGGAAAGGGGCTGTTTTTTCCCCTTTTAGGACCTGGTAGAATCTGCTCATTTTCTTTTCTGCGGACAGGTGGTATTATACCATCCCCTGGCACGGGAAGATGTCGGTTTGTGTGGGCTGGTACTGTTTTCTTCGCCTTGTGCTTGCTGGGGTGTGTCCCCAAGGTTGAAGCGTCTGGATCTTTTGCGGGGGCTCGCAGGGAAAAGATCCGGGGGGTATTTTCAGGGTGGTTAGTTTTTTTGCGGATATGTTTTGGGCCGCCTAACGGCGGCCTTTAGAGAGTCGAATGGACCGGCCTTATGGGCCGGTCCATTCGAGGGGGGCCGAGATTGCAAAACACCCCACTGGGGTGTATTTGCAGGTTGGCTGGGTGCAGGGCGAGCAGGCTTGATCCCTTCGGGACCGTGGCCTACGGCCACTTTCTTTTTTTCTTTCAAAAAGAAAGGAGCAAAGCCTCTCCGCGCTA
>JAAWEO010000121.1 GCA_022794295.1 Angelakisella sp. | reverse complement strand
TGCGGCCGGAGGCTCGTTGGCCGGATAAGGTGCTTTTTTCTGCGGAAAAAAGCGGAGCCCTTCGGGCTAAGGCCGCTTCGCGGCTAGTGGCCTGCGGGCCAGGTTGGAACGGCTTTGGTGCCTCCGGCGGAGCCGCTTCGCGGCTAATGCCTGCGGGCTGGGGATTTGGGGTGGGGCGGGAAGGAAAAAGGGCTGCCCTTTTGGGGGCAGCCCTTTGGGGGAGCGGGGGGTGGGTCAGCTGTTCAGCTGGATCACATTGGTTTTGCGGATGGAAAGGCGGACCTTTTGGCCGATTTCCAGGAGCTGGCTTTTTTCAAACATAATATCGGCGTTGATCTCTACGTCATTGCAGAGGACGGTATACCGGATCAGGTTGCCGTGGGACAGGCTGTCGATCACCTCGCCCTCCATGTGGTAGCGCTTGCTCTCGTCGGCTACCTCCAGGTTGATGCGGACGATCTCCGGGCGGATCGCCACGTCGGCGCTGTCCACTGCCTCGCCGCTGGCCTTCTGGAACTCCGCGGCGGAAAGGATGTTGTAGTTGCCGATAAAGCTGGCGGCAAACTTGGACACCGGCTGGGTGTACATCTCGGTGGGGGCGCCGGACTGCTCGATCAGGCCGTTGTGGAACAGGTGGATGACGTCGGACATTACCATGGCCTCGTCCTGGTCGTGGGTGACGAAGATGGTGGTCATGCCGAAATCCTGCTGGATGCGGCGGATCTCTACCTGGAGGTTCCGGCGGAGCTTGGCGTCAATGGCGCTGAGGGGCTCATCCAGAAGGAGCACCTTGGGCTCGGTGACAATGGCGCGGGCCAGGGCAACACGCTGCTGCTGGCCGCCGGAAAGCTGACTGGGGTACTGGTCCGCCTTGTCGTCCAGGCCCACAATGGTGAGCATCTCCCGGACCTTCCGGGCGGTGGTCTCCTTGTCCACCTTCTTCATGTTCAGACCAAAGGCCACATTCTGGGCCACGGTCATGTTGGGGAACAGGCTGTACTGCTGGAACACCATCCCTATGCCCCGGTCCCGGGGATTTACGTGGGTGATGTCCTTCCCGTCCAGGCTGATGGTGCCGCTGGTGACCTCCTCCAGGCCTGCCAGACACCGCAGCAGGGTGCTCTTGCCGCAGCCGGAGGGGCCCAGCAGGGTCACCAGGTGACCCTTTTCAATGTCCAGGGTGATCCCCTTCAGGACGTGGTTATGACCAAAATCCTTGTGGATGTTCTCAAAATGGATATATCCCATGATCCCTTACTCCTTTACTTGTTGCTGGCGTCTTTTGGTGTCCCTGCTTTGCAGCAGCAGCACCAACAGGGTGATGATAAAGGTGGTCAGCATGATGATGACAAACACCGCGCTTGCCATTGTACTGTCATGCTTCATCGTCTGGTAAAGGTAGATCTGCATATTGGGGGCGGATGTGCCTGCCAGGTTCCGGATCAGCACATAGTCCCCAAAGATGATGCCCACCGCCAGCAGGGAGGAGATGATAATGGCGGAGAGGATGTTGGGCACCACTACGCGGAAAAAGGCGTAGAGCTTGGAGGCACCCAGCATTTCGGCGGCCTCGATCAGTGTCGGCATATGTACCGCCCGCATCCCGTTGCGGATCCCCTGGTAAATGTAGGGCAGAATGACCACGCAGTACGCCCCCATGAGCATCAGCAGGCGGTTGGAAAGGAAGGTGGGGGAACCCACGTAAAGGGACAGGATACTTACCGACAGAATGACGCCCTGGATGGTGTAAGGGATCATGCAGATGATCTGCACATATTTTTCCAGCTTTGGGAAATAGATGGTGGTAACAAACAGCGCCAGCAGCACGATGAGGATGGTGGCAGCAATGGGGATAATGCACATGGCAATGGACCGGCCCACCGAGGCCATAAACTCCCCGTCTGTGAAAAGGGCGATATAGTTATCCAACCGGAAACCCTCGGGAAACACACCGGTCCATTTCCGGAAAAGGGAGTAGACAATGGAGACGGCCAGCGGGATCAGGAGATAGATCATCACCAGCAGCATAACCGCCACGGGGGCTGCACGTTTCTCTTTCATCTTTTGACCCCTCCTTTCTGGAACCGCCGGCTGATGGCGTTGGTCAGCAGGATCATCAGGAGCATCAGCACCATCATGACCACCGACAGGGCGCCGCCCAGCCCGGCGCGGATGCGGACCTCGCCGGTGAAGCACCCGGCGATCTGCACCGGCAGCAGGGCGATGTTATCCATCATCAGTGCGTAGATGGTGGCATACGCTGCCAGGGCGTTGGCGAAAAGGACGCTGAAGGTGGCCAGGATGCTGGGCATCAGCACCGGAATGGCGACCCTGCGCCAGAAAACCGCGGGGCTGCCGCCCAGCAGGGTGCAGGCCTCCTTCCACTGCTTGTGAATGCCGTCAAAGGCGGGGATCAACAACAAAGTGGAAAGGGGGATCTGGAAGTAGATGTAAATCAGGCTCATACCGTTCATGGTGTATAATTCGTAATTTGCCAGGGCGGAAATGCCCAGCTCCTTGCCGATGTTCACCACCAGGCCCGTGTTCCCCAGCAGGATCATATAGGCGAAGGCCAGGGGGATCCCGGCAAAGTTGGAGACCATGTTCAGCACCGCGGTAAAGGCCCGGTTCATCTTTCCGGGGCGTTCATGGGCTGCCCGCGCCCCGAAAAAGGCAATCAGGATCCCCACAAAGGCGGAGGTCAGGGAGATCTTCAGGCTGTTGGTAATGGCTTTTCTGTAGATCAGCTTGCTGGCAATGGTCTGGTAGTTGGCCAGGGTGAAGCTCCCGCCGGCATCGGGCAAAAAGCTTTTGTAGATCACCGTCGCCAGGGGCAGGATCTCATAAAGCAGGGCCACCACAAGGAAGGGCACCAGCGCCAGGAGATACAGATATTTGTTGCTGGCTTTCTTTATCATAAGCGTTCCCCTTTTTTGTCGCAAGTCGTAGCAATTTCCATCTTCCGCCCCATTCCGGGGGCAGGCTCTGCATCCAGCAGCCGGCACAGAAGGGGGGCGGTGTTCAGCTGGGAGATCTCTTTTTCTTCGAAGCGGCCCGGAACCACTTTGGAAGAAAAGAGATAGAGGGGCACTGTGCGCTGCTCTGGAGTTGGCCCGCCGTGCATTCCCATGGCGTTCATGCCGTGGTCGGCGGTGATCACCACCTGCCAGCCCGACCCCAGCCACACCGGCAAAAGCTGGCCCAGCTGCTCTGTCACTGCGGCCACCGCCTGGGCATACTCCGGGCTTTCGCCGCCCTTTTGGTGTCCCCAGTAATCGATGTTCATGGAGTGGATCAGCAGGAAATCCGGCCGGTACTGCTTCCTCAAAAATTCCCCGTCCCCCAACAGGTGGGAATCCGGATACTGGTCCTCGTAATAAAAGATGCCGTGGCAGATGGCGCCTTCTCCCTCCAGCTGGAACCGGTCTCGCAGCGGGTCAAACCGGCCAGGGCGGGAGTAAAGCTCACTGATCCACTGGTAGGCCGCTGCCGCCGTTACCAGGCCGTTTTCCCGGCAGATGGAAAAGACGTTGGGGCACCGGCTGGGCCGGACAACCCCGTTGCCGGTAATGCCGTGAACCGAGGAGGGCAGGCCGGTAAAGGTGGTTTCGTACATGGGCCGGGACATGGAGGGCAGCTCCCCCCGCACCCGGTATTTGGCCCCCTGGCCCTCATCAATGAGGTGTTCCAGGTAACCGGCGTTTTCACTGCAGGTGTCATAACGGCAGGCATCCAGCAGTACAAGAATGGTTTTAGCCAACAATGGCACACTCCTTTTTGGGGGATGGGGAAATACGCAAACGGGGGAACCCCCACGGGTTCCCCCTTCGCGCCGTCACAGAGCCGGTGGCACCCGGCGGGCGATAAAGCGAATGGATCACTCCGCCGGATGACAGCGGGTTTTGAAATCTGAAAGGAATTACTGGATCAGCAGGGGAGCAATCTCTTCCTCCCAGCGGGTTTTGGCAGTCTCGCAGGCTGCAGAGTAGGCATCGGCGTCGGTGATGACCACAGCCTTTTCAACAGTGCTCATGTCCAGAACCTTGTCGGCGTGCTCGTCGGCAATCTTAAAGTCGGTCCGGGTGGGGATCGCGCCGGCCAGGGCCAGGTAGGTCTGTCCCTCGTCGCTGAACATGACCTCCCGGGTCAGGGCCGCGGCATGGGGATGGGGGGCAAACTTGTTGATGACAGAGGCATAGCCGTTCTGGAGGGCACCGTCAGAGGGCACCACAGCGGTCATCTTGTACTGGGAGATGTTCTTGCTGTAGGGGATGCCCTGGAAGCTCCAGACCACGCCCACAGCGATCTCGCCGGATTCGAAGTTGGCCTGGGTGATATCCAGGGTGTTGATGCGGCCCTTGCTGGCCATCTCGGTCCAGAAGTCGATACCGGGCTGGAGGTTCTCCATGTCGCCGCCAAAGGCGTAGTTGGAGGCAATGAAGGCGCCCTGGGCGTTACCGCCGCTGAGGGGTCCAAGTGCGACCTTGTAGTCGCCGTTCCTGATGTCCTCCCAGGAGGTGGGAACATTGGCGACCTGGTCGGTGTTCACCAGGAAGGTGGTGGCGCCGGTGTAGGCTACCATCCACTTGCCATCCTCCCCCTTGGCCCAGTCGGGAACAGCATCCCAGTAGGAGGTCTTGTAGCCCTGGACCAGATCCTCGGAGACCGCCTGGCCCACAAAGCCGTAGCCCACGTCACCCATGTCCTTGGTGCCGTTCTTGCCCTCGGTGGCGAACATCTGCAGCTCCTCCGAGGAGCTCATGTCAGTATCGTTGTGGGTAAGGCCGTAGTTTGTGGTAACAGAGTTCCACAGGGAGCCCCAGTCGGCCCACTCGTCGGGCATCCCAACAGACTCCACCTTGCCCTCGGCCTTGGCGCCCTCAATGATCTGGTCCAGGGTCAGGGCGTTCAAATCCAGGGCGCCGTCATCGGCGGGAGCGGGCTCAGGAGTGCTGCCGCCGGCGCTGGGGGCCGGAGCGGGGGTGCTGCTGCCGCCGTTGTTGCCGCCGCAGCCAGCCACAGCCAGGACCAGGGCCAGGGTAAGCACCAGGGCCAGGAGCTTGGATGTACGGAATTTTTTCATGGTCAGTTCCTCTTTTCTTTCGTTCACTGGTTCTTTTGCTGACGTGTATTTTGTTTATCCGCCCCCTGGTGGGGGGACGGGGAAAACCAGATTTTGGGAGAGACATACGAACCCTAATGTTAATATAGCATAAAAACAGGAATCTGTAAAGCCGGGATTTATCAAATATGGTAAAATTATTCATCTTGTTCAATAAATCGCCGGAAAATTCTCCATCTTGCCGAAGGGGGATCAGCCGCCGGCGGGAAGGGCCTCAATGTAATCCATCAGCGCCCGGATCCCCTCCCCGGTGTAGGATGAGATGCAGAACACAGGATCGGCCCCAGCCATTTCCAAAAGGGTTCTTCCGTCCTCCAGGGCCTGGGGGGAAGGGGCCAGATCGGTCTTGGTCACCACCCCAATGACCGGGCGCCCGTACATGGCCGCCTGGCCGGGGGAAAACCGGCATTCCGGGTCGGTGCAGTCCTGCAAAAACAGCACCGCGTCGGCATCCACTGCTGTAACCGTAAGACCCCGCATCAGGGCCCGGTTCTCCACATACTCCCCGGGGGTATCAATGGCGTCCCCCATGATCTGGATCGTCTGGGTCTTTTTGTATTGCAGCTCCTCCCCCATCAGGTACTGACAAAGGGTGGTCTTGCCGCAGGCGACGCGGCCCATGAGCATCAGCTTTTTCATAGTACCCCCGAATCTGTGTGGCATCTTGGTGTCCGCCGGCCGGCGGGGAGAGCCCTTGCCATGCCTTGCAAAATGGCATGGGGAGCGGTCCAGGCGAGCCCCTATGTCCGGGTAATGGCGGTGGGGGTAAACTGGAGGGTGTGCTCCAGCACGTCCAGCACCGCCCGAAGGGAAGCCTCCACACTGGCTACATCCCCGGTAATGATCAGGGAACCGGAAAACCGGTCCACAAAAACCAGGTCCACCTCTGCCGCCTTGGTGGCCACATCGGCCCCAATAATAGCGGCCTCGCTGGGGGTAATGGTCATGATCCCCAAAGCCTCCCGAATGCCCCCCACCACCCCCAGCTTCTTGTAAAGCTCCCGGTCCGGGTTCGCAATCAAATGGGCCAGGGTCACCTGCTTACCAGGTACAAACTCCTGAATAATACGCTGTTTTTCCTCGAACATGGGACTCCCCCCTTTGGATTAAGGATAATTGATTCATGTAAAAGCAGCATGTCTCTTTTGTAAAATTTCAGAAAAGTTCCCCCGCCGGAGCCATCAAAGCCATTCCCACCCCGACCCGCAGCCCTTAGCCGCGAAGCGGCTCCGCCGGAGGCACCAAAGCCGTTCCAACCTGGCCCGCAGGCCATTAGCCGCGAAGCGGCTCCGATTTTCGCCGCAGCGAAAATCACCTTATCCGGTCAACGAGCCTCCGGCCGCGAAAGCCCGGACGCTGGTAAGCGGCAGCACAATTCCAAGATGCCAGCACACCCCAGCCGCCTGGCGCTATCAGTAGGAACACGCTGGTAATAGATCAAGGTACTGCCCACCATGGACCCCGCCCCGTGGGTGA
>JAAWEO010000120.1 GCA_022794295.1 Angelakisella sp. | reverse complement strand
GGCCGGAGGCTCGTTGGCCGGATAAGGTGCTTTTTTCTGCGGAAAAAAGCGGAGCCCTTCGGGCTAAGGCCGCTTCGCGGCTATGGCCTGCGGGCCAGGTTGGAACGGGTTTGGTGCCTCCGGCGGAGCCGATTTGCGGCTAGGGTTTGTGGGGGAGTATTTGGGGTGGGGGAATTCTTTCTATGGGGGATTAGATTGGGGGGAAATGCCTATAATTTTGGTACTGTTTTAGTTTGGGGCTGTGGGGGAGGGAAGGGAGGTTTTTTATTGAAATATTTTTATGGTGCGAATCGGTCGGGGCCTTATTTTGAGGGGTGGTATTTGAAGCATCAAAGCAGGGAGGGGAAGTGTCTGGCGCTGATTCCTGCCCTTCACATCGATGCCAGGGGGCGGTCCAGTGCTTCCCTTCAGGTCATTACAGACCGGGGGGCTTGGTGGCTGGAATATCCGGCCGGAGAGCTTCGGGCTGACGAAAACAGCTTCCGGGTCCGGCTGGGGCAGTCCCGGTTTGACTGCCGGGGGGTCCGGCTGAACATCCACCAGGAGGGGCTTTCCCTTCGGGGGATCCTGAGCTACGGCCCCTTTACCGCCCTTCGTTCCCACATCATGGGGCCCTTTCTCCTGTTCTCCGGGATGCAGTGCTCACACACGGTGATCAGCATGGGGCATTCCCTGGAGGGAACCCTGGAGCTGAACGGAGAGGTGCTGGACTTTTCCGGCGGCCTGGGGTACATTGAGGGGGACCGGGGGCGTTCCTTTCCCAGCGCCTACCTTTGGACCCAGTGCATGTGGGGCAGTCCCGGGGATGGCGGCCTGATGCTTGCCATTGCCTCGATCCCCACCCCTCTGGGCAGCTTTACCGGTATCATCTGCTCGGTCTTTCACCGTGGCCGGGAGTACCGCCTTGCCACCTACCGGGGGGCCAAGGCCGCTGCATGGTCCTCTGCCGGGGCGGTCGTCCGCCAGGGAAAATACCGCCTGGCGGTGGAGCTGCCGGGGGAACAGGGACAGGCTCTCCGCGCCCCCGTGGAGGGGAGCATGAAGCGGACCATCCACGAAAACCTGTGTGCCAATGTACACTGCCGCTTTTGGGAGGGGGACAAGCTGTTACTGGAGCACACCAGCCAGTGTGCCAGCTTTGAATATTCCGAAACGTAAAAGGACCGGTCATCCCTTAAAACAAAAATCCCCTTGTAAAAATGACCACTTCCCGGGGAGAACCGGGGGGTGGTTTTTTTCATTTTTGTCAAATTGCAGGATTGGCAGGACCTGTCAAATATGCTAAAATAAAATAGAAAGCTGTCAGATTTTTTCTGATTTTTATGTATGGGAAGGAAGCTTTGGGGAGGGACAGGAATTGCGTAAGATTTTGGTGGTGGATGATACAGAGATCAACCGGGAGCTGCTTCGGGAGGTCCTCCAGGGGGAATATCTGGTGGAAGCGGCAGCAGACGGGGAGGAGGGACTCCGCCGTTTGGGGGATTCCTTCGACACCATTTCGGCGCTTTTGCTGGACCTGAATATGCCCATAATGAACGGCTTTGCAGTTCTGGACGAAATGGAAAAGCGCGGGTGGATCGGCCGCATTCCGGTGCTGATCATCAGCGGGGAGTGCTCCCCGGAGATCGAAAGCCTGTGCCTTAACCTGGGGGTCTCCGATTTTATCCACAAGCCCTATGAAAGCGGCGTGGTAAAGAACCGGGTACATAATGCCATCCAGCTTTTTACCTATAAGAACCAACTGGAGCAGCAGGTGGAGGAACAGGCTGCGGCCCTGAAAAAGCAGGACCAGATCATCCAGGTCCAGGCCCGGAAGCTCCGGGCGACCGAGCCCTTTAACCGCCTGATGATGGAGTACACCGCCGCCATGATGGAGGTGGAGACACGGCTGAAGGTCCTGAATACCGAATTTTCCATCAACTACAACCGCAATCCCTTCGAGTCCATCAAGAGCCGCCTTAAGTCCTCCTCCAGCATCTACGAAAAGCTGGCCCGCCGTGGCTTCCCCATTACGGTGGAGAGCATTCGGGAAAACCTCACCGATGTAGCGGGGGTGAGGGTCATCTGCTCCTTTCCCGATGATATCTACCGGCTGGCCCTGCTGGTGACCATGCAGGAGGGCATCGTCCTGGTGCAGGAAAAGGACTACATCAAAAACCCAAAGCCCAACGGATACCGGAGCCTGCACCTGATCCTGGGGGTGCCGATCTTCCTCTCCCACGAAAAAAAGCAGGTGATGGTGGAGATGCAGTTTCGCACCATTGCCATGGATTTTTGGGCCAGCCTGGAGCACAAGCTGAAGTATAAACACGACATCCGGGATTCGGACGACATTGCGGCAAAGCTAAAGGCCTGTGCCGATTCCATTGAGACCCTGGACTACCAAATGCAGGAGATCCGCAACCAGATTGACCGGGCAAAGGATCGGTGAGAAGCAGCCTGTAAGGGGAAACGCCTTACAGGCTGTTTTTGCGGCGTGGGCCAGGCGGTGCAAACGATATGGCAAGGAATTGCATATCCGCCGGCAATCTGGTAAAATAGGAACAGAATTTTAAGAAAAGGAGACCCATTATGAAACAGCGGTTTCTTGCTGCCCTTTTGGCGGCTGTACTTCTTTTGGCCCTGGGGGCCTGTTCCGGCCAGGAGGCTCCCCCCGTTTCCTCTGACCCGCCCCCGTCGTCAGAATCCCAGGGGGAGGGGGAGCAGGAGGCGGCCCTGGGGATCCTCTCCCAATTTACAGCCACCGACCTTGCCGGGAACGAGGTCACCCAAAGCATTTTCGAGGATCATCCGGTGACCATGGTAAATGTCTGGGCCACCTTCTGCGGCCCCTGCCTGGGGGAGATGCCGGAGCTGGGGGAGCTTCACAAGGAGTATGAGGACCAGGGGTTCCAGATCGTGGGCATTGTCACCGACACCCTGACCTGGGATGGTGCCATTTCCCAAAGCCATGTGGAGCTGGCCCAGGAGATTGTGGAGGAAACCGGGGCGGAGTATACCCATCTCCTTCCCTCCGATGACCTGACAGCCTGCCTGCTGTGGCAGATCAACAGCGTCCCCACCACCATCTTTGTGGACGAGACCGGGGCTCTGATTGGCAAGGGCTATTTGGGTGCCAGGGACAAAAAAGCCTGGAAGGAGATCATCGAGGAGAAGCTGGCCGAGGCTGCCGGAGAGGAGGCTGCATCGTGACCTTTCTGCGTCAAAATCTCCCGGCCCTGGTGTGCCTGCTTCTGGGAGGGGCCTTCCTTGCTGTTGGCATTCTGCGGGGGGAGCAGTTTGTGGTCTTTACCAAGGCGGTCAACATCTGCCTGGAGTGCATCGGCCTTGGGTAGGGGCAAGGGGAGCCTCCGGCACTGGGTCCAGGCCGGGTGGACTGTCCTCACCAACGGGTACCTTTCCGGCTTTGCCGGGGGGACCATCTACCGGGGACCCCTGAAAAAATATTGTGTCCCGGGGCTTTCCTGCTACTCCTGCCCCGGGGCGCTGGGGGCCTGCCCCATCGGCTCCCTTCAGGCGGTGCTGGGCAGCCGCAATTACCGCTTCACCTTTTATGTAGTGGGCTTCCTTTTTCTGGTGGGGGCTCTTTTGGGGCGGTTTGTCTGCGGCTGGCTCTGTCCCTTTGGGCTGATCCAGGACCTGCTCCACAAGCTCCCCCTGGGGAAGAAGCTCCGGCGTCTCCCCGGGGAAAAGGTGCTGCGCCTTCTCCGGTATGGGATCCTTTTGGGCTTTGTTATTCTGGCCCCCCTGTACCTGGTGGATTTCATCGGCCAGGGGCAGCCCTGGTTCTGCAAATACATCTGTCCGGCGGGGACCCTCACCGCAGGGCTTCCCCTGGTGGCGGCAAATTCCGGCCTTTGGGATGCCCTGGGCTGGCTGTTCGCCTGGAAGAACCTGGTCCTTCTTTTCCTGGTGCTTCTTTCGATCCCGGTGTACCGGCCCTTCTGCCGGTATCTCTGTCCCCTGGGGGCGGTGTACGGGCTTTTTAACCCCATCGCCTTTCGGCGGTTCCAGGTAAATGAAGCAAGCTGTACCTCCTGCGGGGCCTGCCAACGGGCCTGCAAGCTGGATATCCCTGTCTGGAAGACCCCCAACTCCCCGGACTGCATCCGCTGCGGGGACTGCCAAAGGGCTTGTCCCAGGGATGCCCTGGGGGAACTGGGGCTTTTAAAAAATATAAAAACAAAATGAAACAATAGCAACAAAAACAGCGAGGTGGCTTGAATGGGCGAACAGAAATATTATAAACCAATAATAAAGAGTGAAAAATGCTATAGACCAGTATTGAAAAATGGAGATCATCTTGTTTCGTCTAAAAAGACGCCAGGCCGAGTACGAGGAGTTTCTCGAGATAAAAACAATAAAAACCCAGATATTATTGAATGGGAAGAAGTAGAAACAAGCACTGTTGAATGGCGTGAAGAAATAGAAGAACAACAAGAGCAAAAAATTTCTGTTGAGGAAGCAGGTAAAATGCTGGCTGGAGGTTTTGCTCTTGTCACCCTTACAATGCTTGCAGGTAAAATTGTTTCTTCTTGGTGGAAAAAGTACAGAAAGCCAAGAAACGATACTCTCAAAACATCGCAAGAAGGAATAATTACACACAATGTTAATCAAGCTGAAGTAATTTTTCAAATAAATGCAACGCAAGAAGTGGATAATATTTTTTATCAGTGTCAATTCAACATGGGCACTGAAGAGCTTAGAAAACACATTATGAACATGATTTACCATATGCTAGGAATGGTAAATGAAATTAGAATTATGCGAAATGCTATAATAAAAGATAACTCTGAAACGGAAGCTATGTATTTTGAACGGCAATATATCTTTGAACAGGAACTTTTAAGTAGAGTTGCAAATAATTTAAACTACTTTTTATCAAATGAAAGACTTATGCTTGATATAGATACATCGAGACAGGTATTTGGTTTGTTGGATGGAGGTGTTTATATGAATCATACATATATTCCTGTTAGTCTTGTAAAAATCGATAGAGTGATGCGTGAGCAGAGCCTTTTGCCTGGAAGTAATTACTAAACTAAACTGACAAAAATGAGGTAATTACATATGCCAAAATTAAAGATCGCCGTTGTGTTTCACAGCGTCTGCGCCAATACCTACCAAATGGCCCGGGAATACCGGGACGCTTTCCAAAAGCTGGGGGCGGAGGTTTTGTTCTACCGCCTTCACGACCCCAATTATGCCGTTACCGCCGACGCGTTTCCTGCATCCAGAGAGTATAAAAACGAGATATTATCCGTGGAGGAATTACATAGCCCCGCCCAGGTTTTAGATTGCGACGCCCTGTTTTTGGGAAGCCCCACCTACTTTGGCAATGTTTCCGCACCGGTAAAGGTGTTTATGGATAGCTTTGTTGATTACTGGGTGGAGGCCCGCCTGGCCGGGAAGTTCTTCGGGGGATTCGCCTCGGCCGGGACCCCCCAGGGCGGGGGCGATATCTGTCTCCAGGCCCTGTGCCACTTCGCCATGCACATGGGGATGTGCCTGATCTCGGTGCCCTCCACGGTCACCGGCACAGTGCAGCCCGCCTATGGGGTCTGCCATTGGTCCGGGGACAATTCCGACCAGCGGCTGACCCCGGAGGAACGGGAGGCCATCCGCAGCTACTGCGCCTTTGCCTGGGGGCTGATTGCCGGAAAGGGGGCACAAGCATGAGATACCGCCTGTTTATCTTTGACCTGGACGGGACCCTGGTGGATACCTCCCCGGGGATCATGCGGACGGTGCGCCACGTGGAGGAGACCATGGGGATACCCCCCATTTCCGACAGCGATCTGAGGAAGTTTATCGGCCCGCCCTTGGAGGACTCCTTTATCCGGTACCACCACGCCACAGAGGAACAGGCCAGGGAGATGGTGGCCTGCTACCGGGAGCGGTACGGGACCATCGGGGTAGGAGAGGCCGCTGTCTATCCGGGGATCCCGGAGATTTTAGACACCATTGAGAATACCCCGGGGACTTATGCTGCCGTGGCTACCCTGAAGCACCGATCCATGGCGGAGAAGTCCCTGGAGCGGTTTGACCTGACCAGGCGGTTTGCCGCCATTGCGGCCGGGACGGACGAGCATCCCTCCAAGGCGGACCTGATCCGCCAGGTGATGGATACACTGGACTGGACCGACCCGGGTTCGGCGGTGATGATTGGGGACAGCCGCTACGATGGGGTAGGAGCGTTGGAGGCCGGGGTGGATTTTGTACCGCTGACCTATGGCTTTGGATTTTCGGAACCGGGGAGCCTCCAGGGCCTGCCAACAGTATACACAGCAGAAAAACCAGAAGATCTAGTACAATTTGTATTAAACACCGCGGCCTGGAGGCCGAATCCAGACCCTACCCGGCGCCTTGCGCCTTGACGGTGTGCGGGGTGGGTAGTGGGTGCCTGGAGTCCGAACGGGTGCAGGGCGGGACGATTCCCCGGCCTTTGACGGACTGGGGCGGGCGAGGTTTCTGCCAGAGCAGCACCATACCCGAAGCCTAACGCCCAGTACCGGTTAGCCTTTCTGTCACCGGACATCAGTCCGGTCCGGGTCCAGGGCGGACAGCGCCTGGTCGCCCGCCGCCTGCGCCCGCAGGCGCGTTTCGGAGCGCAAC
>JAAWEO010000119.1 GCA_022794295.1 Angelakisella sp. | reverse complement strand
TCTCCTTCGACTGCTCCGAGCTGGGGATCAACGAAAAGGTCTACTTCCCTGTCCTTCGGGAGATCCTGGAAGGCTGCGAAACCGACGAAGAAAAGCGGGATGCCATTGCCGCCCGGGCCGACGAGCTGATCCCCAAGTATATCCGCAAGTTCGATATCTTTGCCTCCATCAATTATATGTGCTGCCTCCACCACGATATCGGTGTCACCGACGACATCGACCACCTGGGCAACCGCCGCATCCGCAGCGTGGGGGAGCTTCTTCAGAACCAGTTCCGCATCGGCTTTGCCCGGATGGAGCGGGTCATCCGGGAGCGGATGACCACCCAGGCCCAGGACAGCGAGGCCATCACCCCCCAGGCCCTGATCAACATCCGGCCGGTGGTGGCCGCCATCAAGGAGTTTTTCGGCTCCTCCCCCCTGAGCCAGTTTATGGACCAGACCAACCCCCTGGCGGAGCTGACCCACAAGCGGCGTCTTTCCGCCCTGGGCCCCGGCGGTCTTTCCCGTGACCGTGCCGGGTTCGAGGTCCGGGACGTCCATTACAGCCACTACGGCCGGATGTGCCCCATCGAGACACCGGAAGGCCCCAACATCGGTCTGATCTCCTATTTGGCCTCCTTTGCCAAGATCAACAAGTACGGCTTCATCGAGGCCCCCTACCGCCGGGTGGACAAGGCCACCGGCCGGGTGCTGGACGAGGTGGAGTATATGACCGCCGACGTGGAGGACGAGTACGTCGTCGCCCAGGCCAACGAGCCCCTGGACGAGGAAGGACGGTTCGCCCGCCGGAAGGTCAGCGTCCGCTACCGGGATGTGGTGGCGGAGATGCCCCGGGAAGAAGTGGACTATATGGACGTCAGCCCCAAGATGGTGGTCTCGGTGGCTACCGCCATGATCCCCTTCCTGGAAAACGACGACGCCAACCGGGCCCTTATGGGGGCCAACATGCAGCGCCAGGCGGTGCCCCTGCTGCTCACCGAGGCCCCCATTGTGGGCACCGGCATGGAGTACAAGGCCGCCGTGGATTCCGGCGTGGTGGGGGTCAGCAGGCACGCCGGCTATGTGGAGCGGGTGGACGCCACCCGGGTGGATATCCGCACCGACGACGGGGATCTGGTGACCTATGACGTGATCAAGTTCCTGCGCACCAACCAGGGCACCTGCACCAACCAGCGCCCCATTGTTTCCAAGGGGGACCGCGTGGAGGTGGGGGACGTCCTGGTGGATGGCGCCGCCACCAACAACGGCGAGATCGCCCTGGGCAAAAACGCCCTGATCGGCTTTATGACCTGGGAGGGCTACAACTACGAGGACGCGGTGCTCATCAACGAGAAGATGGTGCGCAACGACGTTTACACCTCCATTCACATCGAGGAATACGAGATCGAGGCCCGGGACACCAAGCTGGGGCCGGAGGAGATCACCCGGGATATCCCCAACGTGGGCGAGGACATGCTCAAGGAGCTGGACGAGCGGGGCATCATCCGCATCGGTGCCGAGGTCCACGCCGGGGACATTCTGGTGGGCAAGGTGACCCCCAAGGGGGAGACCGAGCTCAACGCCGAGGAGCGGCTGCTGCGGGCCATCTTCGGGGAAAAGGCCAGGGAGGTCCGGGATACCTCCCTGAAGGTGCCCCACGGGGAATACGGCATCATTGTGGATGTAAAGGTCTTTACCAGCGAAAACAGCGACGAGCTTTCCGCCGGGGTCAACGAGGTGGTACGGTGCTACATCGCCCAGAAGCGCAAGATCAGCGTGGGGGACAAGATGGCCGGCCGCCATGGCAACAAGGGCGTGGTCAGCCGGGTCCTCCCCCAGGAGGATATGCCTTACCTCCCCGACGGGCGCCCCCTGGATATCGTTCTGAACCCCCTGGGTGTTCCCTCCCGAATGAACATCGGCCAGGTGCTGGAGGTCCATTTGGGCCGGGCTGCCGCCGAGCTGGGCTGGAAGGTGATGACCCCCGTCTTTGACGGAGCCACCGAGGCGGATATCCGGGCCTGCCTGACCGAGGCCGGCCTCCCCGAGGATGGCAAGACCGTCCTTTACGACGGACGCACTGGCGAGCCCTTTGACAACCGGGTCACGGTGGGGTATATGTACTTCCTGAAGCTCCACCACCTGGTAGACGACAAGATCCACGCCCGGTCCACCGGCCCCTACAGCCTGGTGACCCAGCAGCCCCTGGGCGGTAAGGCCCAGTTCGGCGGCCAGCGGTTCGGCGAGATGGAGGTGTGGGCCCTGGAGGCCTACGGCGCCGCCTACACCCTCCAGGAGATCCTTACCGTCAAGTCGGACGACACCGTGGGCCGTGTCAAGACCTTCGAGGCCATTGTCAAGGGCCTGAACGTACCCACTCCCGGTGTGCCGGAGTCCTTTAAGGTGCTCATTAAGGAGCTCCAGTCCCTGGCCCTGGATGTGCGGGTGCTGGATAAGGACAACAACGAGATCGACCTGAAGCAGAACTTCGACGAGGACGACAACCTGGGCCTTGCCCCCATTGATATCCCGGTGTTCGAGGAGAGCAGCGTGGAGGTGAGCTCCGAGCTGGACGAGGGCTTTGCCATTGAGAACCCGGACGAGGAGGAGCTTCTCTCTGAGGAGGAGCTGAACGCCGTGGAGGAATCCATGGCAGAGGACGAGGTCGGCGCCGGATTTGACGATTTGGGTATATAAGGAGGGGCTGCGCTTTGGAATTTAACGTCTTTGAATCCATTAAGATCGGTCTGGCCTCCCCGGAGAGCATCCGGGGCTGGTCCTACGGCGAGGTCAAAAAGCCGGAGACCATCAACTACCGCACCCTGAAGCCGGAGCGGGATGGCCTGTTCTGCGAAAAGATCTTTGGGCCCACCAAGGACTGGGAGTGCTTCTGCGGCAAGTATAAGCGCATCCGCTTTAAGGGCAAGGTCTGCGAGCGGTGCGGCGTGGAGGTGACCCGGGCCAAGGTCCGCCGGGAGCGGATGGGCCACATCGACCTGGCCGCCCCGGTGAGCCATATCTGGTACTTCAAGGGGACATCCTCCCGGATGGGCCTGCTGCTGAACCTGTCCCCCCGCCTTCTGGAGAAGGTCCTGTACTTTGCCTCCTACATCGTTATCGACCCGGGCATTACCAGCCTGAAGAAATACAGCCTCCTTACCGAGCGGGAGTACGCCGAAATGCGGGAGGCCTATGAGGACGAGTTTCGGGCCGGCATGGGGGCCGAGGCCATTCAGGAGCTGCTGGCCGAGCTGGATATCGAGGCCCTTTCCACCGAGATTAAGGCCGAGCTGGAAAAGGCCGCCGGCCAAAAGCGGGCAAAGCTCCTCAAGCGCCTGGAGGTGGTGGAGGCCTTCCGCCTTTCCGGCAACAAGCCGGAGTGGATGATCCTCCAGGTCCTGCCGGTGATCCCCCCGGAGATCCGGCCCATGGTCCAGCTGGATGGCGGACGGTTTGCCACCAGCGACCTCAACGACCTGTACCGCCGGGTCATCAACCGCAACAACCGCCTCCGCAAGCTCCTGGAGCTGGGGGCGCCGGATATTATTGTCCGCAACGAAAAGCGGATGCTCCAGGAGGCGGTGGACGCCCTCATTGACAACGGCCGCCGGGGACGTCCGGTGGCGGGCCCCAACAACCGCCCCCTCAAGTCCCTGTCCGATATGCTCAAGGGCAAGCAGGGCCGCTTCCGTCAGAACCTGCTGGGCAAGCGGGTGGACTACTCCGGCCGTTCTGTAATCGTAGTAGGCCCCAACCTGAAGATGTACCAGTGCGGCCTCCCCAAGGAGATGGCCCTGGAGCTCTTTAAGCCCTTTGTTATGAAGCGCCTGGTGGACCTGAAGGTGGCCGAGAACATCAAAAAGGCCCGGAAGATGGTGGAACGGGGCGCCCAGAAGGAGGTCTGGGATGCCCTGGAGATCGTCATCAAGGACCACCCGGTGATGCTCAACCGCGCCCCCACCCTGCACCGCCTGGGTATCCAGGCCTTTGAGCCCATTCTGGTGGAGGGCCGCGCCATTAAGCTCCACCCCCTGGTCTGCACCGCCTTTAACGCCGACTTTGACGGCGACCAGATGGCGGTCCACGTGCCCCTGTCTGCCGAGGCACAGACCGAGGCCCGGTTCCTGATGCTGGCCGCCAACAACCTCCTCAAGCCCTCCGATGGCCGCCCGGTGGCGGTGCCCTCCCAGGATATGGTGCTGGGCTCCTACTACCTGACCATGGTGGTGGAAAGTGAAAAGGGGGCCGGGAAGGTCTTCCGGGATACCGACGAGGCCCTGATGGCCTACCAGTCCGGGGATGTGGGTATCCACGCCCCCATTAAGGTCCGCCGCCAGAAGGTGGTGGACGGGGTGCTGCGCAGCGCCCTGGTGGAGACCACTGTGGGCAAAATGATCTTTAACAACCCGGTTCCCCAGGACCTGGGCTTTGTGGACCGCACCAAGGAGGAGAACCGCTTCCTTTACGAGGTGGACTTCCTGGTGACCAAAAAGACCCTGGGCCGGATCATCGACCGCTGCATCAAGGTCCACGGCACCACCCGCACCAGCGAGGTGCTGGACGACATTAAGAACCAGGGGTACAAGTACTCCACCCGCTCCGGCATTACGGTGGCGGTGTGCGACGCCGTGGTGCCCCCGGAGAAGAAGGCCCTCATCGAGGCCGCCGAAAAGGAAGTTGACGGCATCCACCGCCAGTATGACCGGGGCTTCATTACCGATGATGTCCGGTATGACCGGGTCATCAGCGTCTGGAACCGCACCACCAACGACGTGAAAAACGCCCTGGAGGCGCACTTCTCCCAGAACCCCCTGAATCCCATCTATATGATGGCCCATTCCGGTGCCCGCGGCTCTATGGACCAGATCCGCCAGCTGGCGGGAATGCGCGGTCTGATCGCAAACACCTCCGGCCGGGCCATTGAGATCCCCATCCGGGCCAACTACCGCGAGGGCCTGAACATTCTGGAATACTTTAACTCCAGCCGGGGCGCCCGTAAGGGCCTGGCGGATACCGCCCTGCGTACCGCCGACTCCGGTTACCTGACCCGCCGCCTGGTGGACGTCTCCCAGGAGGTCATTATCCGGGAGAAGGACTGCGGCACCCACGAGGGCATTGAGGCCTACGACATTATGGATGGCGAGCGTGTCATCGAGGGACTGGCCGAGCGCCTGATGGGCCGGTATGTGGCCGACGACGTTATCGACCCCAAGACCGGGGAGGTCCTGGTGGACCGGGACCAGATGATGAACGAGGAGCTGGTGAACCGGATCGTAAAGGCCGGCATCCAGCGGGTGAAGATCCGCTCCATCATCAACTGCTGCGCCAAGGACGGCGTCTGTGCCAAGTGCTACGGGGCCAACCTGGCTACCGACCAGCCGGTGGCCATTGGCGAGGCGGTGGGAATCATCGCCGCCCAGTCCATCGGCGAGCCGGGCACCCAGCTGACCATGCGTACCTTCCACACCGGCGGTATCGCCTCCGCCAGCGACATCACCCAGGGTCTTCCCCGCGTGGAGGAGCTGTTCGAGGCCCGCAAGCCCAAGAGCGTGGCGGTCATTGCCCACAACGACGGTGTGGTCTCCTTTGACAAGGACGCCAAGGGAGTGGACATTGTCATCATCGAGGACGCCGAGACCGGGGAGCGGAGCGAGCGGCAGATCGTCTACGGCTCCAAGCTCCGGGTCCAGGCCGGGGACCGGGTGAAGAAGGGCGACTTTATCACCGAGGGCTCCGCCGAGCCGGGGGAGATCCTCCAGATCAGCGGAGAGCTGGCGGTTCAGGACTACCTGATCAAAGAGGTCCAGATGGTCTACCGCACCCAGGGCGTTGATATCAATGACAAGCACATTGAGGTCATCGTCCGCCAGATGATGAAGAAGGTCAAGGTGGAGGAGGCCGGGGACACCGACCTGATCCAGGGCTCTATGATGGACCGCAGCGAGGTCTACCGCCGCAATGCGAACATCGCGGAGCTGAACGCCGCCGATGGCGGGGAGCGCCGCCCTGCGGAGTTCCGGCCCATTCTGCTGGGTATCACCAAGGCCAGCCTTGCCACCGATTCCTTCATGTCCGCCGCCTCCTTCCAGGAGACCACCCGTGTCCTCACCGATGCGGCCATTAAGGGCAAGACCGATCCCCTCCAGGGACTGAAGGAGAACGTCATCATCGGCAAGCTGATCCCCGCCGGTACCGGCCTGGTGTCCTACAGCGAAGTGGAACGTGCCCCCCGGCACCCCGCCATGGAGGAGTACCAGGCAGACTATGACCTGCCGGAGGAGGACGCCGAGGAACAGGAAGTACCGGAAAACGAGGACGAGGAAAACGACGGCCTCTACCTCACCCCGCCGGAGCTGGACGGTGACCCGGAGGACTACGCAGAAGTATAAAAAATCCAATAAAAAGGGCCAGGGAAGCATCTTGCTGCCCCGGCCCTTTGGAATATCCCCCACCACCGAAGATACAAACCCGTTCCCCCCGCCCGCAGCTCATTTGCCGCAAAGCGGCTCCGCCAGAAGCACCAAAACCGTTCCTCCATCCCCTCGCCGCCGTGCGGCGCTTGCCGCGAAGCGGCTCCGCCGGAGGCACCAAAATCCCCCCCGGAGGGTTAGGGGGCCCACGGGGGGACTAGTCCCCCCGTGAGGCGCGCCG